>PXQR01000076.1 GCA_003021235.1 Halobacteriales archaeon QH_6_64_20 | reverse complement strand
GACTTCCGGCTTCGCGGAGCCGATGAGAAAGAACTCAGGGCAGTGATGGCGGAGATGAACCGGAGCGACTACGCCGACGCCACCAAGCACAAATTCAAGGGCGTCGTCAAGAAGTTCTACAAGGTCGAAAACGGCGGGAAACACCCGGAGAAGGTCGACTTCTTCAAAGTCACACGAAAGAAACCTACCTCAGTCACTCGCGACGATCTATTTACTGACGATGAGCTGAAGCGGTTGTTCAGAGGTTTCAGTAGCACCCGCGATCGCGCGTTTGCCATCACGCTCTACGAATCGGCAGCTCGTCCTGGTGAACTACTCTCACGGAACATCGCCGACTTCACCTCGAACGAGGCGGGCGATTTCATCTTCCTCGAAGGCCTCAAATACACGCCTGACCGCACCAACCAGCTGGTTCGAGCCGGTCGAACCGTCCGAGAGTGGCTTGCCCAGCATCCTCTCGGCGGCGAACTTGGAGACTTGGAAGATCCGTCCGCACCACTCTGGGTAAAGACCGAGCAACAGTCATGCGAATACTGCGGCGACATCCCACGCTACCACGACGATGACCGCTGCGATTACGAGCCTGATCTCGGAGATCGAGTGAAGCGAACAGCTGAACAAGTTCGCCGGCTGGAAACCCGGCAGCGACCGAGCCAAAGTCTACGTCCACCTCAACAGCGACGACGTCAACAGAGCCATCCGAAATCAGTACGGACTCGACAGCAACGAGGACGAACAACAGAACGTTGCGTGTCCGTTCTGCAGCTGCGAGAACCAAGGCGGCGAGACCGAGTGCCGGCGGTGCGGACGGCCGCTCAGCCTGGAACAAAAAACACAGCAGGAAGAGAAGCAGAATACGCTGGAACGGCTGGCCGAACTCGAAGAAAGAGGTGTTCTGGACCAGCTGGAGAATCTGAAGCAACTCGAGGGATCAGCGTGAGGACCGCGCTCACCCACGTCCCGCCTCCTCTTCTTACTCTTATTCTCTGAAACAACCGATCTTATGCTGGGTTCGATTCCATAGAACCCTGATTCGCTTGGAGATAGTAAATTGATCGGCCGAGTGAAATGCCGGAGATCGAACCCCGATCGACTACCAAACTCTGGGACATTGAGTCGCTGAGACAAGCTCTGCAGCGTTCGCCTGGGTAGCAGAGCAGTTAGGTCGCTTAGACAGAAGCGCAGAGTAATTGGACTTGATCGCGGAGAGGTTAGACCGATTAGACGCAGCCGAAAAAGACCTGTAATTCAAACCTCAACGGTATACGCAAACCTCAGACGAATGAATCGAGGATGCATACCTCCAAGTCGACCAGTGGAACCGATACATGCGAAACCAGGCTTCAGCAGGTGAAGTGGCGATCAGTCGTTCATGTCTTCTGGATCAGGATACTGGTCAGGTGCCTCACCGTGCTCGGCAACGACTCTCGGTGGCCCCTCCAATGAACCGTCGTTCACTTCTCGGACTTCGATACGGTGTTCCCAGTTATCTCCGAAATCGAAGAGGTAGTACATTGCACCACCTTCCTCCAGGTCAAGGTCCTGAATAGTCGTGTCGGCGACGTTGCCTTCCGGTGGCGGATCCGCCCTGGCCTCCCTGAAATACTCGATGGCCCCTTCTGGAGGATTATCCATCGACATCTGGTCAAGCATCCGATCGATCTCGTCCTCATTCATCGGCGGCCAGCTCGGCCCGCCTTCATACTGGGAGGGATGGACGTAGGCTCGCGTCGGCAGCTCGTACTCGTTGTACGTGTCGAACTCATAGAGGTGTTGATCCCAGCGATCGAACGCCTCAAAGATCGCGTTGTGCAGGTCTTCCAGTGTATGCGAGTCGTCAATGTGGATCTCACGCCATACCTCTCTATCTCCCTCGAAGAACGGTGGGTTCGGAAACAGGATGACACGAAGGGTGTAAAGCGTCATTGTGAGTGATGGCCTCGGTAGAGGGTCACGGGCAAACAAGTAGAGGTTTGTGGGTGGCATAGAGAAGAACTGATTTCAGCCCGGAGAGTATCCTGTGTGCTAATGAGTACCGGTATGGTGTTAGAGGAAAACCGCGAACAGCGCTTTCTCGAACTGTACGGCCACCTGCTGCTCTACGTCAACGACCGATTCGCCCTAATCGAGGAGATCGAGACATACGAAGAACTGGAGCAGTACGACACGGGAGAGCTGCTACCGATCCGAGAGTCGCTATATGAGAAGGATACAGAGCAGTTGATTCATGAGTTCGTGGAGGAGAATCCGGACGATCTCACAGAGGAGGATTTAGCCGTAGTTGAGAGCTGGACTGGCTGCGAGTTCGGGGAGTTCGTGGTGGTCCGGCATTTCGAAGATCATGCGGTGTTCCTGGACTGGGAGCGGCCGCCACGGGCCTACGCCGTCAAGGCTGTCCGGGCACCGTTCACCGAGTTCTGGAGCGAAGACGCATTGCCACTCATGGTATCGATGGTGGCGTTACTCCCCTTTGAGGACGTGATCGTCAGCGACGGCTGGTTCGGGATTCAACCAATCGTGATCGGCGGCAATATCAGCACAGATATTGACGACGCGTATGAGGAAGCGAAGCACCGGTTTGGGCTGATCGAGTCGCTGCCCCCGCCAGAAGAAGAGGAAAAGAACGAGGCGGAGCAGCTACGGTTCTACATGAAGAACAAACGCAACCGGGAACGCTACCGTAAGGAAATCGAGGACCTCAAAGACAAAGATTCCGAGTTAGAACGGATCTACCACCAAGAATTGGGAAAAGCTCGGGCTCGCAGCCTGGGTCGAGAGCTCCGAGACATCGACCTCAACGAGGCCCACTTCGCGATCTACGACGACCGGATCATCGCCAGCGGCACCTCCGAGGAACAAGTCCAACAGATCCTGAACGAGATCATGCCTGCGGGAAAGCAGAATCACCCTTACCTCTACCATTTCGATCCTTGATCTATCAGCTATGCTGTATTCTTCGTCTCTTGGGGTCGGCAAGCGCCGTCAGTAAGACGAGAGCCAGCCGTTTGTCGAGCGGCTCGTTTGCGTTGCCACAGTACGGTGACTGGACGCAGGCAGGACAGCCGACGTCACAGGAGCACGCCGCGATCAACTCCCAGGTCTGGCGTAGTACGTCCTCGATCTGTTCGTAGCCGCTTCGCGCCAGTCCTACACCACCTGGATAGCCATCGTAGATGAAAATCGTGCTCCCGTCCGTCTCCGGGTGGTGGGGTGTCGACAACCCACCGATATCCCTGCGATCGCAGAGCAGTGAGAGGGGGAACGTGGCGATCAACGCGTGTTCGACCGCGTGCAGGCCGCCATCGAATTCGCCGGCCATCGTGTTGAGGACGTTTTCGAGCGACCCAGGCAGTGTGAAATACAGGGCACGCGTCTGAAGCGTCGTTTCCGGGAGATCTAGGGTGTCGTGGCCGAGCTGTTCCCCGCGCACTGGGTCTCGACGCTCGAAGCCCGTAACCTGCTTCCGGCGGGTGACTTCGGCGAACCGGATCGTGACGTCATCCCGTGTGGCAAGGGGCGTCGCCTCTATCTCGCGGTCGACTGTGATGGTCTCGTCGTACTGGACGCGGGTCTGATACTCGGCGTCGGTCGGCGTCAGCCACGCCAGATCCCAGTCGAGATCGAGTCTCGTTACCTCGTAAGTCTGACCCTGGTGATAATAGATCGCCCCAGGATGAACATCTCGAAGCGCGGCGGTAAAGGGAAGCCGGCCAATATCATCGGTGCCACCTTGATCTTGAACGCGAAGTGTGATTTCACGGTCCTCGATGGTTCGTAAACTCGTTTCGTAGGGAGACGGTGCTGAGCTGGTTCGCGTCTGGACCCATTCCAGTCCGGTCGCCCTGGAGCGTCGTTGTAGCTGGCCAGCCTCGGTGAGATTGGCTACGACACCTGGAAACGTCGACCCGAAATATTCCGTGTCAGCGGGTGTGATAGCGCGTTCCGCAGCGGCGAATCGTGCATGGACACGCAGTAGCTGTGGATTGGCCGGGTTGGCGATCGCTTGCTCAGGCGACCCCTCGAACAACTCGTCGGGATGATTGATGATGTACTGGTCAAGCTGATCTTCGCTTGCAACGAGAGTAACGAGGCTCGGTTCCTGTCCCCGACCGGCACGTCCTGCCTGCTGGAACGTTTCCATCCGAGTCCCAGGATACCCATCCAAGAGAACAATGTCGAGACCGCCGATATCTACGCCCAGTTCGAGGGCACTCGTGCTCCAGACACCCGGACAGTCGCCGGTATGGAGATCAGATTCGATGGTGGCACGACGATCGTCTCGTAATCCTGCGTGGTAGGCCGTTACAGCGCCGGCAAGATCATTCTCCCCTCGATCAAGGAGCGTACTTGCGCTCTCGGCGGCGTAGCGCTCAGCGGTTTGCCGTGCCCGGGTGAACGCCACCGTCTGATAGCCCTTCGAGATGAGATCGGTGAACAGGCGAAGAGTTTCGCCGTGATGCGACAGGCGCTGGCCGCCCTGCTCGGGAGCTTTTCCGACGTAGGTCGGCGGCCGCCAGAACAGCCAGTGAGTCGGGCCAGTGGCACTGGTGTCTTTATCTACGAGAGCGAAGGATGAGGCAGACTGTCCTGTGATTGTGGCTGCATGGTCACGAGGATTGCCAATCGTCGCCGAACAGCAGACAAACTGCGGATCAGCGTCGAACCTCTCGCAGAGACGAACCAGACGACGGAGCACGAAGCCGACATGGCTCCCGAACACGCCGCGATACTCGTGAATTTCATCGACAACGACTACCTCCAGTTGGTCGAAGAACCACTCCCAGAGCGATCGGGCGTTCGCAAGAACGCCACAGTGCAGCATATCTGGCGTCGTGAGGACGATGTTGGGTTCGTCCGCCCGGACGGCTTGCCGGTCCGTCTGAGAAATTGCCCCTGTGTACTGAGCGACGGGTATGTCTTCGTTGAGTGTCTCGGTCAGGCTCGTCAGCGTGGCCTCTTGATCATTGATCAGGGCGACCTGCGGGCCGAGATAGAGGGTATTCCCTCCGGTTTCAGCTGCGCGTTCGAGTGCCGGTACGATGTACGCGAGGCTTTTGCCACTGGCCGTGGGCGTCGCAAGCACGACGTTCCGGCCCTGACGAACGGCCTCAATTGCCTCTGCCTGGTGTGCGTAGAGGTCGTCGATACCGTGCTCGGAAAGTGCTTGGTCGACAGGTGACTGAAGAGCAAGTTCACGCGTGTTGCCGGTTCGGCCGGAAGTAATCCGCTGAAGCTGGATCTGATCGTAGTGATACGGCCGGTCTCGAAGCCAGGCAATCGTCTCCTCCACGGCTCTATTCCCAGACGGGATTGCCGATCGAATATAGGTTCGTGTACGGTCCGACAACGGGAGGACAATGAGTCCTTCCGGTTCCTATCGATACAACCCCCAATTGCCGAAATTAGATCAGTCGGTGATTTGGTGAAAATTGCCCTCAACGCCTGCGAACACTTCGATGCCGATCGATCCAGGATGAGTGGTTAGACGCTTCAAGACGTCGGGAACAACTTCGATATCGAGTTCCCAGGGAAATGTGTTGAAGACCACTGCGCGTTTCGTCTCTTCGATGTTGAGGTCGTTGTCTTGGCGGTAGAGTTGGTCGCGGATGATGACGTGGCCGACAGCGGTATCGAGAGTCGGGGCGTCAAGCATTTTCGCCGTGTGAATCACCCAGTCAGCTTCCTCTGTTTCGATCACTGCGTCGATCGTTCGCGTCGCTATCTCTTCTACGGCGCTTTGGATTCCGGGTGATAGCTCCTGCGGGACAAGCGACGAACCAACAGTCACGTCTTGCCGGACCGTTCCGTCGATTACGTCCGTAGCAAGGAACTGGTCGATCACCGATCGCTCCCGCTCCTCATCGCCCATGTACTTCTCCTCGATCGCATCAAGGCCCTGCTTTACAACCTGGTCGAGGAATCCAAGTGTCGTCGAATCCTCGTCGAGATCGGGACCGTAGCCAATCGCGTCACCGCGGTACATGGTAGCCCAGACGAGCCCGTCATCGATGATACCAACGTAGCCGTCAAGATCTATGTGCCGGCCGCTAGACTTGAACGCTTTCGATGGCGACTCCCCGATGTTCGAGCCGAGCGTCCGATTGTAGTGGAAGTCTCGATCGTACACGTCTTCCGGCGAGCTATCCCGAACCTTGCCGGGGAATACCTGGATCCAGCCCCATCGCTTGTTCACGCGCTCGATCTCGATCGGGGTGCCGTACTTGTCGTAAATCGTGTGCAGGAGGTCGAGAACCCGTTCGTGATCATCAGAGTTCGGTGCGTCAGCGTAATACCGCAGCTTCATGGCCGGCAATAGGAACGGCAAGATGCATAAGCAGTTTCAAGCAGTCTAGTTTAAATTGAGTATATATTGTGGTTTTTAGCTCTGAGCGAGGAGTTCTGAATCCCAGCACGAGTCCTATGTAACCCACCAACAGGGGTTGTACGAGCGTTTCCACACCTGACATTGGAATATTCAAACCATTTAATATAATCTCCATAGCGACGTTTGAAAGATGAGACAGGAGCTAGTCCCAGCTGTCGATGGTTTCGCGTCGTTTCCCAGGTGGGGACTGATCGTACCGGATAGCCATCTCGTAGGATTTCTGCCGGAGCTGTTGCTGAACCGCACCCGGTCCCTGATCCTCGTTCATCTTTGTCCCCACAGAGTGGCGGATCGAGTACCACGTCATGCCTCGTTGCTCAGGAATGCCCGCTGTCTCGCACAACCTGTCCAGCAATCGATTTAATGATTGACTGGAGTATGGGTTGCCGTACTTCGTCAGCCAGAGCGCGTCGGAACCCCGGTATTTCTCGTAGTTCTCGCGTTCCGACACCCAGTGTCGGAGCATGTTCGCGGTGCGCTCGCTCACCGCCACCGTCCAGTTGTCCTTGTTCTTCGTGGACTCCTCCTTCGGAATCCGGAACAGATCGTTCTCCAGATCGAGCCACGACACCTTAGCACGACCAACTTCCTTCGGCCGGAACCCAGCGTCCATCGTCGCCCAGACAATAGATGGATACTTCCAGCCGTTCGCCCGCTCGAAATCCTGTGGGTCGATCTCATCCTTTGGCTTCTCCAACCGCTGCGCCAGGTGTATCTTCCACTTGTCGCGCTCCTCAGGAGTGATACTGTTGTAGTGTGGAATCGAGCCGTACTCTAGTGTAGCCTCCTTGATCAGGCGGCGCTCCCGATCGGAGAGGAAGTCACGCGGCTGGTGAGTAGCCGAGCTACCGTTAGTAAAGCTGATTTTCGGCTCCCAATCGATTTCCTCGTCCTTCTCCCAGTTCTGCCACTTGAACAGGGTCTTGATGGATTTGTGTACGTCAGCTTTGTGCGCGTTACCGGTGTCGCCGTAGACCAGTTCTTGCGTATAGTCATCCGCGTGCGCGGGCGTGACATTGAGTGTATACCCGTCTTCCTCCTTCCAGACCCACCGGTAGAACTTGTCGAGCTTGTAGCTACGTGACCTCACCGTATCCCAAGCGTAACCCTCAGCCTTCTTCGGAACCTTTCCGAGGTTGAGCATCCACTTGATCAGCTTCTCGCGGTGCTTTTTGTAGTCGGCCAGTTGCCTCTGATTTAGGAAGTGTTCTGCGTCCTCGGTGACGAGGACGATTCCGTCGATATTGTCGCGTCTATCATGCATGAGCCTTCACCCCCGGCTCGCCAAAATCAGTGGAGCCGCTAGTATTAGCTCTAATGAGCCTGACAGCTTTTAAAACCACGGTACGGCGTAGGGGTGATGAACATCCACCCATGATGTGAGCTTCGAACATGGTTTTCCTTGCTTCTGGAAAACCGGGAAAACTGGGAGGAGAGCCGCTGTGTCATGCGCTGGCTGGGATTTGAACCCAGGTTGTGACCATGGCAAGGTCACGTGATACCACTACACTACCAGCGCTCGCGCGCGTTTCTAAATAGCTACCGAGATGGATAAAAACCTTCTGAAACCGACGACTGCTCGGCATCCCCCAGCGCGTCGGTGTCTCACACATCGATCTCCCGTTTGTAGGCCGCAGACGACCTGCAAGCGCCATCGAGACACCAGCGAAACGCTACCCTTTTACGAGTGGCTTCGGTATGATCGCCACAGTCTCGTGGCCACGCGAGGAGAGGGGATATGACGCTCGCCGTCTGTATCCCGTCGTCAGTGGTCCGGGAGACGTCGAACAAGCGCGAGGCGACTCGTAAACTAGGACTCGTCGCTCGCGCCGCCGTGGTCTTCCGGGTCGACCGACTCGCCGTCTTCCCCGATCGCGGGGCGGAAGGCAGATGGGACGCCGAGTTCGTCGCCACGGTGCTCGAATACGCCGCGACGCCCCCCTACCTCCGCAAGGAGGTCTGGGACGAACGCGACGAACTCGACGCCGTTGGCGTGCTTCCCCCGCTTCGCGTGGCCGGGACCGGCTCCGGACCCGAGAGTTCGGAGTCGTCGAGAGAAGGAATCGTGACCGAGGTCGGCCCTGATGGGCGCGTTCGGGTCAATTGCGGACTGCAACACCCGATCTCCCTCGTGACACCCCCGGAGATGGAGGCGAGCGAGGGCGAGCGCGTCACCGTCAGGATCTCTTCGCGAGAGCCGGTTCGCGCGCGGATCACCGGCGAGTCTCCACCGGGCTTCGCCGTTCGGCGCGCGGACCTCGAAGCGGCGCTCGACGCACCCGACGCCGGCGTCCGTATCGCGGCGTCACGGCTCGGGGAACGCCTGAGCGTCGCGCGACTCGGCCCGCTCGCCGGGCGCATCGCGGACGACGGAGCGACCGTCGCGTTCGGCGCGCCCGAGCGCGGCCTGCCCGAGGTCCTCGACATTGACCCGGCGACGGTCGCCGACGACACGACCGCGAGCGCCGACGGCGACCACGGAGGCGAAGGCGAAGCCGACGGCGGCCAACCGGGCGGGTTCGACCGCTGGCTCGATACGATACCGAACCAGGGCACCGAGACGGTGCGAACGGAAGAGGCACTGTTCGCAACGCTCGCGTGCCTGAATCTGAGGTGAACACGACATGCCACAACCGGACAGACCACGCAAAGGCTCGATGGGGTATAGCCCCAGAAAGCGCGCGACCAACGAGGTCCCACGCTTCAAATCGTGGCCCGACGACGACGGACAGCCGGGGCTCCAGGGCTTTGCAGGCTACAAGGCCGGCATGACACAGATCGTCATGCTCAACGACCGAACCGACTCGCCGCGGGAGGGCACCGAAGAGACCGTCCCCGTCACGGTGGTCGAGACGCCGCCGATGTACGCCGTTGCCCTGCGAGCCTACGAACAGACTCCCTACGGGATGCGCCCGATCACCGAAGTCTGGGCTGAAGAGTTCGACGACGACCTCGGCCGGGTGCTCTCGCTCCCGCGCAACGGAGCCGATCGCACCGACGACCTCGAAGCCGCACTGGACGAAGGCGAAGTCGCCGACGTCCGTGCGATCACCCACACCACCCCAAGCGCGGTTTCGGGCGTGCCGAAGAAACGCCCGGACGTCATGGAGACCCGGATCGGCGGCGGCGATCTCGAAGAACGGGTCGATCTCGGGCTCTCGTTGCTCGAAGGTGATCACGCGATGAACGACACCTTCCGGCCGGGCGAGTACTTGGACGTCGCCGGCGTCACGAAGGGGAAAGGCACTCAGGGACCGGTCAAACGCTGGGGCGTCCAAATGCGGAAGGGCAAACACCTGCGTCAGGGGTACCGGCGACGGATCGGCAACCTCGGTCCGTGGCATCCCTCCCGGGTCCGTTCGACGGTTCCCCAGCAGGGACAGACCGGCTATCACCAGCGCACCGAGCTCAACAAGCGACTGCTCGCGCTCGGCGACGGCGACGACGCCTCGGTCGACGGCGGCTTCGTGGGATACGGCGAGGTAGACGGGCCCTACGCGCTGATCAAGGGCTCGCTTCCCGGACCGGACAAGCGAGTGCTACGGTTTCGGCCAGCAGTTCGGCCGAACGACCAACCGCGCCTCGATCCCGAGGTGCGTCGGGTCTCACAGGCCTCGAACCAGGGCACGGGAGCCGGATCATGAACGTCACGGTCAGGGAACTCGATGGAAGCGACGGCGCGGACCTCGATCTGCCCGCGGTCTTCGAGACGACCTATCGACCCGACCTCATCACGACTGCGGTGAACGTCGCTCGGGCCAATCGCACCCAGGACTACGGGAGCGACGAGTACGCTGGGATGCGAACGCCCGCCGAGTCCTTCGGCAGCGGCCGCGGGATGGCCCACGTTCCCCGACAGAACGGGCAGGGCCGCCGAGTCCCCCAGACCGTCGGCGGTCGCCGGGCCCATCCCCCGAAGGTCGAGAAGGACCGCTCGAAGGCGATGAACACGAAAGAACGGAAGCTGGCGACGCGAAGCGCCATCGCCGCGACCGCCGACCGGGAAACCGTTGCCGAGCGCGGCCACCGCTTCGAGGAAGACCTCTCGCTCCCGCTCGTCGTGAGCGACGAGTTCGAAGAGCTCGTAAAGACGAGGGAGGTCGTCGACGTACTGGCAGAACTCGGCGTCGCCGACGACGTAGAGCGCGCCGACTCCCGAACTGTTCGCGCCGGCCGGGGCACGACCCGCGGACGGAAGTACAAACGACCGAAATCGATCCTGTTCGTCACGGCGGGCGAACCCTCGAAGGCCGCTCGTAACCTCGCGGGCGCGGACGTCGCAACCGCACGCGAAGTGAACACCGAGGACTTAGCGCCCGGCGGGCAGGCCGGTCGACTCACGATCTGGACCGAGAGCGCGATCGCGGAGGTAGCAGACAGATGTCAGTAGTGAAACATCCACACGTCACGGAGAAAGCGATGAACGACATGGACTTCGAGAACAAGCTCCAGTTCATCGTCGATATCGACGCGCACAAACCCGAGATCGAATCGGAGGTCGAAGCACGCTTCGACACGGAGGTAACGAACGTGAACACGATGGTCACCCCCAAAGGGGAGAAGAAGGCGATCGTGACCTTCGGCGAGGCCGACGACGCCCAGGACATCGCTTCCCGGATCGGGGTGTTCTGAGATGGGTCGACGTATCCAGGGCCAACGGCGCGGTCGCGGGACGCCGACGTTCCGCGCGCCCTCCCACCGGTACAAGACCGACCTCGGACACCGATCGACGCCCGACGACGACCTGCTTACCGGCGAGGTCGTCGACATCGAACACGATCCCGCTCGTAGCGCACCCGTCGCCTCGATCGAGTT
This sequence comes from Halobacteriales archaeon QH_6_64_20, assembly GCA_003021235.1. Classification (GTDB taxonomy): domain Archaea; phylum Halobacteriota; class Halobacteria; order Halobacteriales; family Halococcaceae; genus PXQR01. The sequence continues at coordinate 20,855 of PXQR01000076.1, read as the reverse complement.
CGAAGACGAGGATCGACGATTGGTGCTCGCCCCCGAAGGCGTGCGGGTCGGCGAGGAGATCGCCATTGGGGTCTCGGCGGAGATCAAGCCCGGCAATACGCTCCCACTGGCGGAGATCCCCGAGGGGATCCCCGTCTGTAACATCGAGCGCCAGCCGGGCGACGGCGGGAAGTTCGCCCGGGCGTCGGGCACGAGCGCCCGGTTGGTCACCCACGACCGCCGGGTGGCCGTCGTCCAGTTGCCGAGCGGCGAGACCAAGCGACTGAACCCCCAGTGTCGGGCGACGATCGGCGTCGTGGCCGGCGGGGGACGAACGGAAAAGCCGTTCGTCAAAGCCGGCAACAAGCATCACAAGATGAACGCACGCGGAAGCAAGTACCCGCGGGTTCGTGGCGTGGCGATGAACGCCGTCGATCACCCACACGGTGGTGGCGGCCGACAGCACCCCGGTCGACCCCGGAGCGTTTCGAGCGACACGCCGCCCGGCCGGAAGGTCGGGGACATCGCCTCCCGCAGAACGGGACGTGGTAAGTAATGAGTTCGGACTACAGAACCGGCCTCGAGGGCGATTTCACCTACCGTGGCCATACGTTAGAGGAAGTACAGGAGATGGAACGAGAGGAACTCGCGGCAATCCTGCCGGCTCGCCAACGCCGGACCATCGAACGCGGGCTCTCGAACGAGATGGAGAAATTAGTCGCAAAGGCCGAAACGCGCGACGAGGAAGAATCGGCGAACGACCCAATTAGAACGCATCTCAGGGACATGCCGATCCTGCCCGAGTTCGTCAACAAGACCTTCGCGGTCCACAACGGCCAGAGCTTCGAGCGCGTTCGCGTCCAGCCCGAGATGATCGGTCATTACTTGGGTGAGTTCCAGCTCACGCGTCAGTCGGTCGAACACGGCCAGGCCGGCATCGGCGCGACCCGGTCGTCGAAGTTCGTCCCGCTCAAATAACGATCATGACACGAATCACCACACCGACACGAGTTCGATACACCAGCAGCACTACACACCATGGGAATCAGCTATAGCGTCGAGGCGGACCCCGAGACGACGGCGAAAGCCATGCTTCGGGAGCGCCGCATGAGCCACAAGCACGGCAAGGAGATCGCCCGCGAGCTCAAGGGGATGACCGCCGGGGAGGCGACGGAATACCTCGAAGCGGTCATCGCCGGCGAGCGGTCGGTACCGTTCCGATCGCACAACTCCGGCGCGGGCCATCGCAAGGACGTCGATGGCTGGGACGCCGGTCGGTACCCCGAGAAGGCGAGCGAGGCCTTCCTCGACCTGCTTCGGAACGCGACCGGGAACGCCGACCACCAGGGGTTCGAGGCCGACTCGATGCATATCGACCACGTTGCCGTCCACAAGGTCGGCGAGGCCCAGGGCAGGAGACCGCGCGCGTTCGGCCGCGCGTCGGCCTGGAACTCCCCGGAGGTCGACGTCGAGTTGATCCTAGAAGACAGAGAGGCTTCCGAAGCGGCAACCGAGACCGAGGAGGCGGAGAACTGATGGCGGACGAACAGCAGTTCATCCACGACGGGCTCCGGCGCCAGCAGATCGACGAGTTCTTCGCCGAGGAATTGGGGCGTGCGGGCTACGGCGGCATGGAACTCGCTCAGACCCCGATGGGCACCCAGATCGTGCTCCGCGCGGAGAAACCGGGTATGGTCATCGGTAAGGGTGGACGGAACATTCGGAACATCACTACCGAGATCGAGGACCGCTTCGGTCTCGAGGACCCCCAGATCGACGTCCAGGAGGTCGACGAGCCCGACTTGAATGGCCAGATCGTCGCCGACCGGCTTGCGAACGCCTTAGAGCGAGGGTGGTACTTCCGGAAGGCCGGCCATACCACCGTCGACCGGATCATGGACTCCGGTGCATTGGGCGCTGAAATCGTCCTCGCCGGCAAGGTGACGGGCGCGCGCTCGCGGGTCGCGAAGTTCAATCGCGGGTACATCAAACACAACGGCGAACCCGCCGACGCCCTGGTCGATCGCGGCGACGGCGTCGCGGTCATGAAGTTAGGCACGATCGGCGTCACGGTGAAACTCATCCCGCCGGGTGCGGACCTGCCCGACGCCTTCCGTATCAGGGTCGACGCCGACGTCGGCGAACTCGGGCTCGAACCCGAGGAGGTGCCCGGCGACGAGGTCACGGGCCTGCTCGAAGAGCCCGGTGCCGCCGAGGGCGAGGCGACCGACGCCGAGGCGGCCGCCGGCAACGGCGAGGGAACGGCCGTCGACGCCGAGACGCCCGGCGAGGCCGCCGACGTCGGTGCCGAGGAGATCATCGAGGAAGCCGTCGAGGGCGAGGAAGGCGCTTCGCCGACCGCGCCGGACGACGGCGAGGGCGAGCCACAGTTCGACGAACCGGCCGAACCGGCCGAGCCCGAAGACACCGAGCCGGTCTCGTCCGAGGCCGCGAGCGAGGCCGACGACCTGATGGCCGAGATGGAAGCCGCAGAGGCCGACATCGAGGCCGCGGAGGCCGAGGTCCCGGCCGGCACCGCCGACGAGGACGAAAGCGAGGAATCGACGGCCGACACGGAGGACGAGTAATCGTGGCGATCCTCTACGCCGAGGAGATCCGCGACATGACGGCCGCCGAACGGGAGGTCGAACTCGACGAATTGGAGACCGAGCTACTGAACGTCCGGGCCGTCGAGGCCACGGGCGGCGCGCCCGATAACCCCGGACGGACGGGCGAGCTTCGGCGCACGATCGCGCGGATCAAGACGATCCAGCGCGAGGAGGGCGACCTCGACGAAAGCGGGGAAATCGAGGAGGCGGGCGCCTCGTGAGCGCGAACTCGCTTGCATCCACGTCGGCATCCACACCGACGCCCGCGACGCTCTCGCGACACGAACTCAACGGACTCGACGTGCGAGTCGCCCACGCCTCGAACCCCGATGCGATCGGTATCTCGGGGCGCGTGGTCAGCGAGACCGAACACACCTTCGTGATCGAGGGGGACGACGGTCGGGAGCGACAGGTCCCCAAGAAGGGGGCGACGTTCGAGTTCGTACTTCCGGCCGGAGACGGCGAAAACGGCGATGACAGCGAGAGTAGTGAGAACAGCGAGAACGGAGACGGCAACGGAAACGGAAACGGAGACGAACGAACGTACGTGACCGTCGAGGGCGATCTCCTCCGGGCGAACCCGGCTCGACGGACCGAACGAAAGGAGCGATCGAAATGGCGTTAGGACTGGACGTACCGACACCGGAGGCGACCTGCGACGATAGCAACTGTCCGTTCCACGGGACGCTCTCCGTACGCGGGGGAACCTTGGACGGCGTGGTCGCCTCCACCGACATGCATAGATCGGCAATCGTCGAACGCGAGTACGACGTGAACGTACCGAAGTACGACCGACGCATGAAGCGGCGCTCGCGCGTGCCCGCACACGCGCCCGAGTGTCTCGACCTGGAGGTCGGGGACGCGGTCCGGATCGCCGAAACCCGGCCGCTGTCGAAGACCAAGGCTCACGTCGTCATCACGACGGTCGAGACGACCCGACAGCTAGCCTCCGAGCAGGTCACCGAACCGGCGACCGATTCCTCGGAGGTCGTAGCGGGCGACGTCACCGAAGGTTCCTCGGACGAGCGAAGCCCCGAGGGCGATTCGGGCACCGAAGGTGGAGGTAGCGCATGAGAGCGCTCGGTGCCGACGTTACCCAAGGGCTCGAGAAGGGTTCGACGATGACCTGTGCGGACAACACGGGCGCGCGGGAACTGCGCGTCATCAGCGTCGCGGGCTATCAGGGTACGCACAACCGTCACCCGAAGGCGGGACTCGGCGATCGGATCACGGTGTCGGTGGTGAAGGGCACCCCCGAGATGCGCCGGCAAGTATTAGAGGGGGTGATCGTCCGCCAGCGAAAGCCGATCCGACGGCCGAGCGGTCGACGGGTCAAATTCCAGGACAACGCGGCGGTACTGATCGACGAGAACGGCGACCCTCGGGGCACGGAGATCAGAGGCCCGATCGCCCGCGAAGTCGCCGAGCGGTTCGGGTCGGTCGCGAGTACAGCAACGGTGATCGTCTAATGGGTAGTTCGGAACAACCACGCAAACAACGCAAACGACAGGCAACAGCACCGCTTCACGAGCGCCACGACCAGGTCCGCGCCCCGCTCGACGGAGAGTTGCGCGAGGAGTACGGGCGACGGAGCGTCCGCGTCAACGCGGGCGATACGGTCGAAATAACTCGAGGGGACTTCGCCGGGGAGACCGGCGAAGTCGTCAGGGGGGATCTTACCGATACGGTCGTCCACGTCGAAGAGGTCGTCCTCGAAACCGCCGATGGCGAGGAGGTCCCCCGGCCGCTCGACGCGAGCAACCTCCGGGTGACCGATCTCGACCTCGACGACCCGGTGCGCGAGGAACGCCTCGAACGCGATCACACCGACGATGGGAACGACGAGGACGGAGGTGCCGGATCGTGAGCCGCGGCGGGCATCAGAAACGGCTGTCGGCACCCGACTCGTGGCCGATCGAGCGCAAGACGGCCGTGTTCACCGTCACGGCCGGAGCCGGTCCTCACGGACGGGACGGCGTTCCGCTGTTGATACTGCTGCGGGACGTCTTAGGATATGTCGACTCGCGAAAGGAAGCGCGCTACGCGCTCAACGCGGACACGGTACTGGTCAACGGCGAGGCGATCTCCGACGTCGAGCGTCCGATCGGCATGTTCGACATCCTTGCCTTCACCGAGCGCGAGGAGTACTACCGGGTGTTCCCCAGCGAGGGCGGACGGCTCGCCCTGACGCCGATCAGCGCCGACGCGGCCGACTCGAAACTCGCGAAGATCGTCGACAAGCGCCAGGTCCGAGGGGGCGAGACCCAACTCAACCTCCACGACGGACACAACCTCGTCGTCGACGAGGGAAGCGAGTACAGCCCCGGCGACTCGATCGTGATCGACTACGACGGGGAGATCGTCGCCCACTTCGAACTCGAAGACGGCGCGCTGGTGACGGCGGTCCGGGGCCGACACGCCGGCGAGATCGGCGAACTAACCGAGTTCGTCGAGACGCCGGGCAGTTCGGCGAACAGCGTTCGCGTCTCCCAGGACAGGGACAGCGGAGGCGAGGGCGACGGTAACGATGACGGCGACGACGCCGAGAGCATGAGCGACGAAAGCGACGAGGACGGGAGTGGCTTCGAGACGGTCGCGGAGTACCTCGTCGTGATCGACGAGAACTTCACCGGCGGTCGAACCGACGCGGTCGCCGCCGACGGAGGACAACTCGTATGAGCAGTACCACAGAGTCTGACGACGGGAACGAGGTAGACGACGGGAACGACGGGGGCGAAAACGGGTCGGAGGCCGACTTCCACCCGATGCGCGAGCCCTACATCGAAAAGTGCGTCGTCCACATGGCCGTCGGCGGGGGCGGGCAACCGCTCGTGAACGCCGAGGAGATATTAGAGGACATCACCGGCCAACAGAGCGTCCGGACCACCGCGACGCGCGCGAGCCAGGACTTCGAAACCCGGCCGGGCACGCCGGTCGGCGCGAAGGTCACGCTCCGCGACGAGCGCGCCCGGGAGTTCCTGGCGAAAGCCCTGGGACTCGTAACCCTGTCGAGAAGTCAGTTCGACGAGACGGGCAACGTGAGCTTCGGGGTTCCCGAACACACCGAGTTCCCGGACCAGGAGTACGACCCGAACGTCGGCATCTACGGACTCGACGTAACCGTGTCGCTCACACGGCCGGGCTATCGGGTCTCGAAACGCGACGAGGAGACCCGGTCGCTACCCGAAACGCATCGCCTCGATGTCGACGACGCGACCCGCTTCCTCGAAGCGACCTTCGACGCGGAGGTGGCCTGATGAGCGAGAGTCGATCCGAGTCCGGGGACGCCGAGGGCGAACACACCGGGAAGGGTACCGGCCAGGTAGAAGCCTGCCAACGCTGTGGACGCCACCAGGGTCTGGTGGGCAAGTACGACATCTGGCTGTGTCGCCAGTGTTTCCGCGAGATCGCCCGTAGTATGGGCTTCAAGAAATTCAAATGAGGGACGAACGAGGGAGAATCACACCATGGTAAACAACGATCCGCTCAGTAACGCGCTCTCGGGGCTCGATAATGCCGAGAGCGTCGGGCGGCTCAGACAGACGGTATCGCCCGCCTCGAACCAGATCGGGAGCGTGCTCGAAGTGTTACACGAGTTCGGGTACGTCGATACGTTCGAATTCGTCGAGAACGGTAAGTCCGGTACGTTCGAGGTCGAATTACAGGGCGCGATCAACCGCTGTGGCGCGGTGAAACCCCGCTACTCGGCGGGGGCCGACGAGTTCGAAAAGTGGGAGAAGCGGTTCCTCCCCGCCCGGGACTACGGGACGCTCGTCGTCACCACGAGCCACGGCGTGATGAGCCACTACGAGGCCCGCGAGCAGGGCATCGGTGGCCAGGTGATCGCCTATGTCTACTGAGAACACCGGAGAGATAGAATCAGAACGATGGCACGAGCACAACTAGAGATCCCCGAGGACGTAACCGTCGAGATCGATCGCTTCGACGTCACGATCAGCGGACCGGAGGGAGACGTTACCCGCCGGCTGTGGTATCCCGACGTGACCGTCTCGGTGGGTGAGATCGAGGTCGAACGCGCGGACGAGGAGGCAGACGACCCGAACGCCACCTACACCGAGACGACCGAAGGCGTGGTGATCGAAAGCGACGTGGAGAAGGCGAAACAGACCGCGACGATCGGCACCTTCGCGAGTCACATCAGAAACGCCTTCCACGGGGTTTCTACGGGCTGGGAGTACAGCATGGAGGTCTTCTATTCGCACTTCCCGATGCAGGTAAACACCGAGGGCGAGGACGTCGTCGTCCAGAACTTCCTCGGCGAACGTGCCCCGCGCCGGACGCCGATCCGCGGCGACACCGAGGTGGCCGTCGACGGCGAGAGCATCACCCTTTCGGGTCCCGACAAGGAAGACGTCGGGCAGACTGCCGCGGACATCGAACAGCTCACCCGCGTCACCGACAAGGACACCCGGGTGTTCCAGGACGGCGTCTACATCACCGACAAGCCGAGCCGACCGGAGGTGAGCGCCGGTGGCGGGTAACGGAATCGACGTTTCTCGCCCCCGAACCGACGGCGGCGAGGATGAGGAAGAAACGGACCTTTCGGCGATCTCCGGCGTCGGCGAAGAGAAGGCAGAGGCCCTGCGCGAGGCCGGCTACGAGAACGCAGTCGACCTGCGCGAGGCCGACCAGGACGAGTTGGCCGAGGTCGAGGGCGTCGGCAACGCGCTCGCCGCCCGCATCAAGGCCGAGGTCGACGAGGTCGAGATCGACGCCGAGGACGACGAGCGGGTCGTAACCGGCGACGAGAGCGAAGCGACCGACGCCGACGAAGCGGCCGAGACGGACGAGGCGGTCGCCGCCGAGGAAACGGCCCTGACCGACGTCTCGGGCGTCGGCGAGGCGAAGGCCGACGCCCTGCGCGAAGCCGGCTACGAGCACGTTCCGGCGCTCGTGAACGCGAGCCAGTCCGATCTCGCCGAGGTCGAGGGGATCGGCAACGCGCTCGCCGCCCGTATCAAAGCCGACGTCGGCGGCCTCGAAGTCGCCGAAGACACCGAGACGGAGATCGAGGACGAGGGCGCTCCGGCCGAAGAAGCGGTCGAAACGGTAACCCGGCTCCGCCCGCGCGGACTGGTCGACAAAACCCCCGATCTCGACGCCGAAACCGAACGCCTGCTGGACGCGCGCAACGGACGGCAGAACCCGAAGTTCGACCGCCAGGACCACCACATGAAGAAACGGACCCCGACGTCGTGGCGCAAACCCCGGGGTAACCTCTCGAAACAGCGCCGCGGGATCAAGGGGAAGGGAGCCACCGTCGAGGCCGGCTACCGCACCCCCGAGGCCGTTCGTGGCCGCCACCCGAGCGGCTTCGAGGAGGTCCGCGTCCACAACGTCGCGGATCTCGAGGACGTCGACGGCGACGCCCAAGCGGTGCGGATCGCCTCGGCAGTCGGCGGCCGGAAGCGAGAACGCATCGAGGACCGTGCGGAGGACGGCGGTATCAGGGTCCTCAATCCCACCTACGAGGAAGTCGAGGTGGACGCGGAGGAAACAACCCAAGCATGACCGATCTCACAGCACAGAAACGACTCGCCGCGGACGTCTTAGGGGTCGGGAAGAACCGCGTCTGGTTCGATCCCGGTTCACAGGCGGAGATCGCCGAAGCGATCACCCGCGAGGACGTCCGCGAACTGGTAGCGGACGGAACGATCGACGCCGAACGGAAGAGCGGGAACTCCCGGGGTCGTGCCCGCGAGCGCGCCGAGAAGCGTTCGTACGGCCACCGGAAGGGTCCCGGTACACGCAAGGGCACGAAGGGTGCCCGCGAGCCCCGAAAGGCCGACTGGGAGAGCCGTATCCGTGCTCAGCGTCGGACGCTCAAGGAGCTACGCGACGAGGGCACGCTCACGCCCACCCAGTACCGCGAGCTGTACAACAAGGCCGGCGGCGGCGAGTTCGACAGCGTCGACCGCTTGGTGGCCTTTGCACGGAACAACTACGACGTCGAGATCGACCGCGACCGAGAGCGCGAGGGGGGTGCGGCCTGATGGCGACCGGCCCCCGGTACAAGGTGCCGATGCGGCGGCGGCGGGAGGTCCGCACCGACTACCACCAGCGCCTTCGCCTGCTCAAATCCGACCGGCCACGGCTGGTCGCTCGGACCTCGAACAAGCAAGTTACCGCCCAGCTGATGGCCGCGGACGTCGAAGGCGATCGGACGCTTGCGAGCGCACGGTCTGCGGATCTGCGCGAATACGGCTGGGAGGCACCCCTCGGGAACCTGCCGGCAGCGTACCTGACGGGGTATCTCGCCGGCCTGCGCGCAGTGGAGGCGGGCTTGGAGGAAGCGGTGCTCGATATCGGGCTCAAGTCCGCGACGCCCGGGAGCAAGATCTTCGCGGTCCAGGAGGGCGCGATCGACGCCGGCCTCGAAGTGCCACACAACGACTCGGTCTTCGCCGACTGGGAACGAACCCGGGGCGAACACATCGCCGAGTACGCCACCGAACGCGACGAGGACCTTTATACAGGTGACTTCGACGCGACCGACCTACCCGAGCACTTCGACGCGGTGCGAGACCGCCTACAGGACGAATCGGAAGCCGGAAACGACATCGATACCGAGGGTGAGCTATGAGCTACGGCTGGGAGCCACGCACGCGGCTTGGACAGGCGGTCGCCGACGGCGAGATCGAAACGATGGAGGACGCCCTCAACTCGGGCCTGCCGTTCAAGGAACCGGAGATCACCGACCAACTCTTGGGGAATTTGAACGACGACGTGCTCGACATCAACATGGTCCAGCGGATGACCGACTCCGGCCGGCGGGTCAAGTTCCGGTGTGTGGTCGTGATCGGCAACCGCGACGGCTTCGTCGGGTTCGCCGAAGGCCGTGACGACCAGGTGGGGTCGGGCATCCAGAAGGCCATCGAGATCGCGAAGCTGAACATGATCCAGGTCGAGCGGGGCAGTGGCTCCTGGGAGGACCGGCCAGGGGGCACGCACTCGCTCGCCCGGCGAACCGCCGGAAAGGCAGGCAGCGTCGAGATCGACGTCATCCCCGCGCCGAAGGGCATGGGACTGGCGGCCGCCGAAACCCCCCAGAGCGTGCTCGAACTCGCGGGCATCGAGGACGCCTGGACGAAGAGTTCGGGCAATACTCGTACGACAGTGAACTTCGCGAAGGCGACGTTCAATGCACTTCGCAACGCGTCGAGCGCGCGTGGGCCGCGACCGATCCCGGTCGATCGTACAGGTGTCGAGCCCGAAAGCGAGGCCGACGCCGCCGAAGGGGAGGCGAGCGACTGATGCAGGCGCTCGTGCAACTGCGCGGCGAGGTGAACATGAGCCAGGGGGTAAGCGACACATTGGGCATGCTCAACGTTCATCGCGTCAACCACTGTACGCTCGTCCCCGAGACCGACACCTACGAGGGGATGATCGCGAAGGTCAACGACTTCGTCGCCTACGGCGAGCCGAGCGCCGAGGTCCTCGCGACCGTGTTACGCCGGCGGGCCGAACCCGCGGACGGCGAGCGCGGGGGCGAAGGCGAAATCGACGACGAGTGGGTCGCGGACAACACCGATCACGACGACGTTTCGGCGCTCGCGGAGGCCCTGCTCGCCGAGGAGACGACGCTTCGTGAGGCGGGACTCGCGCCGGTGCTTCGCTTGCACCCGCCGCGTGGCGGCCACGAGGGGATCAAACGTCCCACCAAGGAAGGCGGCGAACTCGGCCGGCACGACACCGAGGCGATCGACGGCCTTCTGCGTTCGATGCGCTAACGGACGGTATCGAAGGTATTGACGACGGCAACGGACAGAGAACGAACACGAAAAAGACTCGCGGATACACGAGAGACGACACACGACATATGACGAGCAAGAAACGACGCCAGCGCGGTTCGCGCACGCACGGCGGCGGCACCCACAAGAACCGACGTGGGGCCGGCCACCGCGGCGGACGCGGGGGCGCCGGGCGCTCTAAACACGAATTTCACAACTACGAAGGAACCGGCAAACACGGCTTCTCGCGGCCCGAAAAGGTGAAACGCGAGACCCGAACGATCGAAGTCAGGGAACTCGACGAGGACGCCCTGATCTACGCCGCAGAAGGCGTCGCCGAGGAGACGGAGGACGGCTACCGGATCGACGCCCGTAACGCTGTTTCCGACGGCCACGAGGTCGATGTGGTGAAGGTACTCGGTGGCGGACAGGTACGCCAGCCACTTGAGGTGGTCGCCGACGACTTCTCCGAAAGCGCCGAAACGCTGCTCAACGAGGCGGGCGGCGAAGCGATTCTCTCCGAACGCGGCGAGGCGATGGCCGAAGCCACGGACGAAGCGGCCGACGAGGAACGCGAGGACGGGGATGGAAGCGGTGACGCGGGCGAAGAGCCTATGACAGACGAGCCCTAGCCTATAATCGAGTGATATGGGCTGGAAAGAAACCGCCGAACCGGTACTCACACGGATGCCGTCAGTCACCCGGCCGGAGGGGCATATCCCTTTCCGCCGGAAACTGAGCTGGACGGCCGGCGTGTTGGTGCTGTATTTCTTCCTCACGAACGTCTTCCTCTACGGACTGGGTGGCGGCGGGAGCGACCCGTTCGGCCAGTTCCGCGCGATCCTCGCGGGCAACCCCGGTACCATCATGCAGTTAGGGATCGGGCCGATCGTCACCGCGAGCATCGTTCTCCAGTTGCTCGGCGGTGCGAACCTCTTGGGACTCGATACGAACGACCCGCGCGACCAGATCCTCTATCAGGGTCTCCAGAAACTCCTGGTGCTGGTGATGATCTGTCTGACGGGAATTCCATTGGTGTTTTTCGGCGGCTTCCTGCCGCCGAACCAACAGCTCGCTGGGAGCCTCGGGATCGGCCTCTTCGGCGTCCAGTTGATCCTGTTCGCCCAGATCTTCGTCGGCGGCGTGCTCATTCTCTATATGGACGAGGTCATCTCGAAGTGGGGTGTCGGCTCAGGGATCGGGTTGTTCATCATCGCCGGCGTGAGCCAGCAGCTGCTTAGGGGGCTGTTCGACGTGCAGGCAGTCGGCGGCCAGTCGGGTCTCATTCCTACGTGGATCGGCATCCTCACCGGTAGCGCGGACGTCTCGGTGCTCACCGCACAGGGCATTCAGACCTTGTTGCTCGGCGAAGGGCAACTCGTCGCGGTCTTCACCACCCTATTGATCTTCGCGATCGTCGTCTACGCCGAAAGCGTCCGCGTCGAGATTCCCCTCTCACACGCCCGGGTCAAGGGCGCTCGCGGGCGCTTTCCCGTGAAGCTGATCTACGCGAGCGTGTTACCGATGATCCTGGTCCGTGCGATCCAGGCGAACATCCAGTTCCTCGGTCAGATCCTCCAGTCCCAACTCGGCTCGGGAATGCCGAACTGGCTCGGCGTCTACTCGCAGGGCTCGCCGGTCGGCGGCCTCTTTTATTACTTCTCGCCGGTCTACCGGCCACAGGACTGGATGTGGTGGTTAGGTACCACCACCCAGGAACCCTGGCAGATCCTGCTTCGGATCGCGATCGACCTGACCTTCATGGTGATCGGCGGAGCGATCTTCGCGATCTTCTGGGTCGAGACCGCCGACATGGGTCCGGAAGCCACGGCGAAACAGATCCAAAACTCCGGTATGCAGATCCCCGGCTTCCGGCAGAACCCCGGCGTCATGGAGAAAGTTCTCGAACGGTATATCCCACAGGTAACGGTGATCGGTGGCGCGCTCGTCGGCCTCCTTGCAGTAGGAGCGAACATGATGGGCACTATCGGGAACGTCGGGGGCACTGGCCTCCTGCTTACCGTGTCGATCACCTACAAGCTCTACGAGGAGATCGCCGAAGAACAGCTCATGGAGATGCATCCCGTGATGCGCCAGATGTTCGGGTAGTTCCCCGGAACATCGGAGCGAAGTCGGGACCCCCCGACGGCACGCGAAAGTGCACTCAACGGTCGTCTCGGAATCGCTTTCAGCTCCCATAGGTTTATCATGGTAGGTCGTGACATACAGCGTCGATGGCTTCGACGACTCGATCCGAGGTGTCCGCGGCGGAGGAACCGGACTCGGAGATCACCGGCTTGCTACAGCAGATGGGAGCGGCCCCGATGCCGACCTTCCGGTCGCTCTCGCCGGCGGGGGCCCGGCGCTTCGCCGAGGGCATGTTCCCGTCGGCCGACGACCCCGAACCGGTAGGCGAGGTCATGGATCTCTCGATCACCGACGAGGGGATCCCGATCCGCGTGTACATCCCCGAGGGGGAGGGGCCGTACCCGACGTTGGTGTATCTGCACGGTGGGGGCTGGGTGATCGGAGACATCGACCAGTACGACGAGACCTGTCGGGCAATAACGAACGCGGCCGACTGCATGGTCGTCTCCGTCGGCTATCGGCTCGCGCCCGAACACCAGTTCCCGGTTCCGCTTCAGGACTGCTACGCTGCTGCCGAGTGGGTGTTCGACACCGCAGAAGCGATGCAGGTCGACACGGACAACGTCGCCATCGGCGGCGACAGCGCCGGCGGGAACTTGGCGGCGGCCGTAACTCAGATGGCGCGTGATCGCGGCGGGCCATCCTTCTCCCGGCAGGTGCTCGTCTACCCCGTCACCGATCACAGCTACGATACACCTTCCTACGAGGAGAACGCCGAGGGCTACCTGCTCACCAAGGGCGACATGCAGTGGTTCTGGGATCACTACCTCCCGACCGATATCGACGGGCAGAACCCGTATGCCTCGCCGCTCAAGGCCGACGATTTGAGCGACCTGCCGCCGGCCACGGTCGTGACCTGCGGGTTCGACCCGTTGCGCGACGAGGGGGCCGCGTACGCCAACGGACTCGAAGCCGCCGGCGTCGAGGTCAATCACATCCACTACGAGGACGCCATCCACGGCATCGTCCAGCTGCTCGTCGAGCCGGCGGACCTGACTCGGGCGCGCGACCTCATCGACGACGTCGGCGAGGATCTCAAAGCTTCGATCGGGTAATCCGACCATCGGAGGTTCGGGACCGCTCGTATCGTTCGGGTGCCGTCGGATACGCGGTCTCGTCCCAACCGTTATACCCTCCGTCGGAGACGTCGTGACTAATGGCGACCCTTTCACACATCGCCGTTCACCCGATCAAGGGACTCGATCCGACCGGGCTCGACCGCGTGGCGATCACCGACGTCGGCGGGCTCGCGGGCGATCGGGCGTACGGTATCGTCGACGAGAACGGCGAGTACGTCAATGGCAAACGGACCGCAGAGGTCCATCGGCTCGACGCGGCGTTCGACCTCGACGCGGGTCGTTGCCGGCTCCAGGTTCGGGGAGAGGGGGACGCGGAGGACTTTCACCTCCACCGCGATCGGGACCCCCTCGAAGCGTGGCTCTCAGCGTACTTCGACATGCCCGTCGGACTGGAGGCGGGGCCCGGCGGCTCCCAGACCGACGGCGCGGTGTACGTCGACGAGGCACGAACGGGTCCGACGCTTATCGGGGCGGCGACGATCCGCGAGGTGGCCTCGTGGTACGACGGCATCGACTTCGAGGGAATGCGCCTGCGTCTGCGTCCGAACCTCGTGATCGAAGGCGTCCCGCCCTTTCGGGAGGACGAACTGGTCGCCGACGGCGGCCGTCGTGTCCGGATCGGGGACGTGTCGATGGAGGGCGTCGCGCCCGTCCCTCGGTGTGTCGTCCCGACCCGCGATCCACACACCGGGGAGGTATACGAGGGGTTCCGGGAGACGTTTCTCGAAAAGCGCGAGGAGACGCTTCCGGAACGGATCGATCGGGAGGCGCTCAACGGGAACCTCTTCAGTCTGATGGCGGCCGTCCGCATCCCGGAGGGCGATCGCGACGGCGAACTCGAGATCGGGGACGACGTCGAGGGTCTCGACATCGCCGTCGAAGGGTGAACCGAGCGGACGAGGCCACGAAGCACCGTTCGGGAAGCGTTGGTAGCGACCCGTCCGACGACGAGAGCGGAACGCGCGGTCGGGAGCCAAGAATTATGCGAGTCGGCGACGCTCTTTCGGGCATGTCGTCACCGTGTCACATATGCGGGAGCGAGGTCGCTACGGACGGCGCCGCCGAGGGGGCAACGGAGGGGTTCGAGTGCGACGATTGTGGCGAAAGGACGTGTATCGACTGTAAGTCGATCGGGGTGGGTCGGAACGCCCGCTCGTGTCGGCTCTGTCGCGGGTGAATCGAGCGACGACGGTGAATCCTCGAACGACGCGGAGCCGCCACGATCGGGAGCGCACGGACGGTTCGAAAGCTAAACGGCGTCGTAGGCGTTCGGCTGCCGGATCGTAGAACGCGTTTACGTGTCGTCCTGTCGGGAGAGCAGCCCCGCGTTGGAAACGACGAAGGGCGTCGCGTAGTTGAGGACGATCTTCGCGAACAGCTCCAAATCGACGGCCCCGGCAACCAACAGGTCGATGTGATTGAACAGGGTGAGCCAGGTCCCAACGAGTACCGTGATGGTCCCCGTTCGACGGAGGTGCTTACGGTTTAAACATACCCGAAGGGCTTCGGCGGGACCCATCTCCTCGTGTGGTATTCGTTTGCACGCAATAACGCTTCCGCAGGTCGCGTTCGACGGCTCGCTCGGCGGCGTTTCCGGCCGGGAGCCGGCGAGCGGCTCGATCGACCGTGTGGGGTCGCTCGTCTCAGTCGCTTTCCATCACGCTCAGGTTCGGTCGGGTACCCGTCCGGCCCAGGTCGCCGAGGGATTCGGTTAGTTCGAACCCCTCGTAGTCCTTCTCGGCGACTTCGAGGATGATGTCGTGGTACGCGTCGACGCCGCCGGGATAGGGCGTGAAGACGGTCGGTTTACCGGGGATGTTCTCGTTCATGTACCACGAATCGACCGTCGTATACAGCGTCCCTCCGGCCACCTCCCGGTTGTGAGCGGTCCAGGCGACCTCCGCTTCCTTCGTCGGTTCGATGAGCCGGATATCGTTGTCGACGAGGTACTCGATGGCGTCGGACACCCACTTGACGTGGTGTTCGATCGAGACCGGCATATTGGAGAGTACCGAGGGGCTTTGCGGCCCGGTGATCGTGAACATGTTCGGGAACCCGTGCGCCGAGAGGCCGAGATAGGTCTGTGGGCCATCGGCCCACTTCTCTTCGAGCGTCAGTCCGTCCGTGCCCTGAATGTCGATCTGTAACAGGGTACCGGTCATCGCGTCGAAACCCGTGGCGTAAACTATCGTATCGAAATCGTGGCTGGCATCCGTGGTTCGAATGCCCTCGGGGGTTATCCGCTCGACCGGCGTTTCAGTGACGTCCACGAGGCTCACGTGGTCCTTGTTGTACGTGTCGTAGTAGTCGGTGTGTAACGGTGGGCGCTTGGTCGCGTAGTAGTGATCGGTCGGCACGGGTTTCTCGGCGACTTCGGGATCGTCGATTGCCTCACGGATCTTCCCGCGGAGGAACTGTGAGACCTTCTCGTTGGTGTCGGGATTGACGGTTAGGTCCTCGAACGCGACGAGGAATCGAAAGCCGCCCTCCTTCCAGCGCGGCTCCAGGTACTCCTCGACTTCTTCCATCGACAGATCCGCTGCGGTCTCGCGCCTCACCCTAAAGGGAAAGCCAAAGCCCGAGTCGTGTGCTTCCGCCAGAATCTCGTCGTAGTTCGCCTGGATCTCCGTCCAGTCCTCGTCACCCAGCGGGCGATTGCGCGCGGGAACCGCGTAGTTCGGCGTCCGCTGGAAGACGGTTAGCCCTTCGACGTCGGTCTCGACGATCTCGGGGATGATCTGAATGCCGGTCGCACCCGTCCCGATCACCGCAACCCGTTTGCCCTCGAAGGACACCGGTTCGTGTGGCCACCGACCGGTGTGATAGGATTCGCCCTCGAAGGAGTCGATGCCCTCGAAATCGGGAACATAGGGTTCGGAGAGACAGCCGACGGCGGTAACGAGGAACTGCGAGGAGACCCGTGACCCGTCGTCGGTGTCGATCTCCCAGCGACCGGCGTCCTCGTCGAAGGCCGCGGCAGTGACCTCGGTTCCGAACTCGATGTCCCGGCGCAGGTCCAAGCGATCCGCGGCGAAGCGGAGGTATTCGAGTACCTCCGGCTGTTCGGGGTAGCGCTCGCTCCACTCCCATTCCTCCAAGAGGTCGTCGTTGAACGAATAGCAGTAGATGTGGCTCTCGCTGTCACAGCGAGCGCCGGGATACCGGTTCCAGTACCAGGTCCCGCCCACGTCGTCGGCCTTTTCGAGTATCCTGACTGAAAGTCCTAGTTCGTCGCGCAGGCGGTGAAGCTGGTACAGTCCCGAGAAGCCAGCCCCGATGATAACGGCGTCGTAGTCCGGTTCCTCCGCGGTTCCGGCGTCGGTATGCGAGTTGTTTACACTCATGGCATCGACCAACGGTTACCGAAGACCCATCAGCGTATAAACCCGTTGGTATACGTAACGAACGATAGTTCATGATCGACGTCCGGTTCCCGACAGCGGCCCGACCGCGGACCGATAGTGCGCCAGTTTCGAGTCGGTCCCGTGGTCGCGCAGCGGGGCGGCTCCGGGCGGTAGTGTCCCCCGCCGAAGCGGAAGGACCACGCGCGAGACGCCCCGCCTCCCGGTAGGGTGTGAGGTCCGTCGGGCCGACACGAGGCACGAAACGGGGTTGACCGGGGACCGGGGACCGGGGACCGGAGACCGGAAACTGGGGTGCTCGACGCCGTGGTACGTTCGGGCGCTACGCACCACAGCAGTAATGACCGTCGATACTATAGACGAGCCATGGAAGAAAGCATCTCCGGGTTCAAAGAACAGGGTGGGTGGGTCGCCATCGTCGAACACGGCGAGCGGATCACCGAGGCGCTCGCCGAAACCGGAGCCTCCGGGACGGCGTTCGAGGAGTGGAACGAGTGGCGGCCGAAGGTCCACGAACGCTTCGGCGAGGAAGTCAACACGAAGACCGCCGCACAGATGAGCGTCGAGGAAGGGAAAGGCGAAAAAGCCGGCAAATCCCCCACCGAAGACCTCGGAACCGCCGGCGAGGAACTCTCCGAATCCGCCGCGGAACTCGCGGATGGCGACGTGGACGACGCGGTCGGGGAGGGTGCCGACTCGATCGAGTACGTCGCCCGCGCGGTCGATTCCGCCGCCCGAAAGACCGTCCGCGCGGTCGAGGGCACCGTCTACAAGCACGTGATGACCCAGCTCTCGCCGTGTTACTTCGACAACGAGCTCGTGAGCGCGAACGTCGAACGGACCAACGACGGCGAAGCCCAGAAACGTTATGCCTTCGAGGTCAACGTCAACGACGACGATCTCAAAGAGCGGGTCTCGACCCGGCTCGCCGAATACGACGACGATATCAGCCGCTGGCACGTAGAAACGCCGAAGAACACCGAACACCTAGAGGCCGCGGAAGGAGTCGACCCGACCGAATCCGAACAGACCCGTGTTCCCCGTCCCCACCAAGAGGGCGGAAGCGAATTCGAGGGCGAACCCGAACCCGAGCCCGAGTCCTGATCGCCGACGGCCCCGACTTCGAGCAGTGGCTTCCCGATCGTTCCGGCGTCGGCTCACGCCCGATCGCCGTGTTCGCTCGTCGTCCTTCCGCCTGCGGTCCGTTCCGGCCGTTCCGTCCGTTTCCGTTCGCGACCCTTCGGTTCGCCTCCGTAGCTTAATCGTTCTCGGGTACCACGATCGTGCTATGACGCTCGACGAGGCCGACTGGAACGAAGCGGAGCCGTTCAAGGACGTACTGACACAGGTCCGCGACGTTCTCGCCGCGGACGCCGCCCACGCCTATCGCGTTAGGGACTTCTTTCGCGACGCGGCGCCGGGTGCCCCGCGGGCGTTCGACCTGCTCAACACCCTGCTCGCCGCCCTCTCCCAGCGCACCTCGCGCGAGCGCTCGGAAGCCGTCGTCGAGGCTGCCCTCGAAACGCTCGTCTACCGCGGCGAGGTCGAAAAGCGGATCGCGAACGTCGAGGACGGAGCGGTCGCGTACTACCGGATCGACACCGAGCGGACCGATACCGAGTGAGGGGTTAGGATTGGGGGTGAGGTCGGGAGTCTAGAGGATCGGTATCCCGGTCGTCGCCGTCCGGTGCTCGACGCTCGCCTCCGGCCCGGTTCCGAAGGAGCCGCTGACCCCACGTATTAAACCGTATCGTGTCTAACGACGGGTGTTCGTGCCGAGGATCTAGAGCGCGACTTAGGTCTGTATGCCGTGCTGGCCGTCAGTGTCGGCGCGATGATCGGCAGTGGGATCTTCGTGTTGCCAGGGCTCGCGGCGAAGATCGCCGGGCCCGCGGTGATCGTCGCCTACCTGCTCGCCGGAGTACTCGTGTTGCCGGCGGCGCTCTCGAAGGCCGAGATGGCGACCGCGATGCCCGAGTCCGGCGGCACCTACCTCTACATCGATCGCGCGATGGGGCCTCGCCTGGGGACCATCTCGGGCGTGGGCGCGTGGTTCTCGCTGGTGTTCAAAAGCGCCTTCGCGCTCGTGGGTCTCGGGGCGTACCTGCTTCTGTTCGTTCCGATCCCGGGCAACCGCGTGGTGCTCGTCAGCCTCGGGTTGGCGGTGTTGTTGCTCGTCGTGAACGTCGTCGGCGTGAAGCAAAGCGGCCGGCTTCAGGCGGGGATCGTGAGCCTCGTCCTGATCGCGCTGTTCGTGTTCGTCGCCGACGGGCTCACGTTCGTCGAGAGCACGCAGTATCATCCCTTCTTCGAGGAGGGAAGCGCCGGCCTGCTGGCTGCGATCGGGTTCGTCTTCGTCTCCTACGCCGGGGTCACGAAGGTCGCCAGCGTCGCCGAGGAGGTCGAAAACCCGGGTCGAAACATCCCGATCGCGATCCTTGGCTCGGTAATCCTCATGATGTTCGTCTACACGTTCATCACGTTCGTCGTCATCGGAGTAACTCCCTTAGGCGAGTTGGAAGCGTCGCTCACGCCGATGGCCGTCGCCGCCGAGCAGTTCCTCGGCGGAACCGGCAGCGTCGGTGTCGCCGTCGTCGCGGTGCTCGCGCTCGCGAGCATGGCGAACGCCGGGATCCTTTCGTCTTCGCGGTTCCCGCTGGCGATGAGTCGGGACGACCTCGCGCCGTCGTCGTTGCGCGAGATCGATCCTCGCTTTCACACCCCTGTCGTCGCCATCGGAGTGACCGGAGCGTTACTGCTCGGACTCGTCGCGTTCGTTCCGGTGGTCGAACTCGCGAAACTCGCGAGCGCCTTCAAGATCCTCGTGTTCTCGCTGGTGAACGTCGCACTCATCGCCTTTCGCGAGAGCGATCTCGAAGCATACGACCCCGAGTTCGTCGCGCCCGCTACCCGTGGGTACAGTTGGCCGGCATCGTCGGCGGAGTAGTCCTTCTCACGCAGATGGGGACGCTCGCGCTGGCCGGTGCCGTCGGCATCGTCCTCGTCGGGACCCTCTGGTATCGGGTGTACGGCCGCGAACGGACCGAACGGGAGGGCGCGGCGCTCGACGCGATACGGCGGACGATCACGGACTACGCGCTCGATCGGACCCGCGAGTTGCTCGCGACCGGGGGCGAACGGCGCGTGTTGATCCCCGTCGGCAGTGCCACGACCGCGGAGCGCGAACGGGACCTGCTTCGTCTCGCGGCCGACATGCTTCCCCAACGTACCCCGACGCCGGACGGCGGCGACGCTCGCGAACGAACCGACGGAAGCCCGCGGTTCGGCGCGGATACCGACGTCGACACCAGCATGGGAATCCGAGTCCGAGGTCGATGGGGACCACGACGACCGTTCGGACACCGACACGGACCATACGGCCCGTTCGAACCCCACGAACCGGGCGGACGACGACCGTGACGGCCACGATGGACGCGGTAAACGCGACGAACGCGAGCAGTACAGTGGGTACGAGAACCGCGACGGGCGAGTGCAGGTAGTCCGTTTCGAGGAGGTGCCCGAACAGCTCGCGCTGTCGAGCGCGGCCGCCGAGGAGGAACCCGAAGACGTCGAGTTCGAGCGCCATACCGGCGCGCTCGCGCGCGAACTCGGCGTATCGGTCGAGGCCGGCGAAGTCGTCACCCACGATACGAACCGGGCGATTTCGAACTTCGCCGCCCATCACGACGTCGGTCTGGTGCTCGGCGAGTGGCATCCCGACCGCTGGCGCGCGGAGTTGCTCGGCACCGACGTCGACTGGTACATGGACAACCTGCCCTGCGATTCGACGTTCGTCCGGGATCGCGGGCTCGGTAGTGTAGACCGGATCGTCGTGATCGTCGAGCGCGGCCCGTTCGACCCGCTCGAAGTGCTCGCGGCCGATGCCATCGCCGCGGCCCACGGCGCGAGCGTCGAGTTCCTCGCGAC
>PXQR01000075.1 GCA_003021235.1 Halobacteriales archaeon QH_6_64_20 | reverse complement strand
GTGCCGAAAACCGGCTTCAAGTTTGGCGCGGATTTCCGGACCTACGATCACGTGGAATCGGTCGATTCGCTGGGTCACTCCGAACGACTGGTCCGGGTCGTTCCCGCCGAGCACGTCTTCTCGCCGCGTGATCTCGCGCTCGACGTCCGGCTGGCCGGCGGCGTGCGCAAGGAGATGGTCTTCGGGCTCGTGGGATCGAGCGAGCGAAAGGGAAAACACGGCATCGAGTGGCTCTCGGTGACGAGGCTCACTCCCTAATGCGCTATAGCGGCTTCGGGACGTAGACCAGCGGGTTGTGTCGCCAGGCCGGATACCGTCGGTCCCCGCCGACGACCGACCAGACGCTTCGTGGCCAGGTGCCGAGCACGTCGTGAACGCGATCATAGGACAGCAGGTTCTCGCCCTCGATGAGCAACCTGAATCGCTCGGCGTACCGGTTCGGATCGAACCGCCGGGAGCGACCGCGCCGTAGAGACTATCGAGCGCGCGCTCGACGTCATCGACGTAGACGAGCGTGTAGAAACAGGAGACGACGTCGAACCGTCGCTCAGGGTCGAGGTCAGGGAGGACGGTTCGCTCGAACGCGACGTTTTCGAGGGCGACCTCACAGGCGTGCTCACGGTTTCGCGCGAGGATCGGTTTCGCTGCATCGTACCGACGACGGTCGTCTCGGGATAGCGCTCGGCGAGGGCGAAGACGGTAGCGCCCGCACCACACCCGACGTCCGCGTACGACGAGGGTACGTTCGTCTCTTCGAGGAACTCGCAAAACGGTTCGACGATGAGATTCGCGCTCGGACTCGCACCGTCCACGTCCTCCTCGTCGGCCTCGCGCCAGTAACGATCCCAGTCGATCGTGTCTCGATATATCGTGTCGGTCATCGCGTGTGGTAGTCGATGGTGACAAGCCCGTGTGAGGCGGTCGTGATCAATCGAGGAACAGCCGGATGTCGTCGAGAACCCCTGTCCCAGCATCGTCCATCGCAACGGGGACCGCGTCGCACCAGCCGAGTTCGAAGGGGTTGTCAGCACACAGTCCGTCGGGAAATCGTCCCCGCCGCTGGTTCGGCAAGGTCGCGTGACCGTTCTCGAAGTTGACTACCAAGAGGAGTCGATCGTCCGCGTCGGTGACCCCGACGATCGCTCGGCCGATGGCGTCGGTCTCACAGTGGTCTCGGTAGTGGTCTCCGTTCTCGTGGGTGAGCGTCAGTCGCTCCGTGTCGACGCGTCCCTCGTTCAACAATCGCTCCGGTTCGATGGCCGTATCCGCTGGTATCGTTTCCGTCATTTCGGTGTGGTAGTTGGTGGTCTGAATGCGTGTAAGGCAGTCGTGCTCAGTCGAGGAACAGTCGGATGTCGTCGATCGGGTCGGACTCCGGGTCCTCGACTTCGTACGGGAGCTGATCGTACCAGCCGAGTTCCCATGGGTTGTCCGTACCCAACTCATCGAGCGGTACTTCTCCTGGTTCCGTCGACACGGCCGACCCGGAGAGGACGACGTGATAGACGTGCGATCGTGGCGTTTCCTCGCCCTCAATGGCGTGTTCGACCCGCCGAAGGCGTTCGATACCGTCGATCGTGACATCGATACCCGCCTGTCCCTCGACCCACTTTCGGGCGACAGTCGTCCAGTGTTCGCCGCTGCCGACCGTATCGTTCGGTAACAGCGCGTGCCCTTCCTCCGGGTCGGTGAGCAACAGGAGCCGGCCACCTGCGTCGGTGATTCCGACGATTACCCGGCCGACGGTCCCGGCTCCGTGGCGGTTCCGATAGTGCTCTTCGTTCCCGTGGGTGTACGTTCGTTCTGCCGTGTCGATACCCTCGTCGTCGAACAGTCGCTCGGGATTGATGGTCCCGTTCGCTAGTATCGTTTCTGTCATTTTGACGTAGTTATGGCTAGTCGTCACGCAATCCGTGTGGATCATGACGGCTACAGACCGTCTTCGTGTCGGGTTTCGGCGTAGCTACCGCTCTATCAAAAAGTTGTCGCTGAAGAGTACATTACTCCTTGCTTACTACTTCGTACTAAAACTATTTAGGTGTTTTTCCGGTTTCCCTGATAGGTTCGCGCGATCATCCGACGATGGTGCGGCGCGAGTCGCTCGATCGGTCGTTTCGAGTGCGGAGTTCTGCCGGCGCGCGCCGAGAGTGGACTCCCGGCTTCGTTCGTCCGTGACGCCGGCGGGCCGACGAACCGAAGAGATCTGCCATCGATTGCAAACTATTATATCCCTCGTAGCGGGTAGGGATTCGCGTGACGTCCGTTCCCGCGGTCATCGTTCGGTGGCGCTGGCGGTGAGCAACTGGGGCGGACAGTTTCGCGACCCCGGCCTAGTGGGCCTCACCCTCCGGGCAGGGTAGCGATGCTCCCTTCGCTTTTCGTCGACGATACAGCTATCGAACGATCTACACACACAATCCATGACGGAAGACACGGACTCGAACGGACGTATCGACCCGGCGAACGACGGCGACTCGGAATCAGAATCGAAATCGAGAGCACAGTCAAAGCCGGAATCGAAACTGGAACCACACACCGACGGGGGTACGGCGACGGGAGCGGACGAGACGGCGCTCGACCCGTGGGGTTCCTCGACGATCGCCGACTACGGGAACCTCTTTACGGAGTTCGGCATCGGGGCGTTCGACGACGCTCTCGACGGCGTGCCCGACCCCCACTACCTGATGCGCCGCGGCGTGATCTTCGGCCACCGCGGGTACGGACGGGTCGCAGAGGCCCTTCGGAACAGCGAGCCGGCAGCGGCGCTCTCGGGATTCATGCCGACCGGCGACCCGCACATCGGCCACAAGCTCGTCTTCGACGAGTTGATCTGGCATCAAGAGCAGGGCGCGGATACCTACGGGTTGATCGCCGATCTGGAGGCCCATTCGGCGCGCGGTCTCTCCTGGGCCGAGATCGACGCACACGCCCGGGACTACCTGTTGAGCTTTCTGGCGCTGGGTTTCGATCCCGAGGCGGGCGAGCTCTACCGCCAGTCGGACAATCGAGAACTGCAGGACTTGGCCTTCGAACTCGGGATCGAGGCGAACTTCTCGGAGATGCGATCGATCTACGGGTTCGACGGCGGAACCGACGTCTCGCACCTCCAGTCGGTGATTACCCAGGCCGCGGACATCCTCTACCCCCAACTCGACGAACCCAAGCCTACTGTTATTCCGGTCGGGCCGGATCAGGACCCACACGTCCGGCTGACCCGCGATCTGGCCGCCCGAACCCGGTATTTCGGCGTCACCGAAGCGTATGCGAGTTTCGAGGCCGACGACGCCGAGCGCGAACTCATCGCCGAGGCTTACGACGTTCTCAGCGACGAGCGCGCGGACGGTCCCGAGGCCGACGGCGTTCGCTGTACGCACGCCGCCGACTGGCTCGCGGGCGACTCCGGAGCCGACCGGGACCGCTCGACCATGGCGGCAGAGTCCGAGGCCGATTCGGTCGACGAACCCGGTTCGGCCGACGCCGAGGGGAAGTCCCCACGCCAGCGAGCGATCGAAAAGCTGGAAGCGGCGGGGAAAGAGCCGCTTCGCCCCCGGATTCGCTTCCTCGATCGGAACGCCACCCCCGAGGCGTTCGAGGCGCTCATCGAACGCGTCGACGGCGAGAAACGCGTCTACGAGGGCCACGTCGACGGCTTCGAACTCGACTTCGAGGAAGCCGAATCCCTCGCGCGCGAAGTGGAGGTCGATCACGGCGGGTACGGCTTCGTCTCACCCTCGTCGATCTACCACCGATTCATGACCGGGCTCACCGGCGGGAAGATGAGTTCGTCGGTGCCGGCGAGCCACATTTCACTGCTCGACGATCCTGAAGTCGGCTACGACAAAGTGAGGTCGGCGACCACCGGCGGCCGGGAGACCGCCGAACTCCAGCGCGAACTGGGGGGCGAAGCCGACGAGTGTCCGGTCTACGAGCTCTATGCGTACTTACTCGCCGCTGACGACGACGAGTACGCAAAACGCGTCTACGATGAATGTGTCGGCGGCGAACGCCTCTGTGGGGGCTGTAAGGAAGAAGCCGCCGAGCTCATGCGAGAGTTCCTCGCCGACCACCAGGAGAAACGCGCGGAAGCCGAAGCGGTGCTCGCCGACCTCGACATCGATCTGGATTCCTCACGACGGTAGTGATAGCCTGTGATCGGGCCCCCATCGGCCCGTCACCGTGTTCGTTCGCCGTCGCGCGTTAGTCCGCTATGTCGTCGATCGGCGGGCGCTCGCGTCGCAAGGCTTTTTATCGAAAGCGGGTCAATCGTCTCCATGGCACCCGAACCCCACCTCGGGCGATTCGCCGGCAGAGCACGAGACGTAGTTCCGGGGTTCGACTTCTTTTTCGCCGGCTGATCGACGGGGGTGGACCCGTGACGGACGTGAGAACGTCCATCGCGTGGAAACCACCGTTCCGGAGTCGGAACCGCTAACAGAGAGACACGCACACACCCGGACAACCGAATGCAACTCCCCGAAGCACAGCTCGCGGCCCTCGAAGCCGCGAGCGCCACGGAAGAGAAGACGATCGCACAGCTCGCCGCCGAAACCGACGAACGACCCGCGACGCTCACCGGCGCGGCCTTCGACCTCGCCGACCATGGACTCCTCGCCATCACGGAACGCGACGAGGAGACACTGGCGCTCACCGAAGAGGGTGAGACCTACCACGACGAGGGGCTGCCGGAACTGCGCCTCTACCGGGCCGCCCGCGAGGCGGGCGCGACCGACGATCCCGTAGGCATGGGCGAGGTCATCGGCGCGTCCGGCCTCGACGGCAGGACGGTCGACATCGCGCTGTCGAACTTCGCTCGGAAAGGATATGGACGAATCGACTC
Source organism: Halobacteriales archaeon QH_6_64_20 (assembly GCA_003021235.1). Classification (GTDB taxonomy): domain Archaea; phylum Halobacteriota; class Halobacteria; order Halobacteriales; family Halococcaceae; genus PXQR01. The sequence continues at coordinate 27,388 of PXQR01000075.1, read as the reverse complement.
GGGAAAGCTGTTCGCAGAGCCCGACGTCGATCCCGAAGGAGACCGGGAAACCGCCGCACTGGCGGCCGTCGCGACCGGCGACGCGAGCGAGATCGATGCTTCGGTGCTCGATCGACTCGTCGAGCGCGGGCTCGTCGCCCGATCGCAGGCGACCGAGCGCGCAGTGACGCTCACCGACGACGGCATCACCGCGCTCATGGAGGGCGTCGAGGTCGCCGATTCGGTCGGTCGGCTTACCCCCGAGATGCTGACGAGCGGGGAGTGGCGCGACGTCGAGTTTCGCGAGTACAACGTCGAAGCCGACGCCGACCGGACGAACGGCGGTCGGGTCCACGTGCTTCGTGAGACCGCAGAACGAGTGAAAGACGTCCTCGTCGGGATGGGCTTCGAAGAGATGGACGGCCCGCACGCGGACGCCGAGTTCTGGATCAACGACGCGCTCTTTATGCCCCAGGACCACCCCGCGAGAACGCACTGGGACCAGTTCGCCCTCGCGGAACCCGCCGAGATCGACGACCTCCCCGACGAGCTGGTCGAGCGGGTTCGTGAGGCGCATCTGGAGGGCGTCGGCGAGGACGGCGAGGGCTATCACTCGCCGTGGACCGAGGAAGTGGCTCGGGGTATGGACCTTCGCGGACACACCACCTCGCTGTCGATGCGCTATCTCTCGGGCGAGGCCGTCGGCGAGCTGAGTCCTCCAGAACGGTGTTTCAGCGTCGAGAAGGTCTATCGGAACGACACGCTCGATGCGACCCACTTACTGGAGTTCTTCCAGATCGAAGGCTGGGTGATGGCCGAAGACCTCTCGGTGCGCGATCTCATGGGTACCTTCACCGAGTTCTACGAGCGGTTCGGGATCACCGACATCGAGTTCAAACCTCATTACAACCCCTACACCGAGCCGAGCTTCGAGCTCTTCGGCACCCATCCCGTCACTGGGGAACTCATCGAGATCGGCAACTCGGGCCTGTTTCGCGACGAGGTGCTCCGGCCGCTAGGTGTCGAGTGCGACGTGATGGCCTGGGGGCTCGCCCTCGAACGCCTTGCAATGCTCACAATCGGCGCGGAGGACATCCGCGATCTGCACGGCACGCTCGTCGACATCGACTTCCTGCGCAACGCGGAGGTGACCTACTGATGGTCGTCGTCGACGCCGACTTCGACGAACTCCGGCGGCTGACCGGCCACGACGAGAAGGGAGACGAGGAACTGAAATCGGACCTGTTCGCGCTCGGCTTGGAGTACGAGGGCGAAACCGAAGACGGCGAGGCGCAACTGGAGTTCGCCCCCGACCGCCTCGATCGACTGTCCGTCGAGGGGATCGCCCGCTCGCTTCGCTACCAGTACGGCGAGGACCGAGGAGTGTACGTCCCGCGGACCAACGCTCCCGACTGGCGCTACGAAGTAGCGGACAGCGTCCCCGCCGAACGGCCCTACGTCACGGGCGCGGTCGCTCGCGGCGTCGATCTCGACGAGGGAGTGCTCGACTCGCTGATCCAGCTCCAGGAGAAACTCCACGCGACGATGGGCCGCGATCGCGTGAAGGGCGCTATCGGCATCCACGACTTAGTAATGTTGAAGGGAGGCACTGCCGGATCGGCGGACAACGCGATCTCCTATCGGGGCGTCGGACCGGAGGAGGACACCTTCGTCCCGCTCGATTCCGACGCGGAACTCACGCCCGGCGACGTCCTCGCCGAACACCCGACGGGGAGGGACTACGCGCCGATCGTCGCCGAATACGAGCGACTGCCGGCGATCTACGACGATCTGGGGCTGTTTTCGTTCCCGCCGGTCATCAACGGTCGCCGGACCGAACTCACGGTCGATTCGACGGATCTCCTGATCGAACTCACGGGCACCGACCAGTGGACGATCGACCGGATGTGTGCGATCCTCTGCTACGCGCTCGCGGCCCGCGGCGCGCGGATCGAGGAGGTCACCGTCTCGTACCCCGACCGCGAGCTGACCCGCCCGGACCTCTCGGTCGGGACGAAACGCGTCACACACGAACGGGTCGAGACGGTACTCGGCGTCGACTTCGATCCCGAAACCGTGATCGACCTCGCCGAGCGCTCGGGTCTCGACGCGGAAGTCACGGAGCGTGACGACGATGCCGGCTCCGGCCCGGGATCCGACGGCGAAGTCGATCCGAACGCCGACGGGACAGGAGTGAGGGAAGGGACAGGGGTGGTCTACGAGGTGTCGATCCCGCCGTACCGCCAGGACGTGCTCGGACCGCTCGACGTGATCGACGACCTCGGCCGGGCGTATGGCTTCAACGACCTCGAACCGCGCTATCCGGACGTGAGTACCGTCGGTGGCCGTCACGAACGCTCGCGGCTCGAACGCGCTCTCAGAAACACGCTCGTCGGCCTCGGCTTCGAGGACCTGCTCAACTTTCATCTCATCGCCGAGACGGCGAACTACGATCGGATGGGGCTTTCTTCGCCCGACGCGGCTGAGGACCTCGACGCCGAGGACGTCGGCAAAGCAGACGACGTGAACGCCGATCACTGCCTGGGTGCGCTCGCTCCAGCCAGGATCCGCGAACCGTACAGCGAGGACTACGAGATCGTCCGGACGTGGGCACTCCCGTCACTGATGACGGTACTGGGGAACAACACCCATCGCGCGTACCCCCAGGACCTCGCGGAGATCGGCCTCGCCGCTGGCCGTGACGAGCGGGAAAACACCGGCCTCGTCGAGTTCCGGACCGTCGGAGCGGTGCTCGCGCGGACCGACGCCTCCTACGAGGCGGCGAAGACCCGGCTCACGGCGCTCTGTCGGGCGTTCGGTGTCGAGGCAGCAACGCCGCCGACCGATCACCCCTCGTTCATCGACGGCAGAGCCGCCGAAGTAGTCCTCGACGGTACCTCAGCGGGCGTGATCGGCGAGATCCACCCCGAAGTTTTAGTCGAACACGACCTCGAAGTGCCGGTGGCCGCCTTCGAGTTCCGACTCGGCGCGCTCCGGTAGTCGACGGTTCCCGTTGTCCTGGTTCGTCGACTCGTCGAAGTACGGCAAATCGTGCTCGCGTGTTTTCCCTTGACCCGGTGTCGGCCACGGTCGCGGCTACAACGAGCGGCAATCGCGGGCGGACGGCGACTGGAACCGAACGACGGGTCGCTACTCGTGGTGGGCGTGGTCTTCGAGCGTCTCCATCGGGACGTCTTCGAGCACGGCCTCGCTGGTCGCCTCGGGGATTACCGGCGGGGCGGTATCGGCCTCTAAGGCTTCGATCCAGCGCGGGACACAGACACACCACCGATCGCCCGGTTCCAAGCCGGGAAAGCCCAGTTCAGGGTGAGGGGTCACTAAGTCGTTGCCTTGGGCCTTGCTGTACTGGAGGAAGTCGTCGGTCATCACCGCACAGATCTCGTGACGGCCCGGATCGCGCCGTAGGTGGTGACACAGGCCGTCGCGCAGAAAGCCCGTTTCGGGGTCGTTGTTACAGGTCGCGAGTTCGGTTCCCAAGACGTTCGTCTCCTCGTCAGCCATGTTCGACGGTCGTTCTCGCCGGTGAAAAGCCTCTCCGTCGGCCGAGAGTTACCGGGTTTCTCGGCCGTTCGTCACGACGATCGACTACCGGCGATCGATCGTGTGGCCGAGAAACCGTCCGAGGAGGCCGATCCCGGCAGCGGAGCGAACGGACCCCCCGAAACGGATGACAGTGGACGACGAACGTTAATAGGGTCTCGGAGTGGCGTACGCTCGTGACACGACGGATCGGTATCCACGAGTCGGTCGGTGAACTGTTCCCGCCCGAACGGTTCGAGCGAGCGTTCGAGAGCGACGGGACGGCGACGGGAGCGGACGAGAGAGAGAGAACGGACGGCGAGAAACCGATCGTCGAGACCGTCGGCGGCGACCCCGAGGTTCTCTCGGCGCTCGACGTCTGTGTGACGCTCGCGTACGACGAGTCGTTTCTCGACGGTGATCTCCCGTGGGTACACTCGGTACAGGCCGGCGTCGATCGGTTTCCCTTCGCGGCGTTTCGCGAACGGGGAGTGGCGCTTACGAGTAGCGAGGGCATCCACGGCGACGTCGTCGGCGAAACCGTCCTCGGATACCTGCTCGCGTTCGCTCGCGGCCTGCACCGCTACCGGGACGCCCAGGGCGAATCCGACTGGATCGATCCGGACTGGAGCGAGTTAGGGACGCTTCGCGGGGAACGGGTCTGTGTGATCGGCCTCGGCACGCTCGGGCAGGGTGTCGTCCGGCGCGCCGACGCGTTCGGCATGGAGGTAGTGGGCGTAAAGCGGACGCCAACGCCGGTCGACGGCGTAAAACGGGTCCATACGCCCGCGAACCTGGAGGTGGCGATCGAGGGCTCGAAGTTCGTCGTTCTCTGCGTGCCGCTGACCGACGAAACACGGGGCTTCGAGACCGAACCTCTGCCTGAAGAATCGCCGCTGTGGGAGAGGGAGGAGGTAATCGTGACGCCGCACGTCGCCGCCGCTTACAGAGGATACGCCGATCGCGTAGCCGCGATCGTTCGCGAGAACCTCGGACGCCGGGAACGCGACGAGTCGCTCGCGAACCGCGTGGTGTGATCGCTAGTTCGGAACGCTCCCGCGGCTAGCGTACTCGAAGGCGGATTCGTTCGGGCGACGTCGGCCGTCGGAGGGTAGATATCAGCGTCGAGCCGGTCGACGACCGGAGCCACGTAACGAGGTATCACTCGGGAAGTGCAACCTGCGAGCTTTTGTCGGGATGGCGGCAAACACCCGGAGATGGGAGCACGTCTCGATCGAACTCTCTCGGTGAGCAAAGCGGTGGTCCACGAACTCCGGGCGGAGAAGATCACGTTCATGGCCGGCAGTATCGCCTATCATGCGGTTCTCTCGACGTTGCCGTTGTTGTTGGTCGCGATCGTGATCCTCTCTGCCGTCGGTGACCAGTCCCTCCAGTCCGGTTTCATCGACGCCGTCGGGGCGGCGTTCACGCCGGAGACCGAAACCGCTCTCGTCCGAGAGCTCGAAGCCGCGCAAGTATCGACCGGCGTGTCGTTGCTCGGGGCGATCGTACTTCTCTGGGGAACGCTTCGCATCTTCCGCTGTCTCGATACGGCCTTTTCGGACGTCTACGATACGGGCGCACGCGACTCCGTCGTCGATCAGTTCGTCGACGCCGCCGTCGTGCTCGTGAGCTTCGGGGTGGCGGTTGCCGGCGCGTGGGTGCTCGGCTCCGTGTTCCCGAGCGGCGACGCCGGGCCGCTCGCCTGGCTGTCGTACCGAGTCGCGCTGGTCTCGATGCTTGCGGTTACGTTCTTTCCGATGTACTACGTGTTCCCGGACGCGAACGTGACGGCTCGGGAGGTGTTACCCGGCGTCTTCGCCGCCGCGTTCGGGCTGATGGTCTTCGCCTCGCTCTTTCGGTTCTATATCGAGCTCAGTTCTCCGGACGCCGGCACCGTTATCGCCGGCGTGATCGTTCTGTTGACGTGGCTGTATTTCAGCAGCCTCGTGCTCCTGTTCGGAGCAGTGCTCAACGCGGTGCTCTCGAATCGGAGCTTGGACGTGGACATCGATCCGGTCGTTGGAGGCGTCGAGAGCGATCGAGAACACCTGACCGCCAGGCTTCGAGAGACGGAGGCGGCGCTACACGGTGCGACCGAACTGGTTATGGCTACCGGGGAGACGGAGGTACACCTCCCATCGCCACGACACGTACGCGTCGACGCCGAAGGGGCGGCTCTCTCGCTCGAGGGCAGAACGATCGGGTTGGAACTCCGCTGGGCGCCGCGGGAAGCGACCGACGAGTAGCCGTCGATGGGCCGGGCGAACGCTTTTGCTCGCCGGGACTCGATTCGGTTGGTATGGCCGGGGAGGTCGCCTACGAGCCAGTCAGCGTCAAACAGGTCCTCTCGGAGATGAAGGACACTGCTGAGTTGCTGATCGATCTGTCCTACTCGGCCGTTCTCCTGGATTCCGAAGACGTCGCGAGGGAAGTGCTCGAACTCGAAGCGCGCATGGACGTCCTCCAGATGCGCGCGCGAATGGGCCTGCTCATGGCCGCCCGGAGCCCGGCGGACGCCGAAAGCCTGGCACCGGCGTTAGGCGTCATCGGGGCCGCCGAGAAGATATCGGACGCGGCGGGCGACATCGCGAAGGTCGTCGCAGAAGACATCGGTCTGCCGGAGGCGATGACCGCAGCGCTTCCCGACGCGCTCGAAACGGTCGTTCGAGCGGAGGTGGCCGAGAACGCACGCCTCGCCGGGAAGAGCTTGGAGGAGATCGATCTAGAGACCGAGACGGGCGTCCGCGCGATCTCGATCCGCCGTGACGGCGAGTGGAACACCGATCCCGGTCCCGAGACGCACCTCGAACCCGGGACGAGCGTGCTCCTGCGCGGGGCGACAGAGGACGTCGGCGGCGTCTACCAGAGCGCGACGGGCGAAGCCTACGACCCGCCGACGGCTCCCGATACCGGCATCGAGGACATCGAACGGGCGATGCGGACGGTCGTGCTAATGAAGAACATGAGCGAACTCGCGGTCGACCTGGCCTACGGCGCGGTGTTGTTCGACAGCGAGGCCCTCGCGCGGGAAGTGGTCGAACTCGAAGTCGAGGTCGACGCGCTCCAGTCCCGGTTCGAGGCCTGGACGCTACGCGCGGCGAGCCGGGTCGAAGATCCCGTAACCCTCCGCGGGCTCGTCCACCTCGGACGGAGCACGGAAGTCATCTCGGACGCTGCCGTCGAGATCAGCGAAGGGGTGCTGCGGGGGATCGGGACGCATCCGGTGATCGCCGAGGCTGTCCTCGAATCCGACGAGGTGCTCGTCCGGTCGGTCGTCGCGCCAGGGAGCGATCTCGACGGGGTTACGATCGGCGAGCGGAGGATCAAGACCGAGACGGGAACCCGCGTGGTCGCGGTTCGGCGCGCGGAAGCCGAACCCGGCGAACCGTCGTCGGCGGGCGACCGGCTGACGAGCGCTACGAACCGGGCGCGAAACGAGTGGGTGATTTCGCCCGGTCCCGACACCGAACTACGCGCGGGCGACGTAGTGATCGCGAAGGGGACTCGGACGGGGACCGAACGCCTCGAAGCGCTCGCCGGAGACGGAGACTGATCCGAGCACTCCGTCGGCGACCGAACGGCCAAACCGAAGCCGCTGGTGGCGGTGGTCGAAGCGTTCACAGCAACGACGGCGGTCGAGGCGTTCGCGGTGGCAGTTTCGTTCCCTGCGGCGATCGGGCGCTTCGGAACGATGACGTTTCGCGGATGGGGGCGCGCGCCGGTGATCGGGCGGGGCGGCCGAGCGCCCCGCGGGAACGGGCGATCGTAGCGGTAGGCGGCTCTCGCCATGCGGCCAAAGGCGTAGACTCCGCCGTGGGTGAGTAAAGTACGATACCGTGGATTCCGGGTCAGCGTGCGGGAGAGTCGACCCCTGAGCGCCCGGCGTTCGGGGTGGGGTTCGGCGCGCAACACGTCGACGAGGGCCATCTTGTGCGCAGTCGGCTCGTGGCCCGCCGCGACGGCCATGTAGGGATAGACCGGCGAGAACACCGGCTCACGCATCGATTCGACCGCCTCGATCGAGCGCTCGGCACGGTCGAACTCGGCAGGCGTCGGGACGTGTGCACCCGGAACGTACAGCAGTGCCGTGAACTGCAATAGGACTGCGATCAGCACTACCGACCGGCCGATCGTGGGCGAGCAGTCGGGCGAACGATCCCCATACTCGCTCGCCGCCCGGAGCGCACCGGCGACCCCGAGTCCGAACCCGATCGCGAGCGCGGCGTACGCCGGGATAAGAGTGTTTTCCGCCCCGCCCGTGTGTAACCGGGCCTGCCAGGACGACCCGACGAACCCGACGAGGAGGAGGCCGTAGAAAACCCCGATCTCGGTTCGACCCCGACCGATGGCACTCAGGACGTACCCGACGGCGACGGCCGCCGCGAGCGCGAGCGGGCGAAGCAGGTCGCGTGTCCAAAAGGTCAGCAATCGTCGCCCTTTCGTCGGGTGCATCGTCGGCAGTTCGAAAACGTAGTAGAGAAACCAGCCATCGCTCGTCACCTGCAAGAGGAGGAGGCTCGCGCCGACCAGTCCAAACCCGGTCGCGGCGAAGGTGACCCCGAAGCGGCGTTTGTAGTACAGCGAATAGATCACGAGCGGCGACAGGGCAAGCAGCGCCGATTGCTTCGTGAGGAAGGCGAGCACGAAGACGACGCCGGCGAAGACACCCACCCGAACGCCGCGGCCGAACCGGACGATCGAGACGACGGCGAGTGCAACGAGCAGGTAGAGCATGTCCACCCGTGCGAGGTCGAACCACGTGCCGGCGGCGGGGTACAACGCGGCAAACAGGCCAACGGCGGCGAGTGCCGGCAGTAGCGTCCCGATTTCACGGCGAACGAGCGAAAAGATCACGGCGAAACACCCGAGCGTCGAGGCGATGGCGACGAGGCGCAAGGGCACGTACCCGAGGCCGGTAACGGACGCGACCGCCGCAGTGACGTAGAAATACAGCGGCGGGTAGATGAAGGGCGCGAATTCGAGCGTCGGTTCGACGTACAGCGCGTCGCCGGCGAGAACCCGGCGGGTTTCGAGCACCATGCCCCCCTCCATCCATTCGAGCGGGAGCGGATAGGAAAGCCGTGCGGCGGCGATCGTCAGAAACGCGAGAACGAACCAGAGACACCCGACGGCGACCAGCGCGGTAACGATCGTCTCCACGACGCGGCCCGAACCGGCGATGGAGCGAACGCGATCGGTCGCGGGACGGAGGCGGTCGGTCACGACAGTCCGTCCGACGGAGGTGATAATAAACGGTCGTCCCCGAGGGACGGCGATCGGAGGGACGCGACGGCGTGACGTCGGCCCTTGGTTCCACCGTGCGTCGCTCGGTCGTGTCGCGCTGACGATCGCAAGGAACGCACGAGGGCGAAACGGGACGAAGATCGAACATCGAGCACGGAGCGTACGTCCGTAGCGTTACGGACGGACCCTCACCGATAGCTACTGGCTATCGACGGTCATAGGCACAGGGTATATGCCTGCCGTCGTGCAATCGAGTCGCATGGATTCACACGAACACGTCGCCTTTCTCGCCGGGTCGTCGAACCGGATTCAGGTGTTAAGAGAACTGCGCGAGCGGCCCGGTCGGGGAGCGGAGCTGGCGCGGCGGTGTTCGCTCCCGCGCTCGACGATCCATCGCTGTCTCGACGGGCTCACGACGCGCGGGTGGGCCGAGAAGGGTGAGGGAAGCTACCGGCTCACGACCCCCGGAGAACTCGTGCTCTCGGCGTACGAGGACCTCACCGAGACCGTCCGCGTGAGCGCCGACCACGAAACCCTGCTTACCTGTCTCGGGGAGGTCGGACGGACGCTGCCGATCGAGGCGATGACGAGGCCGACCGTGATCGAAGCGACGCCCGAGAACCCCTATGCGACGATGGAACACTCCGTCGACGTCTTTCGCTCGGCGTCGTTCGACCGGATGCGGGGGATCGTCCCGATCACGAGCCGGTCGTTCAACGAGGCCGGCCGGCCGCTCGTCGAGGCGAACGTCGATATAGAGGTCGTGATCGACGAGCGAGTGCTCGAAGCGGCGCGCGAGAGCCACGCCGAGGCCCACCAGTTCGGGCGCGACAGCGACAACTTCGATCTGTTCGTTCGTCCCGAGGCGCTGTCGTTCGGGCTCGCGATCCTCGACGACGACCGGGCGCTGGTGGGAGCCTACGACGAGGGCGGGAACCCGCGGGCGTGTCTCGACGGGAACGACGACGTGCTGATCGAGTGGGCGATCGATACGTACGAGCGATGCCGGACGGCGGCGCGACGGATCGAGCCGGCCGCAGGGATAGGGTAACTCGGGAGGCTCCGATCCCGGCGAAGGACCGCTACAGTAACTCGTTCGTACGCTTTCGTGACGAACGTCTCGCGGACGACGACGTTTTCGACCGGGCGATCCCGCCAGCGTAGCGTAGCATGTCGATCGCCGTCCGGGCATCATCGTGTTCCCTCGCGGCGAGAGCGGCCAACCCGACAAACCACCGACTCGAGTTCTGCTTCAAGCATCTCAGCAGTTATCGTTGTGGTGTCTCCGCGCGGGTCTCAGTCCCCTCGGTCGTTTCCTTCGAAACCTGTTGGATGGCCACTTCGGCGATGTTGCCGCCGTGTTCGGCGGTGCGCTTTACACTATCGAGGACGAGTCCGAGGAGGTACGCGTCGGGGATGTCGTCCCGGTAGAGACGGCGATCGAACGGTTCGAGTTCGGCGGCGAGTTCGTCGTGTGCAGTGAGCGCTTCGTAGGCCGTATCGACGTCCCTACTGGCGAGCAACACGCTCGTAGCGGCCTCGACCACGCCCTGTGAACGGTGCGCGAAGCCGACGATAGCGTCGAGTACTGCGTCGGGGACCGCTTCGACCCTGGTCGTGATCGTCGCGACCTTCTCGGCGTGATCCGCGACCCGTTCGATGCCGGCGATCGCCGGCAGCACCCCGGGGACGTCGACGTAGATCCCTTGTGAGACGTTCATGACGAACGGCCAGTCGAACGGTAGCCGGAGGCCGAAGACGACCGTCGGGCCGACTCCGGGACCGATCTCGATACCCGCCGTAGCCCTGGGCCACCCCCGTCGTACGACGAAGGCCAGCAGTAAGAGCGGGACGGCGAGCATCGCAAACGCGTTCACCCCGATGAGGAAGTACGCTCCGTTCTGGCGACCCCGGCTACCGAACCCGCTGTACGCCTTCGCGCTGGCCCACGCGACCAGTAGGCTACAGAGGACGGCGAGCACCGGAACGACGACCCTCGCCGTATACGTCGCCTCGAAATCGGCGGGGTTCCAGGCCCACTCGGGGCCGATGAGTCCCGTGAGAAACACCGCACCCACGGCAACCGCGAGCACACCGGCCGGCACCGTCGACCCGATGTCCTCGCGAGGCAGTATCGTCACTGCCGCGCTCGTGCCGCCGGTGAGCACTCCGATCGCCAGCCAGCCGGGAAAACCGAACCCGAACGTCTGGGAGGCAACGATACCGCCGGCGGCCAGCCCGATCGATCCGAAGACGATCGCGGCCGGGAGCCCCGCCGTGTCACTGGGGGACGTCTCGACGAACTCCGCTCTGGAGACGACGCCGAACGCGAGAACGCCGGAACCCGAAACGAGCAGGTCGAGACCGAGGAGTTCGAACAGCCCCATCCCGAGCACCCGTGTCTCCAGGCTCACCACCTCGGAGAGAGTGAGCCAGGCGAACAGAAACGTGAGGAAGCCGAGGCCAGCGACGACGGCGCTCGCTCCTTCGAGCACCGAAGTCTCGCCCGCGACCAGCCGCGTTTCGTGCGTGCTGCTCATTCCTTCCCTCCGAGTTTGCGTTGCATATGGCGCTCGACGAACTGTGAGCCGACCGAGAGGACCAACACGGTGATGAACGACACGACACCGGCGGCGAACAGCGCCTGCAGATGCAGGCCGCTCGCATTGCCGTACTGGCTGGCGATGAGACTGGTGAGCGTGACGCTGTCGCCGAACACGTCGTAGAGCGGCGAGGGGAACTCGACGACGTTGCCGAGGATGACCGTCGCGGCCATCGTTTCACCGACCGCCCGGCCGACTCCCAAGAGGACCGCCGCCGAGACGCCTGAGAAAGCCGCCGGGATCGTGATCGAGGTCGTGGTCTGCCAGTCGGTCGTCCCGAGCGCCAACGAGCCGCCCTTCATCGATTCGGGCACGCTCGTCAGTGCGTCCTCGGCGGCCGAGACGACGGTCGGCAATGCCATGATTCCGACGACCAAGCCGACGGCGAACAGGCTTCCGAGGCCCGAGAGTTCCAGATTCTCAAGCAGGTAGCTGTTGATAATGACGAAGCCGATGAACCCGTAGACGATCGACGGGACACCAGCGAGGATCTCGACGCCCGGCTTGACGATCTCACGCAGCCACCCGGGGGCGATCTCCGCGATGAACACCGCGCCGGCGACCCCGAGCGGGCCCGCAATGGCCATTGCGAGTACCGTCTCGATGAGCGTCCCCCACATCGCCGGGACGAGCGAGTAGACATTGCTACTCGTGTTCCACAGCTCGTCGCCGGTCTTCGTTACGAGATCGAGCCCCATTAGTTCGAACACCGGCAACGCTTCCCGAACGATGAACGCGATGATGAGCGCCATCGTAACGACCGTCGAAACCGTCGCCAGAAAGCTCAGACCCTTCGCCGTCCGGGCCTGATGAACGTACCAGCCGTAGCCGACGATCAAGAGGAAGCCGATCAGTAACACCGCTGTTAGGTTCGATCGAGCCAGAAAGCCGACGAACGCACCGACGAGACACGTCGCGCCGACGACCCCCGCTATGAACACGCTCCGATCGAGGCCATCGGTCGACCCGTAAATACCGACCGACGTAGTTTCGTGATTGCTGACATTTATATCGTTCCCTGAAAGAACGCTGATCCGTCCGCGTCTCGCTACTGGGTGCTCGGAAGCTTCTGGCGTTCTTCCTCCCGGCGGGCGGGAGCTTGAAGTAGTCGTTCGCTTCGACGAAGTTCACCTGGCCGTACTCGCTCAGCAGCATCCGGATGAACGCCGCCTCCTTCTGGGAGGTGTCCTGCCAGGTGTACGCGCGAAGGTCGCGCGAGAGCGGGTAGCCTTCGGCACCGAGGTTCCTGCCGAGTTCGTAGGTCGTCCCGTCGAGCGTGAGAGAGATCGCCGGCGCTCCGCCACCGGTGAACGCGAGCGCCATGTACGCGATGGCGTTATCGGAGTTGATGACCGTCGTCCGGACCTGCTGGTTCTGCCCGATACGGGCGTCGCACTCGATCGCGGCGTCGGGGTCGCCGAAGAGGTTCGCGCGGAAGGCAGTGTCGGTCCCGGACCCCTCGGCGCGGCAGATCGCCTGGATCTCTTTGTCGGGGCCGCTGTACGAATCGAGCTGGTTCCAGTTCGTGATCTCGCCCCGATAGATCGCTCTGAGCTGGTCGCCGGTGAGGTTCTGAAGGCCGGCCTCGTAGATCGGCCTGCTGACGACGACCGACTGGCCGTCGACGCCGACGACGTGATCGACGAAGTTCTCGTAGCTGTTGCGGTCGGGTAACTCGTCTTGGACCGGCGCGCTGGAGTCGCCGATGTCGACCTGCCCGTTCATGAGCTTCGTGATGCCCACGCCGGAGTGGCTGAGACCGACGTTGGTGTAAAACGGCGGTTGGCCCTGACCGCCGCCGAACCCGTAGAGCCCGCCCCAGTAGCTCGCCATCGGCTGGTTGGTGCTGATCCCGTACTGCCCCGGTCCCCAGTACTCCTCGTCGCTCGCCGGCGGGTTGGAGTTCCAGACCGCCGCCCCGTTGCTGGTGATCGGATACACCGTCGAGGAGCCGTCCGCGACGAGCGGTCCGCCCGATGCCTGTGCGCTGGCTCGCTCGCCTGCCCGATGAGCGCCGCCCCAGCCACCCCACCGGTGGTGAGCATGAATTTCCGCCTCGATACTCCGCTCGATCGCGTCGGGTTCGGGTCGTCCGCCATTGCACGAGGACAGACCGAAGTGATCAATTTAGTACTTTCAATATCTATATATTTCAGAATGATATAGTCATGAGCTTCGATAGCTCTATATTGTCTGGCATAACCGAATAGGGACGTCAAACCGTGTGGTAGCACGATCGAAAGTCCGGCGGCCCAGGTACGGAATCGGGCGTTCGATAGCACGAGACGGGCACCGAGCGGCGATAGGCCGTCGAGTCGTCCGCGTGCCTCTCGTCGTGACACCCGGCGATCGACGGCTACGGTCGGGAGTCCGAAGCCGACTTTAGATCTCAGCAGTTACGCTAACCGAAGTCGTGGGTTCGGATACTGCGACACAGTACCGCCCCAGATATATATATTATTCTATAGAAATTTATAGCAGTGGCCGTTCCGAGTAGCAGGTACGGATCGAGACCGATCCATGGCAACGAAAGGGAGATCGTTCGCGAAAGGCACTGGTACGGTGTCCGGTACAGCGGTAATCGGAGAAAGCGTGGCTAAGGGGGGAAAGGCAACGACGGGAACGACATCGATGGAAGCGAACTGATGCTGGAATGCTTAGGTTGTGGAGCGTTCGTCACCGAGAGCTACGTTCGGGTGTTCGCCGGGGACGAACCCGGTCCACGTGTCCGTTCGGAACCTCGACACCGGTCGGTGGTCAGCCGTCGTTGTATACCTTGAAACGTGTTGTACGGAGCGGAACGCGATCCACGCGACGGAACACGATACCTAGAGTGTGTATAAGCGGTTTCGGGCGAGTCGATAAACCGTCTCATGGGCTCCGAGGGAGCGCGCGGCCGAGTCGGGATCGTCCCCGCCGAACGATCACGAACGGACGGGAGGATCGGGCTGGCAAACGAGCGTCGAACGGCGGGTGGGAACTGACCGATGTCGCGCCAGCAACCCCAGCGCTCGCGGGAGAACGCGGGAAGCGAGGGAGCGGACGGGGAGTCACGACCGCTCGATCGGCGAGTGCACCTCCCGTCGGAGGAGGCGTTTTCGGTGTTGCGCAACGACCGGCGGCGAGCGACGATCGCCATGCTCGCACGCGAGCGACGGGCGTGTTCGATCGAGGAAATCTCACGAGCGGTCGCGGCGAGCGAACACAGGGTGCCCGCCGCACACGTCACCGAACGCCAGCGCAAGTGCGTCTACGTCTCGCTCCTGCAGATCCACCTCCCGGAACTCGTCGATGCAGGCGTGATCGAGTGGGACGAGCGTGAGGGGACGATCGAAGGGAGACGGTCGATCGGGGCGCTCGCAGGAGTCGTTTCGCTCGTCGAGCGGGCGTGTACGGACATCGAAGGGGACTGAGCGAACCCCGATCGAAGGTGTCCCGATCGGAAGTGTTCCGGTCGAAGGCGCCCCGGTCGACGAGCGGATCGCTGGGTTCGGGCCTCACGAGGAAGGCCGCGAGTCGCGCGGATCAGACGTCGCGCGATAGTCGATAGGCGCTGAGAAGGGTGAGCGCGACGGTCGCAAGGGCACCCGCCGAGGTCGCGAGCACGACCGCCAACACCAGGTACAGCGCCGGCGAGCGGGTCGTTCCCGGGAGGACGACGAACACGACCGAGACGGCGAGCGCGAGCACGACGCCGAACGCGAAGCCGCGTTTGGCGTTGGCTTCGACGTCGAGCGCCGCGAGAAAGGTCGCGGTCGGCGAGCGAGGCGAGTCGGACACAGTGGAGGTAAGGGAGGCCGTCTCAAAGACACATCGATCGGTATCGGCCGCACCGGTCGGCCGGTCGTCGACGACCCCGGGACTGGAGTGTTATCGACACCCGAAGGACGCAGTGATATTCGCCCGTCGGGAAGTGATCGGGTTCGAGGAAACGAGGGCAGGTATGGCAACCCTCAAGGGAGTTCGTCCTCCCTGTGGGTGTAATGAGTACCCTCGGGTCGGCGAGCGCAGGGCCCGGCGAGCGGGCGACGGGTCGCCTCGCCGTCGGCGAATCACGCGACGGTAGCCCGGTCGGGTTACCGGTAGCAGTCATCAACGGACAGGGGGAGGGCCCGACGCTCTACGTGCAGGCGGCCTCCGATGGCGACGAACTCAACGGCGTCGGGGTCCTCAGGCGGGTCGTTCCCCGAATCGATCCTGCGGACCTCTCGGGGACGATCCTCGTGACCGGAATCGTCAACTACCACGGCTTTCAGGTGGCCGAACACCGCAACCCGATCGACGACACGAAGCTCAATCGGGCGTATCCGGGCGACGAGGACGGCACCTCCAGCGAACGGATCGCGGCGGCGACCTTCGAGGCGGCGACCCGGGCGGACTACGGCCTCGATCTGCACCAGGGTTCGACGAGCCGGATGCTCCACGAGACCCGCGTGCGCTGTGGGCCCCGCCACCGCCTCCACGGGAAGTGTCTCGACCTCGCGCGGGCCTTTGACTGTGGATACGTGCTCGACCAGAAGGGGCCGGACGGCCAGCTCGCCCGTGCTGCGCCCGACGAGGGCGTGCCGATGATCGACCCCGAACTCGGGGGCTCGGTGGGGCTGGACGAACGGAGCATCGAAATCGGCGTCCGAGGCGTCGAGAACGTGCTGGCACACCTCGGAATGACTGCGGGAACCGCGCCGGAAGAAACCCAGATACGGGCCACCGGGTTCGAGCAACACGGCGCACCAGCGGGCGGCCTCGTTTCCTTCGAACGCGACCTCGGCGATCGCGTCGATCGCGGCGATCGGCTCTTTTCGGTGACGAGCGTCTTCGGCGAGCACAAAGCCGCAGTGAGCGCCGATACTGAGGGAGTCTTCTGGCGGACGCGTCCTCGTTTCACTCGCGCTCACTGCGGGGCCAGCAAAAATCTCCACCAAAAACGCTCGCTCGCCGCCTTCGGCGGTCGCTCGCGCGGAGCGTGCTTGTTCCGTAAACCGCAGGGAGGGTGTTCGGCGCTTCTCGTATGAAATCGAAGACTGATGAGGGCGTCGAGGCGATCGAATAGCATCGATGGGGGGACTCGATAGACGTCAGATATAATACACGATAGCGCCGAGTGGAGCCATGGTTCGACGACGGGCGCGCGCGTTCGTGGAACTCCTCATCGCGGCGGTCGGATTGGTCGTCGAGTTGCTCCTTTGGCAACGACTGCTGGAAAACGTAGAGGAGTGGGACGATCCAGTTCACGCATCCCTACCAGTGCTTGCCGCGGGTGCGCTGTACGGAGGCGCTCAGCTGTGGATACGGGACCGTGACGTCTGGGGCGTTCGGACGAACTCGTATCACGGTATCGTCGTCGCCGTCTGTAGGTGGTCGATAAAGCGCCGCTCGGTCCCGGATACGAGGGAGGTCAGCGCCAATTTCGGCATCGGTAAGACGATCGGTATGGTCGGCTACCGCCTCTGGTACGGCCTCCTTCGTCCGCTTCCTGGGTCGGGCACGTGACGCGGCGTCCTGTCCGAATGGAATCGACCCGAACCGTTTCGATCGATCGACGGACGACACCGATGGAGAACCGTCACGTTGACCACGCTCGCCGAACGTCGGTAGGGCCGGATCGACAGAATCCGCCCGAACCCGGGAGTCCTGGGATCTTTGATAGCCGGCGTCGAAGGGACAGTATGTCTCGACCGTCGCCGTCGTCGCTTTCCTGTCCAGCCTGCGGTCGCGAGTACGAACCGGGACCGGACGAACCCTGGCGGTGTTCCTGTGGGAATCCGCTGGAGTTCGCAGAACGCCCCATGCCGGAGAACGGGCCACCGAAGTCTTCGGGGGTCGATACCCGCGAGGGATTGTGGGCGTTCGAGGGGTTCGCGCCGGTCGAGAGGCGGGTGACGCTCGGAGAGGGATGGACGCCATTGGTCGACGCGCCCGACCGGAACTGTGCGTTCAAACTGGAGTACGTCTTTCCCACGGGCAGTTTCAAGGATCGCGGCGCGGCGGCGACGCTCTCACGAGCCATCGAAGTCGGCGCGGAACGCGTGATCGAGGATTCGTCGGGGAACGCCGGAGCGGCGATCGCGACGTACGCCGCCCGCGCGGGGATCGACGCCGAGATCTACGTGCCCGCCGAGGCCAAGCAGTCGAAACTGCGGGCGATCTCGCGGGCGGGCGCGGACGTCGTTCGCGTCAAGGGCACCAGGGAGGACGTCACGAGCGCCTGTATCGAACGGGTCGAATCGGGCGGCGGGTGGTACGCGAGCCACGCCTGGAACCCGGCCTTCTACGCAGGAACCCGGACGGTGGCCTTCGAGGTGGCCGCCCAGCGCGACTGGACGGTGCCCGACGCGATGGTCCTGCCGCTCGGACACGGCACGCTACTGTTAGGAGCCTACCGGGGCTTTCGGGCGCTCGCGGACGCCGGCTGGACGAGCGAAATACCGCGGCTCTACGGCGCGCAGGCGAACGGGTACAATCCTGTTGCACGCGAGTTCCACTCGAAATCAAGGGGTCGGGAGGACCGGAACGGTCGAAACGGCCGAAGCGAGCCGGACGAACGGAACGACCTGGCCGACGGGGTTCGGATCCGCGAGCCGGCGCGTCACGACGAAATCATCGAAGCGATCTCGGCGACCGGCGGGGACGTACTCGCGATCGGCGAGGCCGAAACCGAGCGAGCGCTCAACCGCCTGCACCGCGCGGGCTTTTACACCGAGCCGACGTGTGCACTCGCGCCCGCGGCGCTGAGAGCCTTCCGCGAACAGGGTGTGATCGAAGCCGACGAGGACGTCGTCGTTGCGCTCACCGGGAGCGGGCTCAAGACCTGATCCGTGGCTCGTCGAGCACCGCTCACCGTTCACCGCTCGGGATGAGTCGGCGCGTCGAACCCGCCCCTCACGAGGGGTTTCGCGACGTGACGGCGGGCACGCGGCGGTACTTCGTACCAGCCGAGTTCGAGATCGCGGTCGAGAGTCCGGGACGCCTTCCCCTCGCGGTGGGTGCCACAGTCGCGACAGCGATAGCCCTGGTCGCGCCCGGCGCTCTCCATCGAGCGCTCGCACACGGGACAGGTCGGTGTCACCCTCTCAGATCGCACGAGGTCGCGGGCGGCGAACTTCTCCAGTTTCAGTGTTCCCCCGGAGACCTCTCCGCAGACGGTAAGCGAGTCGCCGACGCGCAACGCGCGCACCCGATCGCGGAAACGCTTGGTGGGTTCGAACGCGACACAATCCAGTCGCGGGGCGGTCGCGTTCGCCTCGTCGTCGTGAACCCGGCTCCCGGCATCGGCAGTGTCGAGGGACACATCGTCGCCACTGCCATCGTTACTGATACTATTGCTACCGTCGTCGGCGAGCGCGAAGAACACGTGTCCGCCGCGGCGGGTCTCGGGTGCGCTCGCTACGGTGCCGGAAAGACGATAGTTGCGTCCGTTCTCGACCGACCGGATCGACCCGTCGCGCAGGTGCGCGTCGGTTCCCTGGTTGGTCAGGAAGGTTTCGGCGCGTTCGACCGGTTCGGCGTCGATAGCGGCGGCGACCTCGCTTACGGCGTCGGGATCGTCCCCACGAACGCCGAAGAGCACGGGACAGGGCGTGCGGGGAACGCAGACGACCTCGCGCTCGCCGCGATCGACGGTGTCCCAGGTAGCAGGGTAGCCGCGCTCGGCGGCCGCGAAGACCGAGTCGGGGTCGACAGTTCGCCGGGTACCCCACCGCTTGGGCTCGCGGTAGGCGATGCGTTCTACGGTCCACTCGGAAAACGCCCGCCGGGAACCGACCGCCGCGAGCGCGCCGATCAGGCCCCGGCCGTTGTCCCAACCCCGGTAGGCGAACCCAGCCGCTTTGCAAGCCTCACGAGCGTCGGCGATCGCGAGGCGGTCGCACAGTGTGCGAACGCTGAACTCGGCGATCGCGGGCGAGACGTCGGCGTCGGGGGCGACGACGAGCCCGGGGTTGGTGTTCGGATCGTCCGTCTCGGCAGCCGCGTCGATCGCCTCACGTGCGAGCCCGAACGCTTCCTTTCGATCGCAGTCGGTACGGATCGCGAGTGCGGCGTTGCCCCGGGTCTTGAATTCGATCGCCGGGTTGAGTCGGAGGAGTATCGAGCGATCCACGCGGTGGCCGCGCTCGCGCAGTCGAGCGGCGATCCGTGCGGCGAGGTAGGTCGTACACATCCCCCGGTCCCGCGAGTCGGTGTCGTCGAGCCCGATAACGGCCATCACCGGGGATACGTGAGCATCGAGTAACGGGTTTCGGGTCGGCCGCGCCTACCGAGCGGTCAAACGACCGGCCGAAGCGGCCCGGGAGCGACGAACGGGGAGTCAGGCACGAGTAGGGACGCAGTAACTGTTCGAACGCTGGCACGAGAGCATCCGCCGAAATCGGGCGTCGTATCGCCCATCGAGGGGATTTCCCGGGTAACGGGTGTGTCTGCCGGCACAACGAATATATACCAGGAGATGCCTATGTACATGTATGTCTCGGTCAGCACTGGTCGGAAACGTCATTGCGATGCTCGAAGACGCGGGCTTCGCCGTGAGCGACCGGTGTGCAACGCGACCGAAGAGCTTCGACGTCGCGGCCCGCCGTGACGAGGACTTATTGCTCCTCAAAGTGCTCGCGAACGTCGACGCGTTCGACGGGGTGACCGGCACCGAGATGCGCCGCCTCGGGGCCTTTCTCGACGCCACGCCCCTGGTGTTCGGCCTGCGAAGCCGGAACGAGGAGCTCTCGCCGGGCGTGGTCTACATGCGTCACGGCGTGCCGGCGGTAAGTCCCGACACCGCGTACGAGCTGTTCGTTGAGAGGGTTCCACCGTTCGTCTACGCCGCGCCCGGGGGGTTGTACGTCAACGTCGACGGGGAGGTGCTCGCCGACGAGCGCAGGGAGGAAGACTGGAGCCTCGGGCAATTAGCGTCGGAACTCGGCGTCTCCCGGCGGACGGTCTCGAAGTACGAGGACGGCATGAGCGCGAGCGTCGAGGTAGCCGCCCGCTTGGAGGAGCTGTTCGACGCGCCGCTCGCGGACCCGGTCGAAATGCTCGACGACGACGAGGGTATCGAGGAGGACACACCCGACGAATCGGCCACCGACCTCGCCGAGTCCGACGACGCCGAACTCATCGTGAGCCTCACGCGCGTCGGGTTCGACGTTCATCCTACGCTTCGCGCGCCATTTAAGGCCGTGAGCGAGGACACCGCGGAGGACGAGAGCATGCTCACCGGCTTCTCTCGCTTTACCGAGACCGCCGAGAAGCGCGCGCGGATCATGAGTTCGATCGGCGAGATCACCCGTACAGGATCGGTCTACGTCGTCGACGAAACCGAGCGTGATGCCGTCGCGGGCACGGCGCTCATCGAGCGCGAGGAGATCGACGGGATCGGCGACCCGGTCGACCTGCGCGACCTCGTTCGCGAACGTGCCGACGAACCCGCCTGACGCTCGTTCGGGGGTTTTTCAATAGTCGGCGTCGATTCGTCGTTCCGGTAGCGGTGTCAGCCAGTTGACGAAAGCTCGATAAATCACCACGGGAGGGACTGGAAGGGGCGGGGCGCTCGGTGAGCGAGATCGTTCGAAACGGCGAGGCCGTTTCGTGATGAGCGTGGGACTCGTTGAGTCCCACGAACCTGCGAACGGGCCGCAGGCCCGTGAGCAGATGACAAGAGAGCTCCGCTCTCTTGAACCACGACGCAAGGACAGCAGGAGCGAACGGAGTGAGCGACGAGGACCGCAGTGAGTCGTAGCCGCCGAGCACCCGGGGGCTTCCAAGACAGCCTCACCATTCCTCATCCCAAGTCGTTTAGACGCTTGCTATTTCGAGCGTGCGAACCCTTTTGCGAGCGTCGCCCGGTGATACGGAAGTGAGCGTCCGGTCCGATCCCTATCGACGCCGCTGGGTTATCTGGGGGGTGTTAGCGACCGGATTCTTGCTCGTGAACGTCTATCGCCTCTCGACGGGCGTGTTGACCGAAGACCTCGCGCGGCTGTACGACGCGACCGCGACCGAGATCGGCACGCTCCACGCCTCGTTTTTCTACGTCTACGCACCCCTCCAGATCGCCGCGGGCGTGCTCGCCGATCGCGCGGGCATCCGCCGGAGCGCAACGGCGGGCGTTGCGCTGATGAGCCTTAGCGGGCTCGCGTTCGCGCTCGCGCCCGTTTACCTCGTAGCCTTCGGAGCACGCGTCGGCATCGGGCTGGGCGCGAGCGTGGTGTTCATCGCGACGCTTCGCTTCTGTGCGAACTGGTTTCGCCCCGACGAGTTCGCCACGATGAGCGGACTCACCGTCGCCGTCGCCGGGCTCGGCGGCGTGCTCGCAACGACGCCGCTCGCACTCGCGGTAACGAGTCTCGGCCTTCGGGTAGCGTTAGTCGGGCTCGGACTCGCGGGACTCGCCATCGCCGTCAGTATCACACTGGTCGCCCGGGACACGCCGGCCGACGCCGGATTGGCGTCGATCGAAGGGGTCCCTGCCGGGCGCTCGCTCACCGTCGAGGAGGTGGTAGCGAGCACGAAGCGGGTCCTCGGCGAACGCGAGACGTGGCTCCTCGTCGGGGTCATGTTCTGTACGATCGGCGTGAATATCACCGTCCTCGGCGCGTGGGCGGTACCGTACGTCTCCCAGGTGTACGGACTGAGCGTGACCCGGGCTTCTACCTTTGCCCTCGCGGGAAGCCTCGGACTCCTCTTCGGCCCGCCGTTGATCGGGCGCGCGTCGGACCTGACGGGTCGACGAACGAGCCTGATGGTTCTCGGCGCGTCCGCCTTCGTCGCGTCGTATGGGGTGTTAGCGTTCGTTCGCGTTCCCCTGATCGTCGTCGCGTGCGTGTTCTTTCTCGCTTCGGCGACCGGCGGGGCGAGTTCGCTGTCCTATACCGTGATCAAGGAACGCCACGGTACGGCGACGAGCGGCGTCGCAACCGGCGTCGTCAACAGCGGAGGGTTCCTCGGCGCGGCCGTGTTTCCGACCCTGATGGGCGCGGTGCTCGATGGCTACTGGACCGGGGAGGTCGTCGCGGGCGCACGGGTGTACTCCCCGACCGGGTTCCGGACGGTGTTCGCGCTCGCCGCGGGGGCAGGCGTGTTCGCGCTCGGCTGTGCGACCTGGCTCCACCTGCGCGATCGCCACACGACGGGACGAGAGCCGACCGAAGCGCGAGCCGAACCGGACGCGAAGACGGGGACCGACGACTGAGTTGGGTGGGCAGCGATCGGGATGAGGACGGATCGACGGAACGGCAAGTGTCGATCGTTCCCGCTGACGAGGAGGTACGGAGACGGCGGATTAGGTGTCTCGGGCGAAGTCGTCGGCTTCGTCCTCGGCCATCGGTTCGGTCGCGTTCCCGTCCGGGAACTCGCCGCTCGCGACCGCGCCGTGAAAGCCGTTCAGGTGCTCGACGATGGCCGTTCCCAGGTCCGTCCCTATTCCCGCCGCCGTTTCCGGGAGGACCTCGCCCAATCCGAGGAGGTCGTGTAGCGTCACGACCTGGGCATTACAGCCCGACCCGGCACCGATACCGATCGTCATCCCGTCGATCGCCTCCGTGACCGCGCTCGCAGCCGTCGTCGTAACGAGTTCGAGTACCGTGCCGACGGCACCGGCCTCGTCGAGCGCGATCGCGTCGTCGCGGATCGACCCGGCCTCCGTGGCGGTTCGTCCCCGTAGTGGGTCGTCCCCGACGGTCGTCATCTGTGGCGTGACGCCGATGTAGCCGATCACGGGGATCCCGCCCTCGGTGATCGCTGCGACGCACTCGGCGACCTCGCGGCCGCCTTCGAGTTTGATCGCGTCGGCGCGGCCGTCCTTTCGCAGGCGGTTCGCGTTCCGCACGGCGTCGGCGGAGGTAACGTTGTACGAGCCGAAGGGCAGGTCGACGACGACGGGCGTCTCCTCAACGACTCGCGTGACGGCCGCGGCGTGATGGATCATCTCCTCGATCGAGACGCGACTCGTCGAATCGTAGCCGAGGGTGGTGAGCCCGACCGAGTCGCCGACGAGGATCATCTCGACGTCGCTCCGGTCGACCAGCCCAGCCACCGCGTTCGCCTTCTCCGTGATCGTCGCTATCGATACCATGTCCCCCGATTCACCTCATGCAACATAGTTCTACGCTGATACCGGCCACCCCACGCCGAGAGCTATCGGACCGCGGTGAAGCGGTCGTGTCCTTCGAAGTCGGGTGCGGGTACGGTGGAGAACGTGGAGTTGGTAGCGTTCGAAGCGTCCCGTTCTCGTGTGGTCGGCCGTCGGAGCGAGCGCGTCAAGTGCCCCGAGGATCATAAAGCACCAATGAGTGATGCTCAATCGGGACCGCTGTCGCCCGACAGGCCGGGCCGAGACAGACCCTTCGGAGTCGACGCGCCCTTCGAGCCGGCGGGCGACCAGCCCGAAGCCATAGCGCAACTGGCCGCCGGGTTCGACGAGGGGATGGCCGAACAGACCCTCTTGGGGGTCACGGGATCGGGGAAGACGAACACCGTCTCGTGGGTGATCGAGGAGATCCAAAAGCCCACGCTCGTCATCGCGCACAACAAGACGCTCGCCGCCCAGCTCTACGAGGAGTTCAAGGGCCTCTTTCCCGACAACGCCGTCGAGTACTTCGTCTCGTATTACGACTACTACCAGCCCGAAGCCTACATCGAGCAATCGGACACCTATATCGACAAGGACGCCTCGATCAACGAGGAAATCGATCGGCTTCGCCACTCGGCGACCCGTTCGTTACTTACCCGTGACGACGTGATCGTGGTCGCGTCGGTCTCTGCGATCTACGGGCTCGGCGATCCCAGGAATTACATCGACATGGCGC
Source organism: Halobacteriales archaeon QH_6_64_20 (assembly GCA_003021235.1). GTDB lineage: Archaea > Halobacteriota > Halobacteria > Halobacteriales > Halococcaceae > PXQR01. The sequence goes on along the minus strand of PXQR01000075.1, from coordinate 3,225 downwards.
TCTCCCTCGAACGCGGACAGCGGATCGACCGCGACGAACTTCTCGGGCGACTCGTCGATCTCAACTACGAGCGCAACGACGTCGATTTTACCCAGGGCACCTTTCGCGTGCGTGGCGATACCGTCGAGGTGTTCCCGATGTACGGCCGCTTTGCAGTACGAATCGAGTTCTGGGGCGACGAGATCGACCGGATGATGAAACTCGACCCCCTCCAAGGCGAGGTCGAAAGCGAGGAACCCGCCGCCCTGATCCACCCCGCAGAACACTACTCGATCCCCGGCGAACGCCTCGAAAACGCGATCGCGGAGATCGAGGACCTCCTCGACGATCGCATCAGCTACTTCGAGCGCAGGGGCGACCTGCTCTCGGCCCAACGGATCGAAGAACGCACCACCTTCGATCTAGAGATGCTCAAGGAATCGGGGTACTGCTCGGGTATCGAGAACTATTCAGTTCACCTCTCCGACCGCGAGCCGGGCGATACGCCCTATACGCTGCTCGATTACTTCCCCGACGATTTCCTCACGGTGATCGACGAGTCCCACCAGACCCTACCACAGATCCGCGGGCAGTTCGCCGGCGACAAGTCCCGCAAGGACTCGCTCGTCGGCAACGGCTTTCGCCTGCCGACGGCGTACGACAACCGCCCGCTACGCTTCGAGGAGTTCATTGAACGCACCGGCAAGCGCCTGTACGTCTCCGCGACGCCCGCCGAGTACGAACGCGAGCACTCCGAGCAGGTCGTCGAACAGATCGTCCGGCCTACCCACCTCGTCGATCCCGCGGTCGAGGTGAGCTCCGCGGAGGGCCAAGTCGACGACCTGATGGGCCGGATCACCGAACGCGTCGAGCACGACGAACGGGTCCTGGTGACGACGCTCACAAAGCGGATGGCCGAAGACCTCACCGAGTTCTTCGAGGAATCGGGGATCGACGTCGCGTATATGCACGACGAGACCGACACCCTAGAGCGCCACGAACTCATCCGATCGCTTCGCCTCGGCGATATCGACGTCTTAGTGGGAATCAATCTCCTGCGGGAGGGGCTCGACATCCCGGAGGTCTCGCTCGTCGCGATCTTAGACGCCGACCAGGAGGGGTTCCTCCGATCGGAGACCACGCTCGTCCAAACGATGGGTCGGGCCGCCCGCAACGTCGGCGGCGAAGTGGTGCTCTATGCGGACGACGTCACCGACTCGATGAACTCGGCGATCGAAGAGACCCGACGACGCCGGGAGATCCAGCGCGAGTTCAACGCCGAACACGACAACGAGCCGCGAACGATCGAAAAGGAAGTGGGCGAGACCAACCTGCCGGGATCGAAGACCGAGACTGAAGCCGTATCGGGACTCGAACCCGATACCGAGGACGAGGCGGCCGAACTGGTCGCGAAGTTGGAGGACAAAATGGCCGATGCCGCCGAAAACCTCGAATTCGAACTCGCGGCGGACATCCGGGATCGGATCAACGACGTCCGCGAGGAGTACGATATCGACGGCGCGAGCGCGGTCGCGCCCGAACCCGAAGCGGAGTTTTGAACACCGAGAGTCCGGGTATTGGACGTCGATTCCGACCGGAGTCGATCCCCGATCCCGTGTGCGATCGACTCTCCGAGGCCGTCAGTCGACTATTGCGTCGAACCGTCGCTTGCTCGCTTCGATATAGGCGAGTTCGGTCGTCCCGACCTCGTGAGTCATCGTTCCCTCCCAGGCAGAATCGAGAAGCGGGGCGAGCACGGTCTCGAAGTCGGTCGTGCCCAACCCGACCGGGAGGTGTTCGTCGCCGGTCCCCCGATTGTCGCTCAGATGGACGTGGGACACGCGCTCGCGGTGGCGATCGAGAAAGGTCGCCGACTCGGCGGGTGAAAAGCCCGCGAGACGGGCGTGACCGGTATCGAAGGTCATCGACGCGTCGGTGGTCGAGAGCAGGTCGTCGAACCCGTCGATCGAGTACGGGCCGTCGATGACGTTCTCCACACAGGGTTCGACGTCCCGCTCGTGGGCGGCGGTCGTAACGTCGCGTACCGAGTCGCGGATAGACGCTTTCAGATCGTCGTCGTTCCAGCCGAGATCCCAGGCGCGCGAAGAGGGATGGAACACGGCTTTTTCGCCATCGATCTCGCGTACCAGGTCGAGACCGGCAACGAGTTCGGCGACGCTGCCCTCCCGAACCGGTGTGAATGGCGAACCGACGTCGAGGGCGAAGGGCAGATGACAGACACAACCGAGCTCCGAGTCGGCGATTGCGGCGGCGAGCATATCGATATCGTCGCGTTCGACGATACGCTCGCGGGCGAGTCGACCGTCGAGCATGAGTTCGACGAACTCGAAGCCGGCCGCCTCGGCCCGGTCCAGTGATCCGGCGACGTCCATCCCGAGACCGACGGTGAAGCCTTGACGCAAGCGTGGCATGAACGCTTCGTGGAGCTTCGCGGCAAAGACTCCGAGGCTGACCGATCGATGTGAACCGAGGGATCGAAACTGGTCCTCGTACGAGAACGATCGGAGCGATTATTCGCCTCGTGCGTGCATAGGTGACTATGGCCGAGAAGTCGAGCGAGACGAACGACGAAGAGGAGGCCGAGACGGTGCGGGTGTGGATGGTCGAACGCGGGTACACCAACCGGGACCTCATCACGCTCGTCTACGCGACGCCCGACGGCGAACGGGCGCTTCGTAACGAGCGGGCCGCGGCGACCATGGGCCGTGGATCGGGCGTCAGCGCCGCCCGGGATATCGATCCCGACAGGCTCAGTCCCGTCGCCGACGGTGAGACCGTAGAACGCTACCGCCGGGAGGTAGAGCGAACGGTCGAGAAATACGATCCGGACGAGACGATCTGAGCCACATCGGGAGCGAAACGTCCCGGCCGGGGACGAACACCGAGTACCGAGTGTCGAGCGTCGAGAACCGAGTCGCCGGCCGACGTCGAGTTATCACTGTGTTTCGGCCTGAAACGAAGGGGTATGGCCGAGGGTGGACGAACGGAGTCAGTTCGATTCGGCGTCGGTCTCCATCTCGCTCGCTTCAACGGCTTCGACGCTAACGTCCGCGCTCTCCCCGCCCCCACGATCGCCGTTCGCGTCCCCGTAGTCGAAGTCGTTTTCGAGGTCGTCGTCGATCCCGTCGAGGATCTCGCTGATGTCGTCGAGGCCGAGGAGTTCGCGCGTTTCCTGATCGAAGTCCTGGGTTTCGAGGCCCTGGCCTTGCTGTTGGCCCTCGGTGA
>PXQR01000074.1 GCA_003021235.1 Halobacteriales archaeon QH_6_64_20 | reverse complement strand
GATCATCGATCTCTTTGTAGGTGATCGCTGCCATCAGCCGCTGTACCGCAGCCCCGTCATCGACCTCCGCCAAGATCTGGCGGAGGTCTTCGGTAGAGATGCTCTCCAAATTTGCCATACTAACGGTAGCGACTCAGACTCTATGAATTTTTGGCCGTTAGTATGAACCAACGGAACAAGCCGTCTGTTGGGTGCTCTTACAACCTGTTTCAAAGGTTGTGACGATCACTATCGCAGTCAATGTATTCCGCTAGACTACCGAAGAGCGAGGGAAGCAGTGGAGAGGAAGGGAAGCTTCGCATTAGCGGCTTCTATCGATATACGCGGAACCCACAAACTCTCCGGGTGATCGTAGCGGTTGCTGGTGGGATCCTAATGGCGAACTCACGACGCATGCTGGTACATCGATTGCTGACCGTCGCTGTGTATGTACTCTTCCCCTTCGCCGAAGAGCCGTGGCTCGGTGAACAACACGGGGGACCAATATAGAGACTACTGCGAGCAGACACCCAGATCTGTTAGCTGAAACTCGTCGAAGAAGTTCGTAAGCGAGTGAGAACCACGCGGAGAGAATCGGGATGGAAACCCAGAGATGTGTGAACTGCTCCGTGACACCCCTACATACAACTCGCTGGGCCTTGACCGAAGCAGTCAGGTAAAAAAGGCTCGCTCCCTAACAATCACCGATGACGGCGGAAGAGCAGCAGACGGGAGACGGATACGACGAGAGCGCTCTTCGATCGCCCGCAGTGCGATCCGCGCTCGTCGCTCTCATTGCCCTCCTGTTCGCGCTCGCGTCGGTTCCCGTCGCATCCGCCCACGGTGGAGCCAGGACCGCGGGCCTCACTCAGTGGCACGGGGTCTTCGCCATCGGCCTCGGCGTCGTGGCGATCAGCGCGGCCGTTCTCTGCAAGCGACTCGGCTATCTGTCGCCGACGCGGGCGCTCTATGGGGTTTCGGTCGGACTCGTCGTGGCCGCCGTCGGCGCGATTCTCTTCGAGGGGCTCGCCCCTGATCCGGTCTACGCCGCGCAGTCGATGCCGTTCGAACGGTCGTGGTACCCACTCCTATCGCTCGCGGTCGGCCTAGCGATTACAGTCGGGAGCCTCGCCGTCGGGTGGTTCCGGTGGCCAAACCGACCTCGCTACACCTTCCTCGGGATCACGGTGGGCCTGTGGATTGCCTACCCGACGCTCGTTCCCGATAGCTACTCACACCCGCTCGGGTACGCCCTCGTCCTGGGCACCCCGGTACTCGTTGGATACGTCCTCTGGATCGATGTATGGAGCGTACTCCGGACGGTGCTTCGCGACCCGATCGCTCGCCGGTTCGGGATCGGCGTCGGCCTCTTAGTTGGACTGTTTTTCCTCTCGGTCAGCGGCTATCTCACCGTTTTCTTAGAGGAAGGCGCACCGCACGAGACGACGGTCGCCGTCCTGCCGGTGATCTATCAGCTCGTGACCTGGCCCACCGTCGAGGTCGTCTTACCACACGTCCCGCTGTTCGTCGCGGCGTCGGTCGGCGTCGTCGTCGTCGTCGTGGTCGGCACACTCAGCGTGCTCGTGGGACTGAACGCCGCGCTCGTCGCCCGGTCCTGGCGTCTCGAGGAGCGAACCGGGATGGCCGGAAGTACCGCCGGAACCGGTGCGGTGGTCGGCTCGTGTACCTGTGGGTGTTGTGGACCGCTCATCGCCAAAGTCGCGGTGCTGGCGGCCGGACCCTCCGTCGCGGCCCCGCTGTACTGGGTGTTCGTCGATTCGGCCTCCCCGCTCGGTTCGCTGTTCGTCGTCGCGAGCATCGTCCTCTTTACCGGGAGCCTCGTCTACTCGGTCGAGACGGCGCGCCGGCCCGAGCGGTCGAGCGAGGTCGTCCCGGTCGATCGAATCATGTGAACCCCCGTCTCCCAACACACCGATTGTCACTACAGGTCGGAGTAGTACCCAACGAAGTAATGAACGTGCTAGTTTCTTTATAGTCAGCCGAGTAGTTGAGCCCGGCGGTCGTCGCTTTCCTCCTCAACCGATCGCTTCGCTACACGCTCGAAGCGCCCCGCGTGGTCCTCGACTGCTTTCGGTTCGGGATTCTGTTGGATGTTCGGACTCCCCAAGCGACGTTTCAGCACCTGAATCAGTGGAACGTACTGCTGGATATGTGAACTACTGAGTGATGTATGCGGTGAGTGATATTTCTACGCGAAACGGGGGAAATCAGTGGGGTCGATGTGTGACATCGGTCGTAGTGAGTGATACGCGGAATCCGGCCTCGCGCTCTCGGCGCATAAGACCTCCAGGAGGGGTTGTCTCTATATAGGAAACCAGAGCGCACGGAGGTTTCGACGATCGTGCCAAAACGATTATCAAACCGAGCAGTGTCGCTACTATTCGGTTCGAAACCATGACTGACGAACAACGATCGATAACTGGTGCCGATGATGACGGTCACTATCCGGGGAGACGTACAGTCCTCAGAACGACCGGCGCGCTGAGCGCGTTGCTCGCGACGACCGGTCTGGTCAGCGGCAAGTCCGAAGCCGACGACGAGGACGACGATGGCAGCGAGTACGGCGGCGACGACATGGACGAGGACGATGACGACGACGGGATCCCCGAAGCCCCGCTCCCGGGCGAGCCCGAAGAGGACGTCGGCGAAGAGGCCTCGGTCCGCTTCGACGATCAGGTCACTGACGGGACCTTCGTCGTCGCCGAGGACGTGGTGGTACCGACGGCCGGTCTCCTGTCGATCCACCAGTTGGTCGTCGAGGTGGACGGCGAACAGTTCAATTACGTCAACTCGGTGGACGGCGCGCCACAATTCCCGATTCAGACGATCGTCGGGTACTCGGACTTTTTAGAGCCGGGAATCTACGACGAGGTGAAAGTCCATGTTTACGCGGACGACGACCTCTTGCCGGTCGGTGACAGCGGCCAGGACCGCCTCGAAGACCCGCAGGTCCTGCTCGCGCTCATGCACATCGACGGCAACGACAACGAAGAGTGGGATCTGTTCGACACCGAGGACGTCGCGGACTTCGCCTATGACTTCGGCGAAACCCAGTTCGCCCCGCCGTTCGACCGGCCGAGCGACATCGCCGCCGTCGTCCCGCTTGAAGAGAACGCCGAGGAGTTCGAGATCTCACGATAGCACCAGTTCGAGCTGTACGTTCTCGTTTCTTGACATGTGGTCGGGATTTGCTTCATTCCGACCGATAGCGACGTTCGTGGCTAACGAGCTCTCATAGTAGATCGTACCTCACGATCGTGGCTCCGGAGTGTGCGTGTGCGCGGACGTGCTCCACTATTCGTTATGTACCGATGGGATTCGTGTCGGCTCGGACCTGACTCACGGGACGGCAAGCGTTATCTGCTTCATGTCACCGAGGAAGGCCGTCTCGTAGCCCTCGTGACGGGCGACCTGCGGCGGCGTATCGACCGAGACCGTGAGGTCGTCGCCCGACTCGACGCTCCCGATCGCCGCGCCGTAGTGATAGCCCAGATCGGGGTCGAGCGTCCGCACCAGTTCGTCCTCGAAGACGGTTTCGCCACCGCGTTCGAGCGTTCCCGTAAGCGCCATCGCCGGGATCACGAGCCGATTATAGGGCGTCCGGGCCGACACTGCGAGGTATCGGCCCGTCTTCTCGACGCCTGCAGGTGGCTCGTCGAGCATCGTTACGAGGTACCTCGCATCGTCGCTTGTCCCGTCCCCGATGACGCGGCCGGGCAGTTCGTCTCGCTTCGGCGCGTACGACTGGGGCATCTCGCTCATCTCCATCGGCGCGATCGCCCCCTTCGTGCCGGCTCGCTCTTCGAGTACGCGGAAGGAGATCCCGTTCATCTCCTGCTCGCTGTACTCGAAGTCGATCGCCGCGCTCCGGGGTTCGGAGAACAGCCCCCGGAACGCGCCGGTTCGACGGGTGTTCATCGCTCCGACGCTCAGTGTCGCGGTGTAGGTCCCCTCGCTCGGCAGTTCGAAGTTCGCGCCGTAGTGAAAGCCCATCTGCTGGGAGAGCATCGGATAGATGACTTCCTGGGAGACCAACTCGCTATCCTGGGTGATCTCGACTGACAGGCCCGTATCGGGGAGCACCGTATCGGTCGCCGGGTTCCAGACGCTCGCCATGAGGTGCATTGAGTCGGCGTCCTGGAGGGCGGTCTTCGAGCGCTCGGTCCCGGTGACGGTCCAGAACCGATGGGGGTAGCTGTACATCAGCGCGAACGCGTACTCGCCGGCGTCGGTCGCTCCGGCCATCCCGCTCGATCCGTTCGTGCCGTTCATACCGCCCATTTCACCCGATCCGTTCGCCACATTCCTTCCGTTCGACTCGTTCGTGTCACCCGCGTTGCCCGATCCGTTCGAGCCGCCCGATCCGTTCGTACCACTCATGTTACCCATCCCCGCCGTTCCGCTCATGCCGGCCATCTCCATACCTTCGACGTGAGAGGGGTAGTAGACGGCGTCCGGGCGGTTCTCGGGTACCGGGGGGTTTCGCGTCGGGCTCGACCGAACCTGAAAGAGGTTCCCAGTGCAACCGGCGAACCCGGCCGCCCCGGCGGCACCGAGCGCGGCGACGAACCTACGTCTGTCCATACTACTATTTGGGTTCTCGAACGAAAGGCGATTCTGGTTCGATAGTCGAACACCGAACCCGGTTCCCGTCGCCGAGTCGCCGGTGGACGTGACGGTGGTGGACGTGGGTCGTCGACCCACCGATCGTCGACGTAGCCACGTCGGCGTCCGATCGGCGTCGTGGTTACCCGTCGCGGCCCGCGTCGTCCAACAACCGATCGGTCAAGCGGACGAACCGATCGGCCATCCGTTCGATGAGGGAGGGATCAACGTCGCCGATCAGCCGCGCCAGTTCTTCCGGGTCGTCGAGAACGAGCCGGACGTGATCGTGTGAGGCGTATCGCTTTTCGACCAGGTCCTGTTCGACGAGGCGATCGAGGTGCCATTCGAGCGTGCTGCGGGCGATATCGAGGTCCTCTGCTACTGCCGTCGGACGCGCCGACCGGTGTTCGAGGAGGTAGACGAGGACGTCGCGCGCCGTCTCGCGGCGAAGGAGGCCGAGCACGCGGCGCTCCCGGTCCCCGTAGCCCGGCGGGTAGTAGTGCGTCTTCCCGTACAGGTGCTCTTCAACGACGTCACGCTCCTTTCGGAGCACTCGGAGGTGGTACTGGGCCTGTCCCGGCGCGAGACCTAGCTCCCGTACGAGTGCGTTGAAGTGAACTCCGGGCGTCGCCGAGACGTACCTCGCAATGCGAGCGCGCTGTTCGCTCATCGGGTTTCCTCTCCGCTCGACTCTCGCTCTCGCTCCTCCGGTGCCGTGCGTGCGTCGTACACCGCCGCGATGAGCAGTACGGCGATGGTGAAATCGAGCCCGTGTTCTAAGACGTGATGCTGTCCGATCGCCATCAACCCGAACGTCGAGAGGCCACCCACCGTCGCTTTGACCGTCAGGGCACTGAGTGCAAGCGTAACCAGGAGATACGAGCGCGAGCGTCGGTACGAAAAGGCGATCGCGCCGAGGACGACCAACGCGATGGACGCGAGCCCGCCGAGGACCAACACCGCTATCAACGCGACGTTCGACCCGACGGGCTCGAAGCCGACGCCGGCGTGAAGCGAAACCCAACCGATCGGTTCACCCGTCACGACGGTTCGGTTCCCTTCGTACTGTCGTTTCTCCCGGCCTTTCGGATGGCGGTGACGGTGACATCGGGCGCACGTGTATACCGTAGTCCCCGTTCGACCCGTTCATCGACAGTGCTACGAGCGCCACCGGCCTCACCGTTTCGATCCGAACCACCCTAAAGCCGATCGCACGCTTCGGTCGCCCGGAGCCATCCCGCGGCGGTTCGCCGTCCCTTCGATCGTCGTCGGTGCGGTTCGGAGGACGGTACTTCCGCCGTGGACCCCGACGCTCGGCGCACGTCGGCGTTCCGACGGGGCTCTCGAAACCGGAACGGGCGTCGTTTCGTCGGTCGGCGAGGTGTCGGCGCTCACAGGACTCGAACGACGGCGATGGACGGGAGCCGTCGGTCAGCCGGCGACGACCGGGCGCGAGACGATCCACAACGAGAGGACCGTATAGCCGATCATCAGGGCAACGAGCGGGGCGTGTAGTCGGCGAGCGTCCCGGGCCGTCTCACCCGCGGCGAGCGCCACGCGATGGGCGGCGACGACGGCGATCACGTGACCACAGACGATCAGCAACACTTGGGAGTACCAGAAGGCTCCGACCGAGAGCCACTCTAACTGCGCGATCGGATCTATGGCCGTCCTCGTTATTGCGGTCCCAACCTGGGCGACGAACAGCCCGAGATTGGAAAGTACGAACGGGTAGTTGTGTGCGAGTTCGTAGGCGGCGGCGATCGGGAGCACGGTCGGCGCGAACGCGAGGGCGATCGTCCGCCAGCCGCCCGGTACTTGGGTACTGGCGACGGATTCCATCGCCCGAGCGACGACGACGAACGCACAGACGAACCCGAGCAGGCCAGCGAAGTACAGCGAAACGCTGGCGACGCCGCCCGCTCCGAGCGCGTTGCGGGCACCCGACAGGAGTCGCTGGAACTCGATCGTACTGGTAAACCCGTCGAAGCTCACGGTGTAGACCGCCGCGACCGTGACGGCCACGACGGCGACGTCGGCGACCGGTCGGGTACATCCACGCCACGGCGCTCGGAGCGCAAGCCGGTAGCCGCCCGGATCGGTACGGACGGGACGGATCGGCGCGACCCGTCCCAACAGTCCGTATAGCACCGCGAACGCGTCGGCCTCCCGTAGCCACGCGCGGCCGAACAGAACGCTGCCGCCGAGCATGAGTGCCCCGTAGCCCGCGACGACGGCGGCGGTCATCCGGGGCGATCGCGGGACGATAGTCAGGTTCTCGAGCACGCCGACGAGTACGACGAATCCGGCGAGGGCCGGCCAGCGTCCCAGCCGCTCGGGGTACTCGAACAATGCAACCTCCGCTCCTTCGAGCTGACGGAGCGCGTCGTACAGCGTCCGCCACGGTGCCAGCACGGCCCAGGGGCTCCCGAACGCGATCGCGTACAGCCCGACGCCCTTGATCCAGACGGGCCAGACGAACGCCGTCGCGAGGCTCTCGGCGTCGGCTTGGGTCCCGAACAGCCCGGCACCCACTGCGGCAACGAAGCATACGAGAAAGGCCAGCCGAGCGCCGAAACGTACTCCGCGCGCCATCGCGGGCGAGAGGGTGGCGACGACGCGCCCGGCGTTCCGGGGTCCGATTCCCGTTCCCGCCGTTGCAGGCCTGGCCCGGCCGTCGGTCGCCGTCGGTGCGTTCGCCCCCGACGTACTCGTCCCCGGCGTGTTCGTCTCCGATGCGCTCGCTCCGATCGGGTTCGACACGCCTCGTTCGTGGCGTACTGGGTCCGACGTTAGTCCGAGCAACAGTGCCGTGAGCGCGACCGTCGCGGCCGCACCGGCGAACAAAAAGGAAAGCGGAACCGGCGCGTCGAATCGCGAACCGCCGACCCCGTGGGCGCGTGCCGTCGCCGAGAGCACCGCCGGGAGGAACGATGTCGTGAGCGACGCGACGAGCACGGTTCGGCGACGCATAGTACATATGAGGATGCCGACGGTGAAAGACGTCGCGGACGGGAACCGCCCCTGTAGCCGTCTCGCCGTCGCGCCCCCGCTGTCGCCCGTCGCCGTCGTGCCGTTCGGAGTTCGGAGAGCGAAGGGCGGAGGGCGGAGGTCTTTTCGCCGACAGCGATCTACGATCGGCATGCGCTTTCGGACCGGGCTGGCGCTGATCGCCGTTCTCACGATGCTTCTCGCCGGTGCGGCGATCGGGTTCACCGGCGTGTTCGGATCCGGTTCCGGCGGCGATCTCACTGTCCGGTGGACGAGCGACACCGCTCGATCGATCCAGGGCAACCACCACGCGCCGGCGGCCGGACGGATCGGTTCCCGGGGAGTGGTCTTCGCGCCGACCAACGGCCGGCGTAACACGACCGAATGTGACCTCGTCGCGCTTCGAGCCACGAACGGCAGCGAACGATGGACCTACCCGGTGCCGCCCGCGAACTGTACGCTTCACTCGGTTGCCGATCCGACGATCGCCGACTACGACGGCGACGGTAGCCGGGAGGTGCTCGCGACGACCACCGAAGAAGTGGTGATGGCCTTCGATCCGCGGACGGGAGCCGAGGAGCTACGCGCGAACCTGAGCGATTACGGCTACACGCAGCCGCTCGTCGCGGACCTCGTCGGAAACGATGAGCCGGAGATCGTCGTGGTCGACGTGCGGGGAACGGTGTTCGTGCTCCGACCGGACGGAACGACGGCGTGGAGAACGGATCTGTCGTCGTACACGAACGCCCAGCCGGCGATCGCCGATTTCGACCGCGATGGCGGTTCCGAGATCGCCGTTGGACTCGTCGGCGACGGAGGTCTGCACCTGCTCGACGGCGACGGAACTCGACAGTGGAACCTAACCGCACCCTTCTCCGGCGCGATCACCTGGATGACGACCGGTCAAGCCGACGGCGACGACGCGATCGAGATCGTCGTTGCGACCGATTCGGGCACCGTAGCGGCGATCGATGGCGAAGAAGGAGACGTCGAGTGGCGTCGTGACGTCGGCGAGTTCGCCGCGGTTCATGCCTTCGGCGACGGGGACCGCGACGGCGACCCCGAAGTATACGCCGTCGGGAAGGACGGGGTTCTCAGAAGCTCGCACGCAAGCGACGGTGCCATCGAGTGGGAGACGACGCTTACGAACGCCGACGTGCGGATGACGCCGCCGCCGAGCATGGGCGACGTCGATGGGGACGGCGCTCCCGAGATCGTCGCGGTAACGAACGACGGCCGCGTCTCGGTCGTCGGACCCGAGTCGGGAGCCGTTCTCGCGACCTACGAGCGTGAGGGCGGGATCCCGATCTACACCCATCCGACGCTCGCGGACACCGACGGTGACGGTACTGCGGAAATCTACGTGACCTACGGCGACGGCCGAGTCGTTTCGCTCGCATACGACGAGCGGGAGTAACCGTCCGCTCGCTCGGGGACGTTCGACGAACCAGGGAGCGGACCGACGGATCGCGCCTTACGGCTACCCCGGTGTCGCGTCGGCCGGGCTATACCGTCAGGGTCGTGCCGGCGGGAGCGCCCGGAGGTTCATCGGCGGCACCAAGAAGTTGCCTCGGCGTTCAGTGAAGACGTATTCGAGGATGCCATTGTTGACCCGCTGGCGGATCGCCGGCGATTCGTTAGGCAAGTCCTCGCCGTTCATCGCCGCTCTGACCTGTTCGAAGTGAGAAACCTCGCGCTGGAGCGAGGGGAAATGTAGGCTGGCGATGTCGTCGTCGGTCGACTCGAAGTGCCGACGAAGGAGCAGGACGTTTCCCCCCTCGTCGCGGTTCGCCCGGGCGCTTTTCTGTGCGTGGCCGACCCGGCCGAACTCCTCGGCGTCGTCGGCGATCGTATCGAGGAAGCGCTCGATTTCGCTGCTGGCTTCCAGGTCCTCGCCGACGCCGGAGACGAGCCCCCGATTCGCGTGCTGGGGACTGAACAGCTCGCTCACCCGCTCGTCGTAGTCCTGTTCGCCGTACCAGTCGTCGAGACGCTGGCGGAGGTTCGAGACGTGTTTCGTGGTGCCCTCGGCGAATGGGCCTTGCTTGAGGGTGACGTACTCCTCGGAGGCCTGGTTCTTCCGGAAGCCCGCGATGAAGCCCATGAACAGCGGTGACGCTTCGGGGACCGGCCCGCCCTCGGGAATCCCTTCGACTTCCTCTTGGTGTTCCGCGGGAAGACCCGGCCCGACGAAGCCGGTTCGCCGGGAGTCGACGCTTGCGATCTCAGTGAGCTTCGCGCCGACTTCGACGCCGTTCGCCTGCTCGCGGTCGCCGACGAGGGCTTCCTCGGCTTCGAGCACCGCGTCGGGCCGGTCGCTCGCGAGGTGCACCAGGAGGTCCTGGGTATCGAGATCGGGTTGTTCGAACGACGAGAGCGCGCGCGGTGGGGGCAAGTCGACGCCAGTGAGCGACTGTGAAAACCGATCGAAGTACGCCGGCGAGTACCCGACCGAGAAGAGCACTCCCTCGTGCGAGCGCTCGTAGCCCCGATCGATCGTGCGAAACGCCGTCGTCGCTGTCTCCCTTGCCTTCTCGGTCGGCGGTCCCGAGTCGTCGAGCGTACAGTACAACAGGACCTGGTGGCGCGGCAGGAGTTCGTTGCCGTACTGATCGAGGCGGATGCGGTCGTGCCAGGCGTGCTGGCGATCGGGGAGTGCGCTTCGATCGCTCGTCCCCTGCGGGATCGGTTCCTCGTCGCTCGTTCGATCCAGACACGCTGCAAGCGCGCCCGCGCCGCCGACCGCTACCGCACCCTTCAGCACCTCGCGTCGGGTCCGTGCGTCGCCGTCGGGGACCATGTCCGATCTATTCGCCACGACTGAAAGTCGGTTGTGGTCCGTTCGTCGAATCGCCGACACCGCCGCGAACGCGGCGGACGACTGCGGGCCGCAAGGGCTTTCTTTCGGAGCACTGAGGTTGAGGTATGATCGACGAGACGATCGAGGAGATCCGGGAGATGCGAACCCATAGCTCCTCGGTGGTCGCGATCAAGGCGACCCGGGCGTTGGGTGCGCTGACCGACCCCGACCGGGAGTTCGCTACGACGGAGGAATACCTTCGGAGCTTGGAACGCAACAGCAACGCCCTCCGGCGGGCGAACCACTCCCACGCCTCGCTCCAGAACGCCCAGCGCGAAGTCGTAGAACGCGTCGAAGCCGCCGACCCCGAGAGCGTCGCGGAGGCGAAGACCCGCACTACCGAGGCGATCGAGGCGGTGACCGAGCGGATCACGACCGCGAAACGCCGCGCCGGTTTGAACGGTGCTTCCCTTCTCGACGACGGACCGACCGTTCTCACCCACGACTACTCCTCGACGGTGCTCGGCGCGATCGAACACGCCGCTGGCGGCGGGACGACCCTCGACGTCTTCGTTACCGAGGCCCGTCCGCGCTACCTCGGCCGGAAGACCGCTCGTACGCTTTCGGCGGTCGAGAACGTCGACGTACAGCTGTGCATCGACAGCGCCTGTGGCCACTACCTCGCCGACTGCGACCGCGTACTGATCGGTATGGACTGTATCGTCGACGAGACGCTTTATAACCGAATCGGCACCTACCCGCTCGTTGCGACCGCGAACGACCTGGGGGTGCCGGTGAGCGTGATCGGTGCCGGCACGAAGATCATCGAGGACGGCTTCGTCTTCGAGAACGAGTTCCGCTCGCCGTCGGAGGTGATGCGCGAACCCGCCGAGGGCTTCGCCATCGAGAACCCCGCCTACGACGCCACCCCGACGCGATTGCTCGATTCGGTCGTCACCGACGAGGGGACGATCCAGTACTGAGAACGCGACCGTCCCTGACCCTCGCCATCGAGAAGGCGTCACGATAGACCGATGGACGGCGGATCGGTCCGATGAGTTTCGGCGTTACGATACGTCCGAAAGCGAGGTCCGATCCGCGTCCGGTTTCCCGCTTCGGTTTCGATCCGACCCTCGGTCCTGGTCCTGCTTCTCGTCCCCGCCTTGCCTGCCGCCGGGGCGGACGGCTACGGTATATGCACATCCGGGGCACGTGTAGACCGTTCTCTCGTGGCGGGTCCGGCGGTCGACGCGCGCGACGCGCCAGTCGCCGTCGGCGGGACTCTCGTGGCCGCACCTCTGACAGAACAACACTGACTTGCGCCGTTTCGATTCGCTTCGATCGCGGCTCCCGGCGGTAGAGGGCTGGCCCGATAGGGAGGACGTCATCGACTTAGCGTAGGGCATCGACGCGTATAGGCCTGCGGGTAGCGGGGTAAAAATAGTACGTCGAAACGAGGAGTTTGATGCCGTTTTTCGTCATTTTTCACTACTGACCGGGAAGCATAATTCTCGAACGTGACGACGACCGACGGGGATTACGGAAGCGTCGCTCTCCCCGGGCCGAAACCCGTAGGGTAAAGCCCGAGCGCTCGAATCGCGGTCCATGAGCGACGCTACGAGCGCCGTCGCGGCTACGTCCGCGGCGGAGTCGACTTACGACTCGGTGTTAGTGACCGGCGGAACGGGCTTTCTGGGCCTGCATACCTGTCAGTTCTTCGCGAACGGCGGCTGGGACGTCACGGCGCTCGATCTCAAACCCTTCGCACCCGAAGACGACACTGAAGGGATCACCTACGAGGAAGGCGACGTCCGCGACGAAGAGCGGATCGGGGAGGTGATCGAAGCGGCCGACGCCGACGTCGTGGTGCATGCCGCCGCCGCCCTGCCGCTGTGGGACGACGCGACGATCCGGGAGGTGACGATCGACGGGACTCGTTCGGTGCTCTGGGCCGCCGAGGAAGCCGGCATCGAACTCCTCGTTTCGACGTATTATTTTACCCCGCTACCCGCAGGCCTATACGCGTCGATGCCCTACGCTAAGTCGATGACGTC
>PXQR01000073.1 GCA_003021235.1 Halobacteriales archaeon QH_6_64_20 | reverse complement strand
GCGTCTCGACGAGCGCGAGGCCGTCGTCGCGTTCGCACCCGACGAGACCACAGGCGTCGGTCACAGTCGGCCCTCCGGGGCCTCTATCGACGTCTCACAATCGAGCACTGCGTAGACGTCCCGCCAGCTGCCGTGAGGGAAAATCGTTCGTAGGTCGGTGCGTTCGATCGGTTCGTGTGGGTTCTGCATTCGTTCGTCGTGTGTGAGAGTGATTCACGACGAGACCGCCGGGAGCACCCGAAAGGTTAGTAAGCCGGAAACCGACTTACAACCTACAGGGACTCCCCCTCGCCGGGGTGTAATTCCCTTCACCAGTCTTCAGACGCCCGCACACGGCCTGTACCTGCCAAGATACTGGGGCCGGCGGGCGTTCTGGATCACCTACTTTGAGAGGCCTCCATACGCTTTTCACTTAGTTCTGCGCTCTGGGGGTCGTACTGCTCGCTCATGGCGGTAAGCACCTCGTCGAACGTCTCTCCCCCGCGCTTGCAGGCCTTCACGCGGCAGTAGGTGGACTTTTTGATAGTCATGCTCGTCCACGGATCGGCGGCCATGGATCGCTAAACGAGGCGGTGCATTAATATCCTTTCGCCCGTTCCTAACTCCCCATACGGACCTTGTAAGTCCGTTTCCAACTTACATGACCGACGAATCAAAGGGCGTCGATCGGCCGAGAGGGATACTCTCGGCCGCCGACAGACGATTCTTACGGGGCGAAAAGAAATATAAACATCGTCAATCGCTACTGAAGCGACGCGCAACGATCCGGGAGCGCGTGGTGAACGGAATTTTGGACTTCGAGGTCCTGCTCACCGAACTCAGTGAGAACGACCGAGAGAAAATCGTTGACGAACTCGGGATACGAGCCCCGGAACACTCGCTTATCGGCGGATCGTACGCCGCTCCATCCGGGGTGACTGACGCAATCGGGTTCTTGTACCTGCTTCATACCGATCGCGAGGACTTCCTGACCACGGTGGACCACGCAGTGAAATCGGCGCTACGACACCGAGGCGAAGCCGTCACGGACGTCACAACGCGAATGGATATTGAACGGGCCGACCACATCGATACTGAGGCGGCGATCGTCCGAGCGCTGCAAGCGACTGGAGACGCGCCAGCGGATCGGCTCAGAGAAATCCCTCCGGGAAACCGTTGGTTGACGGGCGACGCCGTCGCGCGCCGTCGTCGCGAGGGCGACGAGTAGGCGTCTGACGCGCGTTCGACGTAGTTTGAAGCCTTCTCGCACCGCTGTCCGATACAATCGGAGAGGTATCGCACCGTGGTACGAAAAGAGAAGATAAGCGTCACACTAGATCCGACCGTCGTCAGAGAACTATCCGAGCGGGTCGGAGAGCAGTACGAGAGCCGATCCGAGGCGGTCGAGGACCTGCTAAAAACGGCGTTCTCGGCGGACGAGCGGGAACACGAGTACGAGGAGCGGATCACCGAACTAGAGCGCGAGGTCGAACGGCTCAATCGCGAGCGCCGGCAGTTGCTCGAACAGCGCGAGGAGAACCAAGAACTCGTGCGCTTCGCCGAAAGCCAGCGCGAGCTCGCCGAGTACGAACGAGAGCGACAGAAACGAGGGGTATTCACTCGCTTCGTGTGGTGGCTTCGAGGGCAACCGGACTAGCCCTCGATGTATTCGTTCACCGGTCCGTACGTAAACTCGCTACAGTTCCAGCATCGATAGCGGGGGCCGTCGTGGCGATCCTCGCGATCGACGCCGGAGACGTCGAAGATATTTGAGCACCATTCACAGCGGGTCAGCCGTCTCTCGTCGGTCATGCGAGCGGGGGCTCGCCGAGCAGTAGCTTCAACCTGTCGAACGTCTAACACCCGACGGGCTACAAATAAGAGACGATAGCCGTGTTCAGACACCCATCGGCTACGGTTCGGCGCTTGGCGTGCCGAGCATCGAGTCGGTTCGCGCGCCGGTCGTCTCGGGGAGGAGTCCGAGTCGCTTCGCCGTCGCAGTAAGCCGCGAGGGGATCTCACGGACCGCACAGTCGGGCGACCGACCGGCGGATTCCCCGCTCTCCTCGCGGCCGCACTGCTGGCAGACGTCAACGACGTATCGGCCCTTGGCACGCTCCTCGTGTCGCCAGTCGTGCGCTCGACGGAGGTCGTCGAGTGTCGGGGTGTCCTGCTGGAGGTCGCGACCGGCTTCGGCGTCCGTTCGCGGGCGGGTCATTGACGGCCCTCGCTGAGTTCGCCGCCCAACGCGCTCGCCGCCATGATCACCGCATCGGTGTTCGCGACGGCGCGCATGTGCTTACAGCGCGCCGATCGATACTCGTGGTGCGGGCAGGTACACGACCACGCGACGCCGTTCTCGACGCTCACGACGTAGCGGTGGTCGTCGGCCTCTGCCTGGTTGTAGGAGACGTTCGTGACGAGCACCCGGCCCTCGGCAGGCACGCGGAACTCGAAGCCCTCGTAGCGCGCTCGGCGCTCGTCGCGTCGGCACTGTTCGACCGCGTCGATACCCGTACCGTTTTCCGTTTCGCTGGTTGCTTTCGACATGGGTTCTGTCCTGCGAGAACCCGGGTCCGGCGCGCCAACGCCGGGCCGATCCAGTAGCCCCGAGGGACCCGTGTTCTCTACCATGTTGTACGCACTGTAATGGTATGAACGTTGTGTTGTGACCAATACGGTTATACGCTATCCGTCCTTGTCGTGGATATGGCACGAAACCGCAGCGCGGGCGGGGAGTTCGCCGAGGCGGTCACTCTCGACGACGTCCTCGGCATCTTCGAGCGCGTCGAGGGCCCGGTCGTGACGAGCGGCGATGTCGCCGACAGGCTCGGCTGTACGACGCAGACCGCCCGGCGGAAGCTCAAGCAACTCCGCGACGAGGGACAGGTCGGCAGTCGTCTCGCCGGGCGAACGACCGTGTGGTGGCTCACCGACGCGACAGGCGAAGAGCGCGCACCTGCGTCCGCGCTCGAAGGAATCACCGGACTCCTTGACTCCGAGGAAGCCGACCGTTTCGACGAGCGGACGGCCGCCTTTCGCGAGGAGTTCGACCGGCAGATCATGGGCGAGAACTGAGCGTGCTGCTCGACACGACCTTCATTAGCGACCTGATTCGCGGGACCGACGTGGCGGTCGAAAAGCGTGACGAGTTGAAGGATAGCGCGACCCCGATCGCCCTCTCGGCGCTCACTGTCTTCGAGGCCGGCATGGGACTCCGCGGCGTCTCGAACGACGCTCGCGAGCAGTTCGATCGCACGGTCGGCCAGCTCGACGTGGCTCCATTCGGCGAGCGTGAAGCCCGGCGTGCGGTCACCATTCAGACGGAACTCATCGACAGTGGCGAGCGGATCGGATCAGTCGACGCCCTGATCGCGGCGACCGCCGCCGAGAGCACGGACCAGACCGTGCTCACCCGGAACGTCGACGAGTTCGAGCGGGTCGAGGGGATCGACGTCGAGACCTACTAACGCGGGACAGCGAGAGGTCGCGCGCGCTCGGTGCGACCACGCCGAAGGCCATGACGCCCGGGAAAATCCCAGGCCGCTGTCGTAGGCATCAATCCATTTGTCGTACTCGCTCGGGTGCTCGTCCGGAACAGAGTAGCGGATCGACGGGTCGACCGTGTAGCCAGCGAGGCTTTGCGCCTGTATTCCGCGTAAGCGAGGGGGTCAGCATGGACTCGTGCCTTCTTACCCTGCCGCGCCGGGACGGTTCGCGGTATTTCGTTGGCAAAAACCAGCTGAACGAGCTACTGAGGGGCCGAGCAACCGGGCCTATTAGCGCAGCGCCCCCTGAGAGTGTCGATTACTGCGCTTTTTGCTCCCCTCCTCCGCCCCTCTCCCTCAACGAAAAACGCTTAGTAGAGGGGTGAATAACCATGAGATGTTGGGACCGGCGTGGGACATCGCAGATTGGAGGTCCCACGTTGTTCTACGGAAGCTACATTCCGAGCAACGCCTCCTCTGCGAACGCTATTAGCACCACTCCGATCATTACAGATAGGAAACCAACTGCTGCTATCCCAGCGGGTCCCGCCGACGCAATCATGGCTGCACACGGCCTCAGGTTCCCAAATATGAACGCGAGAACTGTTGCGAGGTTCGCGAGGCGGCTTAAGTAATCCCGCTCTGATCTGGCGCATTGACACCTATCTGTTTGACAACAGACGTTCTCGTTGCTGCTTTTCGTGTTACTCATTATAGTTTACGAGATTTTAGGGAAACGGCAGCAGGCACTGTCGTCACTAAAGAAAGGGACCGTGGTGCCGATTGTTGGGACCGGCGTGGAACCCCTCCTCCGTCCAACGAATTCGTCAGTTCGTTTGTCGTTTCCCTAAGTCCCTCTTGTTAAGTTCCGCATATAAACCTAGAGATACCACCGTGGGGTGATTTATAAACGACGGTTGGCAAACGTGGATTAGTATGAGAAATAGATTGACGATATAATTCAAGAGACCATCAAAGAAATTAATGATCTAGTTGCTGCTGAATTCGTTGAGCGTGTGGTTCTCGCGTTCGCTCCGTTGATGTCGAGCGGCGGGTGCTTACTCCTCTCGCTTCCACAGACGGACGGCGAACCGACCATGATGCTCACCTGCGTCAGCGCGTGCGCACTGCTGCACTGTCGCGAGTCGAGCGAGGATGACGACCCCGACGACACCGA
>PXQR01000072.1 GCA_003021235.1 Halobacteriales archaeon QH_6_64_20 | reverse complement strand
GTCGTCTCGAGCGCGTCCGACAACATCGACACCGCCTGGGAGGTCGTCAACGAGTACATCTCGCCGGGGACCGGCGCCGAACTGGCCCGGAACGGCAAGTCGCCGAGCTGCAACCCGAACGTCGCCGAGGAGCTGAACGAGGACGAGCGGGAGCTGTACGGGCGCATCGACCCCGAGCGCATCGAGCAGTTCATTCCGTTTAAGGACATCGACCCCGACGTGCAGCAGACGTACAACTCCGCGTGGGAAGAGGTCAAGGCGTAGATGGCAGCGCCGGACAGGGACGAGACGAACCGGGCAGCCATCGTCAGGATACTGAGCCGCCGGCGCAACACCATCGGTATCACGGTCGGTCCCGGCGCGCTCTGGATACTCCTGCTTTTGGTCGCGCCGCTGGCGTTCATGACGGCAGTCAGCTTCGTGACCCGGGACCCGTTCACGTTCCAGATCGTCTGGGAGCCGACGCTGGAGAACTACCGGAACCTGTTCGTCGGCGGCACGACGGAGTACTCGCTCGGGCCGGTCGGCTTCCAGGCGACGGCCTTCGAGAAGGCGGTGCTCCTGTCGTACGGCATCGCGGCACTGGCGACCGTCCTGTGTCTCGTCATGGCGTTCCCGCTCGCCTACGTGATGGCGCAGGCCGAGGACCGCACGTTCAAGATCCTCATCTACCTGGTGTTGCTGCCGTTCTTCACGATGTACCTGGTGCGGGCGTACTCGTGGCGGCTGATTTTCGGCCAGAACGGCGTGCTCAATCAGGCGGTCAGCGTTCTCGGCCTCGGAGCGGTTGGGGCGTTCGACTACGGCATCCTCGCGGTCGTCGTCGGCTTGACCCACGCGTACTTCCCGTACATGCTCGTCACGCTGTACGCCAGCCTCGACGGACTCGACTTCACCCTCGTCGAGGCCGCCCGCGACCTGGGAGCCTCCCGAATCGACGTCGTGAAAGACCACATCATCCCGCTGACGCTACCCGGCATCGTCGGCGGCAGCCTGTTCGTGTTCGTGCCGAGCGTCGGGGCGTTCATTACGCCGGCTATTCTCGGGGCAAACAAGGTCCAGATGATAGGTATTCTCATCGAGAACCGGGCCGTCGGTGAGGCGACGAACCCGGCCACCGCCAGCGCCGCGTCGATGGTCGTGGTGGTCTCCATCGTCGCCGCACTGCTGCTCGTGTTCCGGTACGTGACCCTCGACGAACTGGGAGGGGTCTGAAATGGCGACCGAAGCCGGCGAATCGACGGACTCGAGCGACCCGACTGGACGGGCGGTCGGGGACCGGTTCCTTGACCGGCGCCGCGTCGAGCGGCTGCTGCAGGTCGGTCTCTACGGGTTCTCGGCACTGATGATGCTGTTCCTGTGGGTGCCGCTGCTCGTCATCGTCTGCCTGTCGTTCGCCGAATCGCCCACCCTGCTCCCGTTCGAGGGGTTCACGCTGGAGCACTATCTGGGGCTCCCCGGAGAACCGGGGCTGCGAGGGTCCGTCGTGGTCAGCCTGTCCGTCGCGACGGTGTCTGCGGCTATCGCGACGACCCTCGGGGTGCTCGCGAGCTTCGCACTAACCCGGTATCGCTTCCGGCTCCGGGAAGTTTACCGGACGTTCGGCATCATCCCGATGATAATCCCCGGTATCATCCTCGGCGTCGGCTTGCGGTTCTACTTCCTTTTGATGGCCGACACCCAGCTGGGGTTCCTGACGACCGTGCTCACCCACTCGCTGTACGGAATCCCGTTCGTCCTGCTCATCGTGACGGCCCGGCTGTACACGTTCGACGAGGCGCTCGAGGAGGCGGCCCGCGACCTCGGGGCAGACCCCATCACGACGTTCCGGGACGTCACCTTCCCGGTAATCGCGCCCGCGGTCGGCGCCGGCTTCCTGTTCGCATGGGTCCGGTCCTTCGAGGACTACATTCGGGCGCTGTTCGTCAGCGGCGTCGACATCGAACCGCTGACCCAGTGGATGTTCGGCAAGATAACGAAGGCCTCGGCGGAGAACCTGCTCACGCTGAACGCCGTCTCGACGCTGATAGTCCTCGCCATCGCCATCGCGCTCGCCGTCGTGATGAACCTCGGCAACGTCACCGGCTACGTCGCCGGAACCGCCGCCGAGGACGACGAGGAGTAACTCCCTGGGTAGAGAGCCACCGTCTTGGCCCTCGAAGGCGAATCCGGAAACGATCCAATCGACGAGTCGATCAGTAGACCGTGACGCCCTCACCGACGCGGGTCTGATAGACTCGGGCGTCGACGCCGGCGTCGTCGAACGCTTCGAGCATCGAGAGCGCGATCCGCTGGCGATCACCTTCACCGCAGGCGGCGAGGACCGCTGGGCCGGCACCGCTGACGGTGACTCCGGTCGCGCTCGCGGCGAGCGCCGCCTCGCGGACCCGATCGTAGCCCTCGATCAGCGACGCTCTCGCAGGAGTCACCACCGAGTCGTCCATACCTCTGCCTACCAGGCCGGGATCGCTCCGGCACATTCCGACCGCGAGCGTCGCCGCCCGGCCGACGGTCTCGACCGACTGTTCGATGCTCATCTCCTCGGGGACCACCCGTCGAGCGTCCCGCGTCGAGACGACGATCTCCGGCAGGCAGGCGACGAGCGGGACGCGGGCGTCGACACACGTGACCCCCTCGCTCGTGGCGACCGTAAAGCCGCCGAGGATCGACGGGGCGACGTTGTCGGCGTGTGCGACGCCCGAAACGATAGCTTCGCCTTCGGCGGCTATCGGGACGAGTTCGGTCTTCGAGTAGCCACGATCGTAGAGTTCGTTGAGCGCGACCGCCGCGCCCGCCGCGCTCGCGGCCGACGACCCCAGCCCCGAGGCCGGCCGGACCCCCTTGTCGATCTCGATGTGTGCCGGGGCCTCTAAGGCTTCGGCGACCGCGCCGACGGTGTTGCGATCGGGGTCCTCCGGGATGTACTGGGAGCCGACACCCGAGACCGAGATGGTGGTCCGCTCGGCCCGGGAGACCCGAACGACGTCCGCCGGGCGCGAGAGCGCGACCCCGAAGACGTCGTAGCCGCTCCCGAGGTTCGCACTCGTCGCCGGCGCCCGGACCGAAAGCATACGCTCGCTTACGGTAGCGGTCTCAAAAAGGTAGCGTCGGCCCGCCGACACCGCGGCACGAGCCGGGCTGTTGGTCCCCGCGTACCCGGTCCTCGCCGTCGGTGAGCAAGTCCGGGAGACGCGTCGGCCGCCCGGTTCGTCCGCGACCGACGGCGACGCGCTTTCACCGCTTCCGGTCGTCGAGGAAGTATGTACGAAGTCGAGGTGAAGGTTCGCGCCGATCACGAGACCGTTCGCGAGCGGGTAGCGGCGCTCGACGCCGACTTCCAGGGGACGATCCGCCAGGAGGACACCTATTACGACGCTCCACACCGGGAGTTCGCCGAAACCGACGAGGCCCTCCGGGTCCGCCGCGAGACGCCCGTCGAGACGGGAGCCGACGACGGAGACGGAATCGAGAACGCTGGACCCGGGAGCACCCTCGAAACCGACGGCACCCGCGCGGAGACGACCGTCATCACCTACAAAGGGCCGCTCGTCGATGCCGATTCGAAGACCCGCCACGAGGCGGAAACGGCGGTCGGGGACGCCGAGACGGTCCACGGGATCCTCACGGAACTTGGATTTACGCCCGCAGCGACCGTCCCGAAACGACGGTCGACCTACACCGCCACCGACGAGGAGTGGACGATCGTTTGCGATCGAGTGGAGGATCTCGGCGAGTTCGTCGAAGTCGAACTCGAGGCCGACGAGGGTGAGATCGAAGCGGCCCGCGAGCGCGTATACGGGATACTACGGGACCTCGACCTCGATCCCGCGGATGGGATCAGGACCTCCTATCTCGGAATGCTCCTGGACGGGGCCGACGGGCCGGACGACTCGGACGAACCGACCGAATCGGACGGATCGGACGCATCGGAGAGTCGCTAACGAAGCCGACGAGCGGCCGGCGATCCGGCGACACCCGACAACGGAAAGCAATACCCACGAGTAATCAGCAGTGAGTGGAAAGTTTCCGCAAGTTATAGAACCGATGGGGGCCGTAAGGAAGCCATGACCGAACGGAACGTGCGGGTCGAAACCCTCGATCGCCCGCCGATCGAAGAACAGGCCGTCGAGATCGTCGAGCGGAAGGGAATCGGCCATCCCGATTCGATCTGTGATGGGGTCGCCGAAAGCGTCTCGCGAGCGCTTTCTCGAGCGTATCTCGATCGCGTCGGGGAGATCCTCCATTACAATACCGACGAGGCCCAACTCGTCGCCGGGTCGGCGAGCCCGGAGTTCGGCGGGGGCGAACTCGCCGAGCCGATTTACTTGCTTCTCGTCGGTCGGGCGACCTCCGAGTACGAGGGCGTGACGATCCCGACCGAACCGATCGCCCTTCGGGCCGGCCGCGAGTACCTCGACGAGGCCGTCCCGCGACTCGACGTCGGAGCCGACATCGTCCTCGACGTGCGCCTCGGCGAGGGAAGCGGCGATCTTCAAGGGGTCTTCGGCGGTAATGGCGACAGCGAGAACGGGAACCGGACCAGAAACGGAAACGGAAGCGGGAGCGAGAGCAGGAACGGAGCCTCGCGTGGCATCGGCGGCGACGGCCCCCGACCGGTGGCGATGGCGAACGACACGAGCTTCGGCGTCGGCCACGCGCCCCTCTCGGAGACCGAGCGCATAGTACTGGAGACCGAACGCCGACTCAACGGCGAGTATAGCAGTACGCATCCGGAACTCGGTCCCGACATCAAGGTCATGGGCAAACGCGAGGACGACCGGATCGACGTCACGGTGGCCGCGGCGATCGTCGACGAGTTCGTTCCGGACATGGGGGCGTACGACGACGCGATCAGTAGGATAGACGGGTTCGTCGCCGACCTCGCCGGGGAGTACACCGACCGGGAGGTCGCGATTCACGTGAACACCGCCGACGACTACGACGCAGGCTCGATCTACCTCACGACGACGGGCACCTCGGCCGAACAGGGCGACGACGGCTCCGTGGGACGGGGTAACCGGGCGAACGGGCTCATCACCCCTAATCGCTCGATGTCGATGGAAGCCACCTCAGGGAAGAACCCGGTCAATCACATCGGGAAGATCTACAACCTCCTGTCGCCACACATCGCCGAAACCGTCGTGAGCGAGGTCGGCGGGATCCGCGATCTCAGGGTTCGGCTGTTGAGCCAGATCGGCCAGCCGATCGATTATCCCCACGTCGCCGACGTTCACGTCGTCACCGAGTCGGGCGTGGCGATCGGCGACGTCGAAGCCGAAGTAAGGGAAATCACCGGCCGCGAACTGGCGAACGTCGCCGATGTCACCGACCGGGTGATCGACGGCGACCTATCGACCTTCTGAGGACGCTCGGTTGCCACCGACCGCTTTCGACGGCCGACGCTCCGGGTGCTCGGTTCCTCGGAGACGAGTCGATTAGTAGGGGCCGCAATCGGTTTTTCGGCCCCCGGTTAGCGACCCTCGGCGGCTTCGACGCATTCGACGAGCCTCGCGGCGGCGGCGTCGACATCGCCTTCGTTCGAGACCGGGGTGATCGGGACCGCGGCCCGAATGGCGTGATTCATCGCGGCTGCTCTGTTGAGCTGGGAGTGAAACGAGACGGCGAACTCGTCGTCCGCGTGGTACTCGCGGCTTTCGCTTCCCTCGCGCCGGGCGACGATCGTCTCCGGCCCGGCCTCGATCAGTACGAAGGCGTTCGGGCGGAGCTCGCTGAAGACGACTTCGGGCAGACCGGGCAGAAAGCCCCGGTCGGTCCGAACGGCGAGATGGGTGTCGACGACGAGCGAGTTCCCGTGTTCGCGCCGGCGGCGGTCGATCTCCTCGGCCGACCGGCGCTGGAGCACTCGATAGTCGTGTAAGGGGAGCGAGGCGAGTTCGTCCCGGCTCGTCGCGATTCCGCGCGCGACGGCCTCTTCGACCATCACGTCGCCGAAGTTTACGAGTTCGTACGAATCGTCCAACTGTCTGCGCGCGGCCTCACAGACCCGCGAACTGCCGACGCCCGGCACCCCCGAAACGATCGTGACGCTCATCAGAAGGACACCTCCTCGTGATCGATGTCGGCGTTCGATCCGCGGTCGTCGTAGAACTTGCGCCCGATGTAGGCGTCGCCAACGAAGGTCACGAGCGTGTCGTACAACTCGTCGGCCGATCGGTATTCGGTCTGACTCGATCGTTCGAGCACGTCCGAAACGGACTCGGGTTCGCCATAAGGCGCGTCGAGTTCGGTGTCGCCGAGCGTGTCGATCACGGTCTCGTGTTCGACCGGGAAGGTCAGTTCACTGGCGAATCGGTCCCGCGTCTCTGAGAGGCGCATACTTGGGACAAGACATTAGGAACTATTAAAGATGAGGTGTGGCGGCGGGAACGACCGCCAAACGAACGCCCCGTTCGCCGGTACACGCCCGGATCGAGCGACCGACACTCACCGCGACTGGGATCGGCCGCGATTGACGGCGTTCGGCGTGGGTCGACACGGGGCGGCGCGGATCAGTGCGGTCGATACGGGTCGATGTGGGCCGGCACGGGTCGGCGACGAAACCGGTTTGGGTGGGGGCTCGTAGTAGACGGTGTGACACGGGTCTGTATCGTCGGCAAGGCGGACGTCGAGGTACGCTACGAGCTCCTCAGCCGGGAAACGGCTCGAAACGCGCTTTCGACCTACGCTATCGACGAGCTCTTTCGGAACACCGTCGCGCTCGATACCGTGAGCCTCGGGGCAGCGGTCTCGCTACTCAACGATCTCGACTGGTATCTCGCGCGCTTCGCACGGGCGGCGTTCGTGCTCGAACCGAGCGTCAGCGACGCCGAATGGCTCTCCCGAGCGCTCGCGACGCGGGTGCGAAACGACGCGATCGAGCCGGAAGAGTCGGATCGGTATCTCGCGGTCTACGGTGTTTCCGAGGGTGCGCTGACCGAACCGATGTACGTCGTCCGCCGGGATACGGACGCCGACGGCTCTCGGCAGGGGATTCCCGAGTACGACCTCCGGGAGGTCGATGAAACCCTCGTCGTACGAGTGACCGAAGACGAGTTCGGCGGTTGAGTTCGCGCAACTCACCGGTTCCGAACTCAACTGTAGCAACTGTGTACGTACTTCGTGCAGAGGTGATCGATTCGTTCCCGGCCGGTCGTCCGTTCTCGTTTCGAAGCTGTCTCGTGCTTCGAGCGGGCGGTCGTCGGATCGATCCTGGTTCCGTTCGAGAGCGGTCAGTGTAAGTCCGCCCCCGAACCTGTGTGTGCTCACGGCGTACATCGAGTAGCCAACTCTTATGCGATCCGTGGCCGTATCGTACTCATCCGAACTCCGAGTGAGGACGAATGAGTACGACGACGACCCGCCTTCACGCGCTCGGCGACCGGCTCGACGTTACGATCGAGGACGTACTCGTCTGGGGCGCGGTCGTGGGTGCGGAGTTGCTCGTGGTGCTGGTCTATTTGTTGGCGTCCTCGACGACGATCACCGAGCCGCGCTACGCGATCTATCCGTTCGTCTGGATCAACGTCGGCCTGCTTGCGGTCTCGCGGACGTCGCTGCCGCGCCGCGGGCGACGCGTCCGTGCGCTCGCGCTCGCGGGTGCCGGCGCGTACCTGCTGGCCCTTCTGTATCTCGGCGGCCTCCTCCGGCCCGGATTCGTTACCCCGCTCGGTCCGGGCACGGACTTTCGGGTCTCCTGGGTGCTCCCGGGCTGGGGCCCGATCGTCGTGTTCCGCAACTCGCTACTCCAGGCGGTCGTCGTTCCGTTCAAGCTCGCCGGCTATCTCGCCTTCACGTATCTCCTCTACGCACGGTTGCTCGACGCTACTAAGGGTGTGCTGTCGGGGGTGTTCGGCCTCGTCTCCTGTGTCGGGTGTACGTTCTCGCTTCTCGTCCCGCTCCTCGGGGCGTCGACGTTTAGCGCGGTCGCCTGGCTGTCCTGGGACGTCTCGACGCTCGTCTTCCTGGTGACGATCGCGCTGTTGTACTGGAGCCCCGAGATCGGTACGGCCCTCTCGAAGCGAACCGGGCGCTCGGCTTCCTGATCGGCGACCGTCCGGGCCGCCCGTCGGCTGGGTCGGTTTGGGCGGGACGTACGGCCTGACCGGCCTCCTGATGGGAGCGCTCGCGGTCGTCCCGATCGCGGCGCGAGCACGGCCCCGTCCGGCGACCGAGTGAGCGAACGATCGACTGCCGGCTACCGTACGCTGTCGGTCGATTCGCTCGCGCTTCGGGGCGGGATAGCGGCGAGCGCGACGAGTCGGGCTTACTCTTCGTTCGTCATGATGTCCGCCGAGAGCCCCTGGGCCATCTGGATGTCTTTGGAGTTGTTCAAGGTCCAGGCGGTGCGTTCGGTGACGGCCTCGATGACCTCCCGGGCGCTCGGATAGCCGTTGCCCGAGGCCTTGACGCCGCCGAAGGGCAGTTGAATCTCCGCGCCGATACACGGCAGGTTCGCGTACGCGAGGCCGACCTCGGCGTGATCACGGAACTGGTTGATCTGCCGGTAGTCCTCGCTGACGACCGCGCCGGCCAGCCCGTAGTCAGTGTCGTTGTGAATCTCGATTCCGTCCTCGATGTCCCCCGAATAGGGGATCAGCGCGACATGCGGGCCGAAGGCCTCCTCCTGGGTAACTCGCATCCCGGAGTCGTAGTCGGTCTCGTAGACGAACGGCCCCATCCAGAGGCCTTCCTCGTGGCCCTCGGGGACCTCCTCGTCGCTCAGTTCGGCTCGGTCGACGAGCACGTCGACGCCCTCCTCGCGCGCGAGGTCGTTGTAGTCCTGCACCTTCTCGACCTGATCGGGGTCGGCGAGCGGCCCCATGAACGTGTCTTCCTCCAAGGGATCGCCGACCGACACCTGCTGGGCGATCTCGACGAACCGGTCTTTGAACTCCTCGTACCTGTCCTCGTGGACGATCAGCCGCTCGGAGGAGACACAGCGTTGCCCCGTCGTCTTGAAACTCGACATGACCGCCGAATGCACTGCGATGTCCATGTCGGCCTCGTCGGTGATCACGATCCCGTTTTTGCCGCCCATCTCACAGGCGGCGAGTTTGCCTGCCTCGCCACCGACCGCCCCGGCGATTTCGTGGCCGACCTCCGCCGACCCGGTGAACAGAACCGTGTCGACGCCGGGCGAATCGACGATCGCCGAGCCGGCGTCGCCGTGGCCCTGGACGAGATTGAAGACGCCGTCGGGGATGTCGGCTTCCTCGAACATCTCGGCGACGATCTGCCCACACCAGGGGGTCTGTTCGGCGGGTTTCCAAACTACAGTATTGCCCTCGACTAACGTGACGGCCATGTGCCAGAAGGGGATCGCCACAGGAAAATTCCAGGGCGTGATACACCCCACCACGCCGCGGGGTTTCCGGCGCATGGAGGCGTCCTTTTCGGCGATCTCGCTGGGAACGACGTCACCGTGGGGGTGACGAGCGTTGCCCGCGGCCCACTCGACCATGTGATAGGCTTCGACGACATCGGCTCTGCCCTCCGAAATCTCCTTGCCGCATTCCTTCGTTACTATCTCCCCTAACTCGTCGGTGCGCTCGCGCAGTTCGTGGTAGATCTCCCAGAGGTACTCCGCCCGGTCGACATAGGACAGCGCGCGCCATTCTTCCGTGGCCTCGTTGGCAGCCTCGACCGCCCGCTCGACCTCGGCTTCGGTCGCGCGCCGGAACTCCCCGAGCGTCTCGCCCGTCGCGGGATTGATGCTCTCGAAGGTCTCCTCGCTCTCACCGGCGGTCCATTCACCGTCGATGTGGTGCTCGTGTGCTTCGGCGATCTGTTGGCTCATGCGTAGCGGGTTTGCGCGCCGACGCTAATAAACGATCACCTCCCGCGGGCGGTTCGGGCCGATTCGTTTGCTGAGGTCGATGGAAAGGGGAGCAGGCGGTGTGACCGCGTAACGGAGGTTCGACGAGCTGCTGTGTTAATCGGGTCTTTAGAGTATCCGAAACGATACGGCGGGGTCTCCAGTTCCTGTCGAGCCAAGGCGAGGTCCACGATCTCGGTTCCCGGAACCCTCGGTGCTGACACGCGACGAGAGGGCAACGGCTTTTCGACTCGATGTCATCGTGGTGAGGCCGCGTTCTCTCCCCTGCTCCAAACCGTTGCTCTCCGTAGGGAAACTGGCAGTTTCCGTTTCCGTGACCGGTATGCAGGAACGGAACGGATTCGATCGGGACGGACGCGATCGGAACGCCCGAGTCCGGATTTGTTTCGAGTGGTTTGACGTAGATATATTAGGAATGACGACGCTATACAGTCTAAATAGCAATGATCGATCCCTGTCGGACCGGCACTCGGGCGAGCGAGAACGAAATACCCTCCCAGCGATCGACAGGGAGTAACTACCGATGAACGGATCCGAACGGTACGATACTGACAGCACGGCCACTCCTCGACCGATTCTCTCACGCTGGTTCCTCCCGCTTTTGGCCGTCATCGCTGCGGGAACGACGCTGCTGTTCATCGGTTTCGTTTCGGACGACCCGCTCGTCAGTGCCCTGTTTCAAGGCGCGTTCGCGCTCGTCCTGGCCGGTGTGTTGTTCGTCGTCGGCTACCGTTACTTCACGACGACGCCCCTCTCGAAGACGAAAGCACGCACCGTCGCCCTCTGGACGCTCGCCGGGTTCGGACTGTTCGTCACCATGAACGTCTGGTTTCGCTTCCAGGCGTTCGTTAGCGGTGCCCCGGTCGAACCGGAGTTCGCGGTCTCAACGTCGCTGACCGCCGGAGTACTCAGTGGAGCCGTGGTCGGCATCGCCGTCGCGCGGGGCCACCGCCGCCAAGCCGAGCGCGAACGGGCGCTCGCGGACTATCGGGAGATCTTCGAACAGGCCGAGGACGGCATCGTTATCCACGACCCGGAAACCAGGGAGATCGCCGAGATCAACGAGCGGGGAGCCGAGATACTGGGCTACCCCGTCGAGGAACTCGAAGGGACGTCGATCGACGCGATCTATGCCGACGATCCCGACTTCAGCCACGAGCAGGCGATCGAAAGGATGCAACGGGCGCTGGACGGCAAGCCACAGCAGTTCGACTGGCTCGTCGAACGGAAGGACGGAACCACTGTCTGGGTCGAAGTCTCGCTCAAGCGGAGCACGATCGGCGGCGAAGACCGGCTGATAGCAATCATCCGTGACGTCACCGAACGCGCGGAGCGCGAACGGCGATTCGATGCCGTGTTCAACAACACGTTCCAACTCACCGGACTGCTGGGGCCCGACGGGACCATCGTCGAGATCAATGACACCGCTCTGGAGTTCGCCGGCAATGACCGGGCGGACGTTCTCGGGCGGACCTTCTGGGAGTTACCTCCGCTGGAGGTCGCCGAGGGGACGCGCGAGCGTGTGAAAGAGGCCGTCGAGCGGGCGGCGGCCGGCGAGTTCGTCCGGTTCGAGACGGCGGTCGGCAGTGGCGAGGATACGATGACGATCGACACCTCGATAACACCCGTTAGGAACGATCACGGCGATATCGAATTCCTCGTCGCCGAGGGTCGCGACATCACCGAGCGCAGGGAGAACGAACAACGGCTGGATGCGCTCACGAAGGCGTTTCCTGATATCGCCTTTCTCATCGACGAAGACGGCCGGTACAACGAGGTGCTTGCGAGTCCGGCCAACGAGGACTTGCTCGCCATTGACCCTACTGAAATCGTTGGAAACACAGTTCACGATCTCTTCGAGCCGAAAAAAGCCGACGAATTCCTGTCAGTGGTGCAGACGGCGATCGAAACCGACCGGCTACAGACGCTCGATTACGAACTCGATACACCGGCGGGCTCCAAGTGGTTCGAAGCCCGTACGGTTCCGCTCCCGGCGAAAGTAAACGGGAAGCGAGCCACCGTTACTGCCGCACGCGACGTTACTGAGCGAAAGGAGCGCGAGGCGGAACTCGAAGGGCGCTCGACGGCGATGGCTGCTTCGATGGAGGGAATTGCGATCCTCGACGGCGATGGCCGCTACACCTACGCCAACGAGGCCCACGCCGACGTGTACGGCTACGACGATCCCGAGGCATTCGTCGGCGAACACTGGCACATGTGTTACGACGACGAGGAGATTCAGGCCTTCGAGGAGGAGGTCCTGCCGGCTCTCGAACGCGACGGCCAGTGGCGCGGGGAGGCGACCGGCACACGCTGTGACGGCTCGCAGTTCCCCCAGGAGTTGACTCTCACTGCGCTGGAGAACGGCGGGCTGGTCTGTGTCGTTCGGGACATCACCGAGCGAACGGACCGCCGGCGCGAACTCGAACGCCAGAACGAGCGCTTGGAACAGTTCGCGAGCGTTCTCAGTCACGATCTGCGGAACCCGCTCGGCGTCGCCGAAGGCTATCTCGAACTAGCCCGTGACACCGGTGCCGACGAGGACTTCGAAAGGATCGAACACGCCCACGACCGGATGGAACGGATCGTCGAAGACGTGCTGACCTTAGCTCGCCAGGGGAAGGGAATCAGCGATACCAGTACCGTGAAT
>PXQR01000071.1 GCA_003021235.1 Halobacteriales archaeon QH_6_64_20 | reverse complement strand
CCACTCGGACACCGGTGTCGACGCCGACCACCAGCGCGACGACTACGACGGCGACCGATACGGGGACGGCTACGACCGCCGTCCCGCCGACCACGACGACCGGCACGGCGACCACGACGCCAGCGCCGTCGACTACCCGGACACCGGTCGCTACGACCACAGCTACCGCAACACCAGCGACACCGACGACATCGCCGACAGCGAACGGAACGGCTACGACCGTGACCGCGACTGCGACTCCGACCACGGCTACCGTAACGTCAACGACCACCCGGACACCGCCTACCACCTCGACGCCGACCGCTACGACCGCGACCGTGACCGACGAGCCGACCACGACCGTAATCGACGCCGAAGCGCCGATCGGGACGGAAACGGCCACGACGAGCGTTTCGTCGACCGACACGACCACGACTGTGAGCGACGCGACCACGACCGATACCGGGGTCGAGACGACGATCGATACGACCGTGGCCGATATCGACACACCGACCGCTACGGAGACGACCGCCGCGTCCGGTGGCGACCTCGAGATCTCCCGGATCGATCCCGTCGAGGAGTTCGTCGTGCTCGAAAACGCCGGTAGCGAGTCACTCGACCTCGACGGCTACGTGATCGACTTCGGCGGAATCGGCCAAGGGTACACCTTCTCGCCGTACGAGCTCGATCCCGGCGAGAGCGTCCGCGTCTACACCGGTACCGGCGACAGCCGGAACTCGGTGCTCTATGCGGACTTCTTCTACCCGGTGCTCGACAACGACGGCGACCGAGTGATCGTCGAGGCTCCCGACGGCGAGGTAGTCGCCGGTCGGTCGTACTCCTGAGCCGGCCGCTTTCGGGCCGTCTTCCTTGCAGTAACTCCGCTTCGGCCGGCCGCACGCTCGGCGTGGAGTTTTCGGGGGTTTCGCCACGTTTACCAACGGTCCCGGCGAGCGTCGGGTATGACCCGTTCGGTCTGGCTCAAAGCCGACGATACCGTTGGCGACTGGGAGACGAGAAGGAAACGTATCACGGCTGGGCTCGAAGCCGGCGTCGACTGGGTGCTCGTCGACCGGCGCGACGTGTCCAGGGTTCGCGAACTCGGTGCAGTAAGCGTCGCCGCCTTCGACGACGCGAATGACGGCGACGTGATCGACGCCGACGCCGAGAGTATCGAGGAAAACGACCCCGACGCCGTCTTCGTCGGGAAAGAGGGGGAGGGCGACGGGACGGTGGATTTCCCGCCCGACTTCGCCGGTTCGGCGGACCTCTCGACGCTTCGTGAGCGCGGCGGCGAGGCGAACGGCGCGTACGTCCGCGTGCTCGACCCGGAGTACGAGCGCTTCGCCGAGGAGGCCGCCGCCGAGACGGAGTTCACGGTCGTCGTCGGCGAGGACTGGACGATCATTCCCTTGGAGAACCTGATCGCCCGCATCGGCGAGGAGACGACGCTGATCGCCGGCGTCGAGAGCGCCGAGGAGGCGAGGACGGCCTTCGAAACGTTGGAGAGCGGTGCCGACGGCGTTCTGCTCGACTCGGGTGATCCCGACGAAATCAGGGAGACCGTCGCCGTCCGCGACGACGCGTCCCGCGAGACCCTCGACCTCCGCTGGGCGACGGTCACCGCCGTCGAGCAGGTCGGGTCGGCCGATCGGGTCTGTGTCGATACCGGCTCGTTGCTCGACGGCGACGAGGGAATGTTGGTCGGCTCGATGTCCCGGGGCCTGTTTTTCGTTCACGCCGAGACCGCGGAGTCGCCCTACGTCGCCGCCCGACCGTTCCGGGTGAACGCCGGTGCGGTGCATGCCTACGTCCGTGGACCCGACGGCGGAACGAAGTACCTCGCCGAACTGGAAAGCGGCGACGAGATCCAGGTAGTGAACGTAGAGGGCAACACCAGGGAGTCGATCGTCGGGCGCGCGAAGATCGAGCGCCGGCCGATGTTCCGCGTCGAAGCCGAGGTCGACGTTGACGACGCCGGCGACGCTGGCGACGCCGACTCCGAAACGGGAAGCGACCAGGAGACCGGAAACGAGAGAGCGGCCCCCGACCGTATCGAGACCTTGCTACAGAACGCGGAGACGATCAAGGTCGCCACTCGCGACGGTCGAACGGCGGTCACGGACCTCGAAGCCGGCGACGAGGTGCTCGTTTTCTACGAGGCAGGGGCGCGTCACTTCGGCGAGGCGATCGAGGAGAGCATCATCGAGCAGTAATGCCCATCTATTCGTCGCACTGCCGGCGATTGTTTCCTTCCAGGTCCTGTTTCACTTACTCGCTACACCTGGCTTTCTCGATCGAAGCGACCGGACGGCATCGTACGTCGCCCAACTACCGACGAGGACCGCGAAGACAATAAGGATCGGCGACCTCCCCGTGAGGATCGACCATGCACCGAGAGCGAGTAGGCCGGGCCCCGCGGCGAGTGGAAGCACCGCGTCCGGCAGCGAGAAGCGAGCGATGACGATTTCGAGGAACTTCCATACTACGAATGCGCTACCGACAGCGAGGATCGAGGCGAGAGCCGATCGCCGTGAGACGCCGAGTAACACCGCGCTATACCCCATGATCGCGGCGAGAACTGCAAGGACCACTACGGATAGCACTGCATACAGCACAGTCGAGTCGCGGTCTCGACGCTCGCGTCGGTTCGTCTCATCCGCGGGATCGTGTCTACTAGCTGATGGGAACCGTACGGTATGAGCTTTTCGACGACGAGAACCTCTTCTTCGATTCGTGGGTTCTCGATGGGTTTCGAGACCCCACTGTGCTCGCGCGACTCTTAAGAGTCAGCCGAGGAACTCCTCGATCCCTCGGGCCGGATAGCCGATCACGGAATCGACGCCCGCCGCTTCGAGTTCTGCGACCTGCTCGCGGACGTCTTGGGCAGTGCCACAGAGCGCGTAATCGTCGCTCGCCGCCAGTAGCACCGTTCGGCCGCGGCCGGTCGCCTGCCGGCCGGTGGCCGCCCCCTCGGGGAGCGCCCGGGCGACCGGCTTTCGGCGCGCGACGTACTCGCCGACGGCGTCGAGAATCTCGTTATCGTCGGCGGTCAACACGGTCGGCGCGTAGACCGCAATCGGCCCCTCGAACCCGGCGTCGCGCAATGAGCGCACGTCGTCGAGCGTCGTTCGCGAGAGGAGGTCGAACTGCGTTCCGCCGGTAGCGAGCGCCACCCGCTCGATCCCATCGGTGCCGACCCACGCGTCGGGGGCCCGCTCGCGGGCCGCCCGCAGTCGCGGGGCGACCTGCCGGGTGCGTTCGGCTTCCGAGAGGTACGCCGAGTGGCCGGCGACGAGCACCCGTCTCGCTGCGCTCGGAAGCGAACGCGAGAGCGAGTCGTCGCCGAGCGGATCGAACCCGTCGGCGCGGATCGGCGTCGTGACCTGTAGTTTTCCCTCGCCGCTCGCAAGCGCGCGAAGCGTCTCGGCGCTCGGCAGGTTCGCCCGGCCCTCGTAGTCGATCGTCAGAACATCGCAGTCGAGATCGACACCCCGGCCGACGTCACACTCGGTCGGCTTGAGCGCGACGCCGTCGAGACCCGTTCGTGCGATCGATACGCCGCCCTCGCTACGTAGCATGTCTCCTCTCCATCGTGATCTCCACCCTCGAAAACGGTTCGTTAAGGACGCGGAACGCGACCCATCGTCTGTGCGACCATAACCCGGGTATCGCCGGCCCGCTCAAAGTCCTATCGCTTCCGATCCTGGGTCTCCTCGCCGTGGGGTTCCCGACGAGTTCCCCTACTGGGTCCCGCGCGCACTCACACCGGGAAGTCGGCGTCGGGATCGACGACGCGATCGACGTCGGCGGGCGGCTCCCAGTTGGTGACGAGTTCCAGGAACTGGACGAGGATCCGCGCCGTTGCGCCCCAGACGGTGTACCCGTCCACACGGAAGAAGTGCAGTCGGATGTCCCCGTAATGGGGGTGATCGCGGCGTTCGGACTCGTAGTTCGTCGGGTCGGTGAGCCCTGCGATCGGGAGCACGGCGATCTCGGCGACTTCGCGCTCGTCGGGGACGTACTTGCGGTTAGGAACCCGCGCGACGAACGGTCGGACGCCATAGCGCGTTACGGTGTGGATGTCGTCGAGCCGACCGACGATATCTACCTCGTCGGGTTCGAGGCCGATCTCTTCGTGTGCCTCCCGGAGCGCGGTCGCCGCTAAGTCCTCGTCGGACGGCTCGCGCCCGCCGCCGGGAAAGCTCATCTGCCCGGCGTGTTCGCCGAGGTGGTCGGCCCGCTTCGTAAACAGCAGGGACGGGCCGTCGGGGCGCTCGATCACGGGTGCGAGCACGGCCGCCTGGCGCTCTTCGTCCGTGACGGCGCTCGCCTCGTGGTCGATCACCCCCGAGAGATCCATGGTTGGCCTACGCGTTCGGTACTCTTAATTGGTCCGTTCGTCCCTCGATAAGAAGTCAGTCCGTTCGCGTACGTCGGTTTCGAGCGGTTCTCGCGATCCGAGCGACGATCGAGCCGAGCGATTATATTCCCGGAGGAACGCCGAGCGCCTCAAAGGAACTGAACCCGAGCACGGCGAGGACGTAGAGGATCACGAACGTCGCGATCCAGGTGACGACCGTGATGGCACCCGCACGTCCCCAGCCGCCGGGATACCGCCAGTTGACGACCGCGACGTACGCTATGATCGCGAGGATCGGGCCGGCGACGACGAACGTACCGCCGGTGAAGTACGTCACGCCGAACCAGACGATCGACGTAAGCAACGCGGTGACGAGCGAGTAGCCGTAACTGCTCGCGTCGGTGAGCACGGCCGTACTCGCGTAGGTGGCGATCGAGACGACGATCAGGCTCGCGACGAACCCGAAGAGGGTCGGTCCTATCTGTGCCATACGTAGTTCGTTTCGGGCCATCTATGTAAACCCCGATCAGCGTCTTCACGCCATGAAAACACCCCTATCGAGCAGGAACACACAAGGCTACGATTATACGTATCGGCGGCGTCGCTACGGGATACGGTGAGCAAGCAGTGGCAACCCGAAGCGCTCTTCGACGTGCTCTGTAGTGACCACGCCCGTCGGATCCTCGTCGTGCCGAACGCGAACCCCGATCGGCGAGCGAGCTCGCGGAGGTCTGTGATACTTCCCTGCCGACGATCTACCGGCGCGTAGAAGCGCTGGTCGAACACGACCTCTTAGAGGAGGAGCTCCGGATCGATCCGTCGGGCAATCACTACAGCGTCTACGCGACCAACTTCGAGGGGGTCCGCTTCGCGGTCGAATTCGAGCGCTTCACCGTCGACGTGGAATTAAAGCGCGACCTCGTCGATCGCTTCGGCGCGCTCTGGGGGGACTTGGAGACCGGCTCAGGGTCGTCGGACGCGTCGCGCGAACGGCCCGGCCGCCCGAACGGAGACGCCGACGAAAGCGAACCGTACTGAGAGTATCCATGGCACAACCACCCGAGTTCTGGACGTTCGTGGCGTCGAGCGTGCTCGTGTTGTTGCTCGGCGGGGCGATGACGGTACTCAGCTACCTCGCGTATCGCCGGGAGGACAAGCGCTCGCTGTGGGTGGCCGGCGTCGGCTTCGGCCTCGTGACGACCGGCGAGGTGATCGCTGCGGTCTACCAGCTCGGTATCGCGCGCA
Source organism: Halobacteriales archaeon QH_6_64_20 (assembly GCA_003021235.1). GTDB lineage: Archaea > Halobacteriota > Halobacteria > Halobacteriales > Halococcaceae > PXQR01. The sequence continues at coordinate 7,020 of PXQR01000071.1, read as the reverse complement.
CGTACGAACTCTCGGGACGGGAGGTGCTCTCGTTACAGACCGTCGAAGGGGTCGTTCTCCTGCTCGGCTTACTGGCGCTCATCTACTCGGTGGTACGGTCGTGAGCGCCACGGCCGGACGAGCGAGAGCGGACCGACCATGCACGGGAGCGATCGCATACACCGGTGAAACCCGACCAATCGTCGCCCCATCCCGGGGCGGCCGTGCTCGTATCGGAGTATGGGAAACGGCGTCGGAGAACGGACGCCAGCCCTCATCGCGGTCGTTCGCCGTCCGGTTCGACGTCCTCTCCGGTGGAGTCGGCGCTCCGAGCGCGGTCGCCGGTGCCGTCGATGCCGTCGATACCGTTGGTGTCGTCAGTATCGCCGCCGTCGTTAGTTCCCGTCTCGTCGGTCTCGACGTCGAAATCCGCTTCATCGCGGGTCAGGCGGTCGAGCAACCGTCGTCGCGCGACTCCCCGGGAGACCGCCTCGCCGTCGGAGCGGTCTCCCTCCGTCTCGATGTCGGCGGCGGTGATCGTGACTTCCCCGTGCGAGGGGGCCCGGTCGAAGTGACGCCCGATAGCCGGTTTCGAGACGAACGTCTTGTCACAGCTGAGACACCGGAACGTCTCGTGTTCCCCGTCGCTGAAGCACACTGCGTACATGTGTTTCCCTCACCCTCTCTTCGCCGGGAAGCCCTTTAGCTACCGACGAGCGACTTCGGTGATTGAAAACGGCGCAGTGAGACACGGGGGTCGAAAGGTCGTTCGAGCGGTAAGGGGCGTATCCGCGCTTCATCTCCCTTCTTCCCGCCTCATCGAACTCCCCGTACCTCACTCGTAAGCGTCCGACGCGCGCAAGCGAAACCCCCATGACCGACACGCTCTCGGCTCCGACATGACCGGGATCGATCGTCCCCACAGCGAGGGCCGATAGCGTGTCCGGCGAGGCCTCCGCCCCGGCCGACTCAACGTCCGATCCCGGATCCGAATCGGACGCCGGCTCCCCGACATTCGACCGGCGCACACTCGCGAAGGCCGTCGTCGGGTTCGCCGTCGCCGGCGTGTTGCTCTACTTGCTCGGATCGGTCGTCGGCTGGGAGCGGATTACCCGTGCGCTCGCCGACGCCGATCCGCTATGGGTGGCCGTCGCGTGCGCTTCGACGCTTCTGTACTTGCTCGCCTGGACGAAGACGTGGGACGTCGTGCTCACCGCAGGAGCCATCTCGGTGTCCTATCGCCGATTAGTGCCGACCTTCTTCGCGGCAACGTTTGCGAACTACACGACGCCCTTCGGCCAGGCCGGCGGCGAGCCCTTCATCGCCTACGTGCTCGCGACCGACACCGAGGCGAGCTACGAACAGTCGCTCGCGAGCGTCTCGACCGCCGACCTGCTCAACCTGTTTCCGTTTTTCACCTTTGCCGGCCTCGGGCTCGCGGCGCTCGTCGCCACCGGGGAGGTACCACCGGGAACGCGGCCGCTCGTCGCCGGCCTCGCCGCGATCGCCGTCGGCGTACCCGCGGTCGTCGTCGTCGGATGGTACCGACGCGAGTTCATCGAGAACGCCGTCGTTCGGGTAACGGGGCCGGTCGTCCGGCGCACCGAGCGGATCGACACCGAAGGCATCCGTGAACGGATCGACGGCTTTTACGGCCAGTTGGGCCGCATCGCCTCGGACCCACGCGATCTGCTGGTCGCGGTCAGCTTCTCGTACATCGGCTGGGTGTTTTTCGCTCTGCCGCTGTACTTCGCGGCGCTCGCGCTCTCGCTCCCGCTCGATCCCCTCTTAGTGGTGTTTCTCGTCCCCGCGAGTTCGCTCGCCGGGATCACCCCTACTCCCGGGGGACTCGGCGGCGTCGAAGCTGCCCTCGTCGCGCTGGTCGTCGCCCTCACCCCGATCGCCGCCGGTCCGGCGGCCGCGCTGGCGATCGCCTACCGGGCGACGAGCTACTGGTTCGCCCTCGTGACCTGCGGGCCGATGGCACTGTACGTTACCGCCAGGGCGTGAGGCCGGTGTTCCCGCGATCCGGTGCTCGATGCTCCGCGAGGCGATCCCTGGACCGCCGACCCTCGTGAGGCGGCGTTCCGTGAGGCGGCGTTTGACGATTCCGGTTTCGCCGCTTCGGTGTCCGTTCGTCCGTCCTATTCGTCCGCCGCCGCATCGAGGCGATCCCTCACGTCCGCGAGGTCGAGCGCGCCCCACGATTCGAGGTCGTAACTGACGTCGAGCAGTCGCTCGGCTTCCGTTCGGTCCCCGTCGGCGACCGCTCGGGCCGCATCGGTGCGGAAGCGTCGCTCGGCGCTTTCCTCGAGCCGGTCGCGATCCATCTCACGCTCGTCGATCGCGAGGATGTGCGGTAAGTCCGTCGCGCCGGCCGGGAGCGTCGGGAACGCGGTCGGTCCCGGCACTAGGAGTCGATCGTCACGCGCCGAGTCGTCGCCGGTTGGCCGTCTCTCTCCCCGATCCTTGGGTTCCGATCGGTCGTCTTCGGAATCGGATACGTCCCGGCCGTTATCGACGGCGACCGCGACGAGTCGGTAGTCCTCGATCGCGGCCTCGATGGCTGAGGGTACGTTCGGCGTTTCTTCACCGCGTTTGAACGCCAGTTCGTCGATCGCTCGACGGAGTTCCGCCGGCGTGAGCGCGCCGAACAGGTCGGTCACACCAGCCAGTTCGTCGCCCGTTACCTCCATTGTCCCCATCACACGCCCCAAGGCTTAAAGAGGCCTTCCGATCTACCGTGAGGACAGAGAGGACCGTGACACGTCGAACCGGACGCAAGCGTCCGTGGCTGGCCGTGCTATTGTCGGCCGTCTACCCGGGGCTCGGCCACGTCTACCTCCGCGAGTGGGTTCGTGGCCTGTTGTGGTTCGGGCTGGTGATCGCAACGGTCTCCTTTGTGATACCGACCGCCGCGATCCCACCGACCGAGAGCGACCTCACCCTCGATGCGGTGGTCGCGGCGAGCCAGGCACTGCCGACGGCGGCGACGCTCGCGCTGTTCGGGATCGTCGTTTGCAGCGTCGCCGACGCCTATCGCCTCGCCGCGCTCGGGAACCGTCGGGCCGAAGCGATTTCCGGCGGCCGGTGTCCACACTGCGGACACGACATGGACGCCGAGTTGGACCTCGACTTCTGCCCTTGGTGTACCGCCCGGCTCGACGATCGTCAGTCCCGTGCTGGTAACTGATCGTTTTCCCGCCTCCCGGGTCGGCCGGCTACATCTACCGACAGTATCGTATCGTTGCAGATCCTCGTCCATCGCATCGGGAACTCCCGTATCCCTGAGCCTTCTCGATGGAACGGGAAGTCACGGGTCCGACCTCGATTACAAATTACGAGCGCGCGGAGTAGCCGCGATACGGGACGCGAAACGGAGAGTGACATACCGATGTTCGAGATAGAAGGCGGACACACGACGGCGACGGTAATGGGCGAGCGCGAGCTGTTCGACGAGACGTTCGTCGAGCAGGTCCAGCGGATCGTGGATCACGAAGCGTTCACCGAGCCGATCCGGGTCACACTGGAGGTGGTGAGTGATGTCCAAACGTGACCCTGATACGGGACGATATCTCCCGGAATGGCGAAGATGTGGTACGTGGGTGATGGAGGATTAGTCATGACAGGTACCCACCGTTTCGGAGGCTATGCCTTCATCAAGTCATCCAATGAAAGTCACCGACCGGACTACCTTATCGACCTGTTCCGGCGTATCGGTTTCGATCCGCGATTTGATTCATACAACTCTAACATCGTATTCGGAAGCGATGATACGTACGATTTGCTTGAATGGATGGGCGAATCACCCGACGGATTCGAGTACAAGTGGGCAACGGAGAACTATAACACATATCGAGACCTCAAAGGGAAGGTAAATAGCGATGTTCGAGATCGAGGGTAAGCACACGACTGCGACAGTGATGGGAGAACCGGACATGTTCGACGAACGTTTCGTCGAACAGGTTCAACAGATCGTAGATCATGAGGCGTTCCGAAACCCCGTGAAAGTGATGGCAGACGGACATCCGGGGTCCGGTGCCGTCATCGGCTTCACGATGGCGCTCGGCGAGCGCGTGGTTCCCAATACGGTCGGTGTCGACATCGGCTGTGGAGTCTCTTCAGCTAGTTTGGGAGTAGAAGAGTTGCCGATGGCGTACGAAGACGCCGACGAACGGGTCCGGGAAGCCGTCCCGTTCGGCCGCGCAGTACACGACTTCGAGGGCGCGATGCACGTCGGCAACGAATTCCCCTGGGAGGTCGTCAACGACCGGTTCGAGCGGTTCAACGCCGCCTACGCTGAACGCTCGGACCGCGAGATCGACCTGGCCGAGCATACTCCCAATGGCGAGTACGATCTCGATTACTTCAAAGCGCTCTGTGAGAGGGTCGGCTACGATATCAATCGCGCGATCGCGTCGGCCGGCACGCTCGGGGGCGGCAACCACTTCGTCGAGATCGCCCGCTCGGAACGGGACGGCGACCTCCGACTCGTGCTCCACTCGGGGTCCCGGGGTCTCGGACTGACCGTCGCGAACTACTGGCAGGAGCGTGCCGTCGAGAACCGACGAGCCGAACGAGCACGCGAGGCGGTCGACGAGCTCGTCGCAGCGGGGTACGGTCCCTACCTCGAATTCGACCCCGATGCCACTTCGGACGAGGACCTACTGTTGTGGCTCCAGGGCGGCAAAGGCCAGTCGTTCATGCGCAAGGAGAAGATCCGTACCGACTTCGAGGGCGAGGCGATCGACGAGACGTTCGCCCGGCTCAAGCGGGCGATTCCGAACCGTAGCGGCGATAGCGGTAGCGGTGACGACGGAGCCGACGAGGAACTCGCGTATCTCGACGGATCGGAGGCGCATGGCTACTTCGTCGATATGCTCTTCTGTCAGCAGTACGCCGCGACGAACCGCCGGCGGATGGTCGAACTCGCCTGTGAGGCGCTCGGCCTCCCCGACGCTCCGATCGATGTCCTCGATTCGCCGCACAACGTCATCGACTTCGACGACGGGGTGATCCGGAAGGGCGCGACTCGGGTCCACGAGGGCGAACGCGCGGTCATCCCGTTTACGATGCAACACGGCTCGATCGTCATCGAGGGGAAGGGAAACGACGAGTGGAACCGTTCGTCGCCCCACGGCGCGGGCCGCCTGATGAGCCGCACGCAGGCGTTCGAGGAGCTATCGATCGACGATTACGAGGAACTGATGGACGGGATCTACTCGACGAGCGTTACGGAAGACACCTTAGACGAGTCGCCCGAAGCGTACAAGTCGCCCGAAGCGATCGAGCGAGCGATGGCCGAGACTGCGACAGTCGTCGACCGACTCCTCGTCGAACACAGCTTGAAAGCCGAGGACTAACCGCCGTTTCTCGTGCTCGGTACGACCGGACACCGACGCTACGGGACTGGAACACGACGGGCCGCTCGACCTCCTCTCGCCATCGACACATTAGCGATCTCAGTGGAACTTCAGTTCCACGCGTCGGCCGTCGGGATCGCGGACGTACGCCGCCCAGTCCCGGCCGTAGGCACCGAGACGTTCGATCGGCTCGCCCTCCTCGACTGCGACGCCTTCCTCCCGAAGGCTATCGAGCAGGTCGTCGATCGCGTCCTGGGTATCGGTGTCGTTCGACCGGAGCAGGAGGCAGACGTGCTCGCCGCCGACGTCGATTTCCTCCCGATCGACGGGCACGACGTGGAGGTGCTGGCTCCCGGCGACGCAGGCGACGAAGGGCAGTTCATCGTCTTCGAACTTCTCGCGGTCCCGAACGGTCATTCCTAAGAGATCGCTGTAGAATTCGAGGGCGCGATCGAGGTCCGTCACCCGGATCGCAACGTGATCCAGTCCTACCGTCTCGACATCCGATCGTTCTCCATCCGTCGAGGCCATGTGCGAAGTGGCGCGCCCGGCGACAAAACGGTTCGCCGTCCGGACGGCGAGTCGCTTGCAGGCGTACTCCGGGCGCGTCTCGTAGGGAATCGGGTCGCGCACGCCGACGCGCTCGAACGCCTGAAGCCGATAGGCACACGCCTCGCAGGTTCACAGGCCGGTTCGACGGAGCAATAACAGCTCTAAATGTGCTCGTAGGGCACCCCGAGATCGAGTCCTTGATGGATGATATCGGTCTTCGATGTCCCGGCGAAGGGTGCGACGAGATCGATCTCGGGTAGCCGAAATTAATGCTTGTCACAGGTTCTTTCTGTGACGCAGCCAGTTCTCAACGAGTTCGTCAACAAGATAAATCGCTCTGTAGTGGGACATCGGCTCAGAGGGTGGTGGAATCCGCTCAGTACCATGCCGAGCCTCGTTGCCGATCGCCTCCCTACTGTTAGCTGTCCTCTTGAAGCGATCCTTTTGTTCATTGGACCACCATCCTCGTTCAACGATGTTTCTATCACCACCGATATTATCCTGAACGTATTCGTAGATACGATAGAGATTAACCCACGAGCTTCCTCTGCTTCGAATTCCAACTAGCACCTGTACTTTCTCGTCTTCGAGCGCTTGTTGAGTCCGTTCGTACGTTCGATCAGCCGAAGGAAAAATTGTTTCTTTAGGTCCGTCTTCGTAAACTTTAGTGATACGCGTTGAACTACGTACTTGTATCGTATCGTCTCCATGCTGGACATCTATATGTTTTGTTCCGTCGTCTAACGTTTCGTGAACGTCTGACGCCTCTAAATTTTCAACGCGAATGGAATCCTTCTCGCCGAAACTACGGATCGTTCGGACGAGTTCCCTGGCGGCTGCTCTGACTTCACTAGCTTCACTTAACCGCTCAAACTTGGAACATTGTATATAGAATTCGTCTTCTTCAGCAAATATCTCTGGGTCATTGGAGAAGCTCTTAGAAAGGTACTTTAACCCGATTTCGCTTCCAATTAAGCGAACCTTCCATCTCATTTCGGACAACTCAATAATACTCTATCACGGTTCATATGTTATCCGGTAGGATTAGAGCTCCAGCGATCTCTTTAAGAACAGACCGTTGTACTGAGCTAAGACGACATCGTATAGAACCTCCTGTTCATTTGTT
>PXQR01000070.1 GCA_003021235.1 Halobacteriales archaeon QH_6_64_20 | reverse complement strand
ATCGAGGCGGTGACCGATGGCGTGGACCTCTCGTTCGAGGAGGCACGGGCGGCCGCGAACGCGGTGTTCGAGGGGGCAACGGAGGCACAGATCGGCGCGTTGCTCGCGGGACTCCGCGCGAAGGGCGAAACCGAAACCGAAATCGCGGGGTTTGCCGCCGGGATGCGCGGGGCCGCCCGGACGATCGATCCCGACAGGCGTCCCTTGGTAGATACCTGTGGCACCGGCGGCGACGCCTTCGATACGATCAACGTCTCGACGACCGCGGCGATCGTCGCGGCGGGTGCGGGCGTCGCAATCGCGAAACACGGCAACTACTCGGTCTCCTCGGCGTCGGGTAGCGCCGACGTGCTCGACGAATTAGAGGTCACGATCGACGCCGCCCCTCCGGACGTCGAACGAACCATCGAGGAACGAGGGATCGGCTTCATGCTCGCGCCGGTGTTCCACCCGGCGATGAAGGCGGTCATCGGGCCGCGAAAGGAGTTGGGGATGCGCACGATCTTCAACGCGCTCGGTCCCCTCACCAATCCCGCGGGCGCGGACGCACAGGTCGTCGGCGTCTACGACCCCGGGTTAGTCCCGGTGTGCGCCCGGGCGCTCGCCCGGCTCGACACCGAGCGCGCGCTCGTGGTACACGGTTCGGGCATGGACGAGATCGCACTGCACGACGAGACCACCGTCGCCGAAGTCCGTGGGGAGACCGTCGAGGAGTATTCCATCGAGCCGAGCGATCTAGGTCTCGACCGCTACGACGTCGAGGCCGTTTCGGGGGGCACGCCCGCCGAGAACGCCGCGGCCGTCGATGGGATCGTCGCCGGCGAGATCGAGGGCGCGAAACGCGAGGTCGTCCTCGCGAACGCCGGGGCAGCGATCTACGTCGCCGACCGCGCCGACTCGCTCGAAGCGGGAGTCGAACGCGCCCGCGAGGCGATCGAGTCGGGCGCTACGGCCCGGACCCTCGATACCCTCCGCCAGCCCGTCGAAACCGACGTCGAGAGCGAGGCGGCGACCGCTGTAACCGAAGTCGAAACCGAACCCGAACCCGAACCGGAAGCAGAGGTCCGATGAGCGAAGCGACCGGAGCGACCAGAGCGAAGGTCTGCGGGCTCACGGACGAGGAGGACCTCGCCGTCGCCGTCGAAGGCGGTGCGGACGCGGTCGGGTTCGTCGTCGACGTTCCAGTTGACTCCCCCCGGGAGGTCCCTCCCGGACACGCGAGCGAACTCGTCGAGGCGGTTCCGCCGTTCGTTACGAGCGTCGTAGTGACGATGCTCGATGGGATCGAAGAGACCGTCTCGCTCGTCGAGCAAGTGCGACCCGACGCGCTTCAGGTTCACGCGACGAACCCGGACGAAATCGACGCGATCCGCACGGCGATCGACGCGCCAGTGATCGCGGCGGTCGACGCCGGGGCCGACGTCGATCGGTTCTCGGCGGCCGCCGACGCCCTGCTCGTGGACTCGCTCGACGCGGCGGGTGCGGGCGGCACCGGCGAGACCGGCGACTGGGAGCGCGCTCGAAAGGTCGTCGCGAGTAGTAGGGTGCCAGTGATCCTCGCGGGCGGGCTCACCCCCGAAAACGTCGCGAACGCGGTCGATACCGTCCGGCCGTTCGGGGTCGACGTCGCGAGCGGCGTGGAAGAGCGAGGCGGACGGAAGGACCACGACGCCATGCGAGCGTTCGTCGCCCGCGCGGTCGGCGCTCGATCGGCAACGGCGGTACGGCTGTGATCCTCGACACCGATCGCGAGCGCTTCGTCGAACACGTCTCAGGAGAGCCCGAGGGAAACGGGCGAGACGAGCAGGACGCAGGGCCGGTCGTCGTTCGGGTTGACGCGGGCCTCGACGTCACGATCGACCCGCTCGCGGCGTACGCGGCGCTCTCGGGGTACCAGGACGGAGCCGGCGGAACCGATGGGGTCGATAGGGGCGAGCGAAGCGAGAGGAGCGCCGAGAGCGAGGGCGCCGGGTATTCGTTTCTCCTCGAAAGCGCCGAGAAGGTCGCCTCGTCCGACCCGGCAGGTGCCTTCGCACCCGCCGCGAACGCGGAGACCGACCACGCGCGTTACTCCTTCGTCGGCTACGACCCCGCAGCGGTAGTGACGGTCAACGACGGAACCACGGAAACGACCGTCCTCGACGATCACTACGCGGGGTTCCTCTCGGCAGACTCCGAAACGAACGGAGCGCACGGAACGCGAGATCCGCATCGAGGCGGAGGAAGCGGAAAGCCAGAAGAACGCAAACACCGAAACGACACTCTCGATCGGCTCCGGAGCGTGCTCTCGGGCGTGCGCCTCGCGGGCTTTCCCGATACCGACCGCCAGTTGCTCGACGGCGGACTCGTCGGCTTCGTAGCCTACGACGCAGTGTACGACCTGCACCTCCGAGAGGTCGGGTTGGAGCGTCCGGAGTCGCCGGTGCCGGACGCCCAGTTCGTGCTCACGACGAAGACACTGGTGTTCGATCACGCGTCCGAACTCGATGCCGGGGAGAGTCCCGATATATCGCTCGTCTTCACGCCGCTCGTCCGGCCGAGCGACGACCCCAAGGCGATCTACGACGCGCTCTGTGCCGAAGCCGAACGCGTGGTGAGGGTACTGTCGAGCGCGGGGCCGATCGAGACGGGCGGCTTTCGCCGCGAGCGCGAGCACGCCGGATCGCGCGGGGAGTACGAGGCGGGCGTCGAGCGGGCGATCGAACACGTGCTCGACGGCGATATCTACCAGGGGGTGCTCTCGCGCTCGCGCGAGTTCGAAGGCCAGGTCGATCCGCTGGGGTTGTACGAGTCACTACGGACGGTGAACCCCTCGCCGTACATGTACCTGCTCGAATACGGTGATCGGGCAGTCGTCGGCGCGAGCCCCGAGACCCTGCTGTCGGTCAGAAACACCGAGATCGTCTCGAACCCAATCGCGGGGACCTGCCGGCGGGGGGCAAGCCCCGTCGAGGATCGCCGTCTGGCCGGGGAGATGCTCGCCGACGACAAGGAACGGGCCGAGCATACGATGCTCGTCGATCTGGCGCGCAACGATGTCCGGCGCGTCGCACGGTCGGGAAGCGTCAGGGTACCCGAGTTCATGAACGTGCTCAAGTACTCACACGTCCAGCACATCGAGTCGACGGTCACCGGCGAACTGCGGGCGGATCGGGACGCCTTCGACGCGGTGCGGGCGGCCTTCCCGGCGGGCACGCTGTCGGGCGCGCCGAAGATCCGTGCGATGGAGATCATCGACGCGCTCGAAGGGGAGCCACGAGGACTGTACGGCGGCGGCGTCGGGTACTTCTCGTGGGCCGGGGACGCCGATCTCGCGATCGTCATTCGTACCGCGACGATCGAACGCGGCATGCACTCGAATGGGGTAGAGCCGGTCGGTGTCGAGGGGGAAGTGGACCGGATCACCGTTCGGGCCGGCGCGGGGATCGTCGCCGACAGCGATCCGGCGAGCGAATACGCCGAAACCGAGCGCAAGACCGACGGCGTACTCGCCGCACTCCGACGGATCGAAGTCGCGGAGAACCCACCGGAGGCGAAGCGATGAGCACCGATAGCCCGTTCGGGAACGACTCCGACGGGCAGAACGATTACACGTCCGAGGTGGAACTGCCCCGGGTCCTGTTCGTCGACAACTTCGATTCGTTCACGTACAATCTCGTCGAGTACGTCGAGGAGGCGCTCCGCGCTCGCCAGAGCGCAGAAGGGGCGGACGGGACGGACGAGACGGACGGAGCGAGCGACACGGCGAAGGGGACCGACGCCGCCCGAGGGAAGGACGGCTCCGACACCGGCCGCGGTCGTGAGGTCGAATCGACAGTGGTTCGCAACACCGTCTCGCTCGCCGACGTTCGGGCGGTCGATCCGGACGCCATCGTGATCAGCCCCGGACCGGGCCACCCCGCGAACGAACGCGACGTCGGGGTGACCCTCGACGTATTGCGGGAGGTAAGCCCCGAAGTACCGACGCTCGGGGTCTGTCTCGGCCTCGAAGCCGCGGCGTACGCTTATGGAGGTGCCGTCGACCGAGCGCCGGCACCGATCCACGGGAAGGCAACGCCGATCGAACACGAGGAGGAAGGCGTCTTCACGGGGATCGAACAGGGGTTCCCGGCCGGTCGGTACCACTCGCTTGTCGCCAGCGAGATACCTGACTGCTTCGCCGTAACGGCGACCGCTCAGCAGGGAGGGAAGACGCTCGTCATGGGGATTCGCCACCGCGAGTACCCGATCGAGTGCGTTCAGTTCCACCCCGAGAGCGTACTCACCGGTGTCGGCCACGACCTCATCGGCAACTTCCTCGCGCGGATCGAGTGACGAGGCCGTTCGAAGCGAGACGCCGGGAGATCGGGCGTGCTGATCATACTAATAGAGTATCGAAATATTGTATTTAATTGTGATATAGATCAATCAACCGATCGGGTCGTGGTATAACCCCCTACGGTTTCGAGTGTGAATTCGGGTTTCGTCCCCCGGTTTCGGACGAACCACAACCACTTTCACTCCGGTCCGGTCAGTATTAAGAGGTCCCGGCGTCACTACCGAATCCGTACGCGAGTCCGGAGTAGCCCGGTCGCACGAATTACGCGAGAAGACCCATCTATATGCACGCACAACGATCACTATGAGAGCACTACGTACCCGAACGCACGAAACGTGGCGAGGCATCGTCACCGGGAGTATCGAAGGATGAGCCGGACGGACACCGGTTCCGACACCGACGCGGAGGCGGACGCGGAAGCCGCCGACGCGGTCACGCTACCGGTCAAGCGAACCGACGGCGAGACCCTGAAGGAGCGACTCACCGAAACTGCCTACGACAACATCCTGCCGGCGCGCTATCTCAAGCGTAACGCGGAGGGCGAGGTCGTCGAGGAACCCGAGGACCTCTTCGCCCGCGTCGCGAAGAACATCGCGCTCGCCGAAGCGGCCTTCGAGGCCGATCGCCAGGGGGTCGAGGTTACGGTGACGCCCTCGCAACTGAAACCGGATCACCCGCGCCGTAACGAACTCGCGAGCGACGTGTTCGGGATCGGAGTGACGGTCGACGACCGAGCGGAGACCGCATTGACGCCGGAGAACGTCAGCAAGTTCGCCTACGATACGGTCGTCCCTGACCTCCCGGAGGAGGCGAAGCGGCGCGTCGAGACCGTTCGTGAGGAGTTCCAGGAACTGATGGAGTCGCTTTCGTTCACGCCGAACTCCCCTACGTTGATGAACGCCGGCGACGAACTTCAACAGCTATCCGCATGTTTCGTCGATTCTCCGGAAGACGACTTGACGAACATTCACGAAACAGCCAGCGAAGCTGCACAAGTGTTTCAGAGCGGCGGCGGTATGGGGTATGCGTTCTGGCGACTCCGTCCTTACGGGGACGCCGTCGGTTCGACGGGCGGGATCGCGAGCGGGCCGATCACCTTCATGCGGACCTACGACCAGCTCTGTGAGACGATCGCCCAGGGAGGCACCCGACGGGGTGCCCAGATGGCGGTCATGCGCGTCTCACATCCGGACGTCATCGAGTTCATCCACGCGAAGAACAAGGACGTCTCGCTCGCCCATTCCCTGCGGCTCAACGATCCGGACGACTACACCTATACGAGCTTCAACGAGGCCCTAGAAGAGGCTCGGGGACTGATCGACGAGGAGGGCAAAGTCCCGAAACACCTGCGCAACGCCGTCGAGGGCCATCTCTCGAATTTCAACATCTCGGTCGGCGTCACCAACGGCTTCATGGACGCGCTGTATGCCGACGAGGAGTTCGTCTTCACGAATCCACGGACCGACGAGCCCCACGTCGCGACCGCCGAGACGGAAGAGATGTACGAACGGTACGATCTGGGTCACCACGTCGAGGTCGGCGAGGTCCTCTCGATTCCGGCGAGCGAGATCTGGGAGCACGTCATCTCAGGGGCGCACGAGAACGGCGAGCCCGGGGTGATCTACCTCGAACGGGTGAACGACGAACATTCCTTCGACGTCGAGGAACACCCCGATCACCGGATCCTCGCGACGAACCCCTGTCTCACCGGCGAAACCGAACTACTGCTTCCCGAAGGCGAGACGGCGACGATCGCCGACCTCGCCGACGCCGGAGGACCGAAAGAGGTCCTCTGTCGGGATCAGGAAACGGGGCGGATATACGTCCGTGAAGGTGTCGAACCGCGCCTCACCCGCGAAGCCGCCGACGTCGTGCGTGTCCAGACCGAAGCGGGTCCTTCGATCGTCTGTACGCCCGATCACGAGGTACGCACGTCCGAGGGATACGCTGAGGCGAGTGCTCTCGACGGTGGCGAGGGCGTCGTCGTCCACACCGGTGAGACGGTCGGTGAGTCGGCGTTCGAGACGCTGACGGTCGCGTACGTCGAGGACGCCGGTACGGCGGATGTCTACAATATCACCGTCGCCGAGCACCACAACTACTTCTGCCGGACCGAGGCTTCCGACGGCGACGAGCGATACATCAACGTCGCGAACTGTGGCGAGCAGCCCTTAGAGGAGTACGAAGCCTGCAACCTCGGCCATATCAATCTCTCGACGCTCGCCGCCACGGACGCGCCGGACTGGCGCGTCTGGTCGGCCGAGCACGCCGAGGAACACGACTCGCTGTCGGCGGCGGTAGAAGCCTTCCTCGAAGAGGCGATCGACACCGAGGAGTTCGACCACCGGATCGCGTGGGGGACTCGCTTCCTCGAGAACGTAGTGACGATGTCGGACTTCCCGGTACCGAAGATCGAGCAGAAAGTGCGAGAAATGCGAAAGATCGGTCTCGGGATCATGGGCCTCGCCCAGCTGTACATCCAATTAGGGGTGAGATACGGCTCGGAGGAGGGCAACGAGGTCGCCCGCCAGCTCATGACCCACATCAATCACGGCTCGAAGCGAACCTCCCATGCCCTAGCGGACGAACGGGGCTCGTTTGCGGACTGGGCGGACTCGAAGTACGCCGCGCCCACCGAATACCGCGAGTGGTTCGAGACCCAGACTGGAGAACCCGCCGACGACTGGGCGGAGGGCTACGCGATCCGCAATCACAACACTACCACGATCGCACCGACCGGGACGACTTCAATGGTCGGAAATACGACAGGTGGCTGTGAGCCGATTTATAACGTCGCGTACTACAAGAACGTCTCCGACGACGTGCAGGGTGATGAGATGCTCGTCGAGTTCGACGACTACTTCCTGCGGGTCCTGGAGGCCAACGACATCAACGTCGAAGCCGTCAAGCGAGAAGCCCAGGAACAGATGGGCGCGAACGAGTTCGACGGCGTCGAAGGACTCGAAAGCGTGCCCGACGCGATCGGCGAGCTGTTCGTCATCACTGCCGACCTCACGGGTAAGGACCACGCGAGCGTCCAGTGTGCCTGCCAACAGGGGGTAGATAGTGCGATCTCGAAGACATGTAATTTTCCCAACAACGCGACGAAGGAGGACATGGAGGAGGTCTACCGGTATATCTACGACTACGGCGGGAAGGGCGTCACCGTCTATCGCGACGGCACTCGTAGCAAACAGGTCCTGACGACGCGCGCGGAGAACGCCGAGTTCGCCGACGAGGAAGAAGCCGCCGCGATGCTCGTCGAGCGGATCGAGGAGGTCTTCGGCGGGATCGAGGGCTTCCTCGATCACGAGGCAGTCAGATCGCAGGTCGAACGCGAGATCTCGGCACTCGTCGCCGACGACGGCTCCACAGAGTCGCCGGCATCGACGCCAGCGCCGACGGTGGAATCGGAATCGGTAGCGAAGTACGCCGAGAAACAGGACCGTCCGGACGTCTTGCGGGGGGTTACACAGCGAATCGAGACCGGGTACGGCCGGGTTTACGTGACGATCAACGAGGACGTCGAACGCGACCAGCCCTTCGAGCTGTTCGCGAACACGGGCATGAGCGGCGGCTTTACGGGCTCGTTCACCGAAGCGCTCGCGAAAAGCCTCTCGGTGGCGCTTCGCTCGGGCGTCGACCCGCGCGAACTCGCGAACAAGCTCCAGGGTATTCGGAGCCCGAAGGTCGCCTGGGACAAAGGCGAGCAGATCAACTCGATTCCCGACGCGATCGGCGTTGCGATGCGCCGGTATCTCGACAGCGAGGTCGACAAGCCCTACCCCAAACAGCAAAACCTCACCGAAGCCGCTTCGAAGTCCGACGCCGACGGATCGGGGTCGTCGAGCGGATCGACGACCGGCACGACGGCCGACTCGGCGACCGAACACCAAACGGACGGCGGCGCGACGACGCTCGGCTCCGACAGCGCATCCGGGACCGGCGTCGCCGAAAACGGAACCGGAGGCATCGCGGACGAAGCCGCCGGCCCGGCATCCGACTCGGGTCCGAGCCCGGGTTCGGGCTCCGGGTCGATGGCGATCATCGACTCCGGGGAGAGCCCCGAGTGTCCGAACTGTGGGGCCTTTTCGCTGTACTTCTCGGAGGGCTGTAAGACCTGTGAGGCCTGTGGCTGGTCGGAGTGTTGAACTAACGGGGTAAAACCGGGTAGCTTCCGGCTCCACACACCGCATCCGTGGAGGCGCTCCGGCCCGGAGATCGGTTCGTCCGCCGGCGGTCGGACGGTTCGGCGTTCGTCCGGTAGTGTCGGACGGCGTCGCCGAAAGGGAGGGAGTTCAGTCGAGCCGTTCGACGTGGACGAGCGCAGCCGGGTCGTCCCAGCCGTACACCTCCGGATCGAGATCGTCGTCGCCAGCGATGCCGGGATGGGGAGTGATGACGCCGTCCTCGGCGAGGTCGTCGTCGCTCGTGCCGGCCCCCATGTCGTCGGAGGAGACGCCGATAAGCTTCTGGGCCGGCGGAACGATGTCGGCGAAGTCCTCGGTGTTCTCTTCGGTGCCGGCGTCGTAGCTCGCCGCGTAATAGGAGTACGACTGGCCGACTTCCTCGGGTAGCGCAACGGTATCGAGCCCCGTGAACCCGTCGTTCGTCGCGATGAGCATCGAGATGAACGAGAGGAATTCCGCGTTCTCGTCGGCCATCAGCTCGAGACTCGCGAAGTAGCCCAGTCCGGTATCGCCGGGATCGTCAGCGGGGACCAGTGGGGTTTCGGCGCGTTCTCGGCGATCTCTTTAGTCGCTTCGTTCGCCTCCGCGCCGACCGAGAAGACCTCCGCCGAGGGCTTGTGAGCCGCGACCGCCGGTGGGGTGAAGGGCTGGCCGCCGGTGAGGTTCGATATCGTCACGCGGTAGCGCCGATCGCCGTCGTCGCTTTCCATGCCATTACTGGCTGTCGTTCCGTGTGCGGCGGCCGGGCCGGAGCCGAGTGCGAGTCCGCCGAGCGCCGCGCCGGTGAGTCCGAGTACGGTACGCCTGTCGGGTCGAAATCCGTCGTCGCTGTCGTTGTCGTCGTCCATCGGTGCTTCCTGGGAACCGAGTTCCCAACCGATCGGATGTCGAGTACTCAAATAACGATTTTTCGAACTCCGAGTCGAATCCACGTCGAATCCGTTTCGGTTCCGACTCACATTGACGTTAGTAAGTGTAACTATCCGTCCGGAGAGCTACCCTGACGGTTCGCGATTGCCGTTGCACTCAGCGGAGCGAAAGCGACGTGTCGAGAGGTCGTTTCGGAAACGAGTACGTGAGTGTGAGGCCGAGCAATGAAGAAGCGAAATCGTGCAAGCGACGCGTCGGTCTCGGCCGGGAGAACGTTCGAGAGCGCTAAGGACTACCGCGACCGATACCGGAGGCGTGCCCGAAGGAACGACCGGCCGGCCGTGTCCGCTGTGTGGCGAGGGGATGACCCGCCGTCACTGTAAGTACGTCTGTCCGCGTCACGGCGTCGTCTACGACTGTGCCGATACGTTCTGGTAGACCGGCGAACTGGCATATTGCCCCCTCACGCTCGGTTCGGCCCTCATGGTTCGGGTTTCGAGCCGTGGACTGTAACGCGAGGGCGCGAGTCGTCCGTCTTACTCGGAATCCGGTGTAACGATCGTCTCGTCGTTCTCGCTTCCGTCCGCGTGTTCGAGGGCCACGTCGTGACGGGTGTGTCGGGCATGGGTTTCGGCCCAGCGCCGGGCCGGCCGCTCGGCGAGGAAGGCCTCGCCGGCCGGACAGAGCCGGCAGGTCGCGAGCCACGGCGTAGCGTCGTCGGGGTAGTGACCGGTGTGACGCTGGTGATCGAGGGCGAACTGTTCGAGCGCTCGGTTCCCGGCGCGCAACTCCTCTAACTCGTATTCGAGGATCCACTCGCGATCGCATCGGGTGCAGGTCACGGTCGGGGCGTCCGCACTATCGCCGGGCGGGAGGCCGGGATCACGGTCCGGATCGGACATAGTGAAGGTACTGACTCCAAGGGTTTCTACCGACTGGTTACAAGCCGGACGATAAGAACCCAACTAAAGGGGCGATCGATCCATTCGGCCGATCGGAGAATCGGGGAGAAAGCGCGAGGACGAGGACGAGGGGTTCGACGCGAGCGAGGGCTCCCCGCGAGGAGCGAAGGGCCTACCCGGCCGCGGGGTCGAGAGGCGGTATATGAGCGACGACTCGAACCCCGACCCCGAACTCGACGAGGACATCGGCCAGGCGACGATCGTCTACGAGGACCCGGCAGAAGGCACCGTCGAGAAGACCGTTTCGAACGAACACATCGCGTACTTCCAGGACCACTGGCTGGTCAAGATCGAGGAGGACGACCGGGGACGCGACCGGATCCGGCGCATTCCGGGCTTCAAAGTGCATTACGTCGAACGGACCGTCGACGAGTTCACCGAGGAGGTCGGAACCATCCGGGGGGAGGTCGAGTCGGTCGCCTCGGATCTCCAGGAACGGCTCCCGATCGGCGGCGAAAGCCGGAACGCAGACGACGATCCGGACGACGACAGCGTCCACATCGACGTGACCGACGGCGACCCCGACGACCGTCGTTGAGCCCGCGTCCGGCCGACGACGGACCACCAACGGCTCGAAGTCGGCTGATCCGTGTTCAGTACCCGTCGGTTATCGCTCGTCGGTGCCGCCGTCGGCGACGGGACNNGCCGCGCCGAGCACGAACGCGGTGCTGTCGAGCGTCGCCCCCTGAGTACTGAACTCGCTCATCGACGCCCCGACGAGCACGAACGCCGCGGTCCAGGGGATCTCGCCGAGAGCGGTCCCGAGAACGAACGCCCGCGTCGACATCCCCGAGAGGCCGGCACCATAGGAGATCGCGTCGGCCGGGGCCGGCGCGAGCCGGGCGGCGAACACACCCCGGACGGGGCCGGTCGCGTCGAAAAACCGTTCCCCCGATCCGGAGAGCCATCCTAAGAGGCCGACGTCGGTACGGACGTAGCGGGCGACGAGGAAGGGGAGGAGACAGGACCCGACGGTCCCGATCAGGGCAACTGGGAAGCCGAACGCGAATCCATAGGCGTAACCGACGAGCACCGACAGAAGGCTGAGCGGCCAGGCGACGAGCGGGCGTAGTACGTACACGACGGCGAGTGCGAGCGCGAACCGGAGGGGATCGGCGAGCAAGCCCTCGATCGCTCGGAGGAGTCGGCCGGGCGAGGAGAGCACGCTCGCGGCGACGATCAGGCCGAGGAGTACGATCAGACCGAGAACCTGCCGACGGGTCCCCGTGTTCACGCTTATGGATGGCGACCCGGCGAGCAAACCTCTTGTGATCGGTTCCTCACTCCTGTTAGCTGACCTGACGCCCGAATCGGCCGGTCGAGCCGGCTATCGAGTACCGACGGCCGGTGATCGGCGATCAGCGGTCGACGGGACACGCTTTAGTCGCAGGGGTAGTAGTAACGCTCGTGAACGGGAAGCGAGGGGCCGAGGGGGACTCCGACGGAGGTGACCCGAGCGACGCGAAAGGGGAGGGCGCTTGGGACGCCGATCCGGTCGAACTCGGGGTCGAGTTGCTCCGGAAGTTCGAGGGAAGCGAGCTCTCGGTCGCGGCGGCCGTCGATCGGATCGAGACCGTCAGTACGGACCCGGCGATCACGCGAGAGGTCCTGGACCAGGCCGAGCGCCGCGGCGTGATCGAACGCGAGAACGGCATGCTCCGCACGCGAGACAGTGGGTTCGTCCGCTACGAGAGCGAAGTGATCTCGAAGGACGGCGAGTTCACCTGTCGGCGCTGTGGAACGGACCTCGGGACGGGCTACTTCCTGAAATTAGAGGCCGGCGAACACGGCCCCTTCGGCTCCTCGTGTATCCGGAAGGTCACCGGACGCGAACGCGAGTGAACGTTCACCCTGTATCGCCCCACTCCCGTACGACCGACCTCTCAGAGCCAGCCCTGGTCCGCTCGCTCGACCAGTTCGGAGCCGGTCTCCCGCCAGTCGTCCGCTCCGTCCCGAAACACACGGATAGCGCGCTCGTTCGCCTCGTCAACGACCGTCCGCGAGTCGGTGGCGGTGAACTCGCTGTCCCGCACGATCGGCTCGCCCTCAACGAGGACGTCGCGAACCGCCGCCCCCGTGGCCGAGTAGACGAGGTTCGGAACGACCGTGCGAAACGGATCGGTGACCGTCGGCACCGAACCGAGCGCTCGGGTGTCGACGGTGATGAGGTCGGCCCGTTTGCCGACCGCGAGGCTCCCGATCCGGTCTTCGAGGCCGAGAACTCGGGCACCTTCGATCGTCGCTAATCGAAGGGCCTCCCAGGCGGGGAGTGCGGTCGGATCGCCTTGCTCGGTCTTCGAAAGCAAGCTCGCCGTTCGGGTCTCGCGTAGCAGGTCGTGATGGCCTGGTCCGGGTGCCTGGTCCGTGCCGATGCCGGCCGTGCCGCCGAGCGAGGTGTAATGATGAAGCGGCGGAACGGCCCCGTCGATCGCCCCAATCGAACTCGGACAGCCGACCATGCTCACTCCCGCGTCGACCATTCGTGCCCGCTCGTCGGCCGTCGTTCCGTGGCAGTGAGTAGCGATGAGGGACTCGCTCAATACGTCGTGTTCGGCGAGCACCGAAACCGTCGTCGCATCGTCCCCGTATCGCTCCTCGATCTGACGGCGTTCGCGACCGCCCTGTGCGACGTGCATGTGGACCTTCGAGTCACGGTCGCGCGCGGCCGCTCGGACCGAGTCGAGCAAGTCCAATGAGATCATGTCGAGGGCCTGGGGACCGTACATCGCCGTCACCAGCGGCTCCTCACTGTATCCGTCGAACAGCGCGTTCGCCCGATCGAGCCCTTCTCGCCCTTTCTCGCGGTCGAACGGGTAGAGTTCCCGCGGGCCGAGACCCGTGCGGTCGTCGGGGACCTCGTTGATGGTTTCGGTGGCGACGACGCGCGCTCCATACGGCAGGTAGACCTCGTCGACGAGCGTCGCAACGTCGCTGGCGTACTCGACGAACGTCGTTGTGCCGGCCGACAGCGATTCGAGCACGCCCAGCTTCGCCCCAGCGATGCGGTCCTCGGTCGTCATCCGGGCAGCGAACGGGCCGAGCGCCTCGTTCATCCACTCGATCTCGGGGACGTCCTGTGCCCCGCCCCGGAGGAGCGTCTGTCCGGTGTGAGTGTGAGCGTTCACGAGGCCGGGAAGCGTCACGCGTTCACGGCCGTCGATAACGGTACGAGCAGCCGCGGGATCGAACTCGAAGGCGGGACCGACGTACGCGATCCGGCCGTCATCGATGGCGATCGAGCCCTCCTCGACGATTCCGAGCCGGTCGTCCCGCATCGTGAGCAGTGTGGTGTCAACGATTGCCGTATCCATGCTTACCTATAGAGGTCATCGTGTAGGGCTTGAAACCGGCGACGTTCCGCTTCAGTGGGTGAGCCCCACCGAAAGCGAGAGGTGAGCGCCTCAACGGCGGGCACAAGGGACGATCGCTAGTCGTCAGCCGGTTCGGGATTGCCCACTTCCTGTCACTGTATCCACTGCGTACTCGCTAGCAGTAACGTTTCGGTGACGCCGGCACGTTTAGCGGACGCGTGGCGTCTATCTACGGCGGCAGTCCGTTCGGTTACCGCTCGTACCGAGTCACCACTGGGAGCTGAACACGAGATTCAGCGGTCGCTCGCGCTCGAAACGGATCGATCGCTGACGGTTCCGTCGTTGCTCGCGGCCGACCGAATCGTGGCCGCCAGCGCTTCGATCCCCCGCTCCGTTTCGTCACGGGAGACGTGGCTAAATGACAGCCGCAAGCAGTTGTGGCCTCTGTCGTCGGGGTAAAACAGCTGTCCGGGGAGGTACGTTACCCCCTGCTCGACGGCATCGGGGAGTATCGCCTCGGCGTCGACCCGTTCCGGTAGTGTAATCCAGACGAAAAAGCCGCCGTCGGGATCGCTCCAGTCGACCTCCGGTGGCATGTACTCGGTCAGACAGGCCAGCATGTGATCGCACAGGTCGCTGTAGGCCTCCCTGAGTTCGACGACGTTCTCCTCGAGGGGTCCCTCGGCGCAGTAGTACCCGACGAGCCCCTGTGTGAACGCGTTCGTCCCGCCGGCGTTGATCCGGCGCATCTGTTCGGTAAACGTTTCGTGGGCGATGATCCAGCCCGTACGGATCCCCGGTGCGATGGTCTTCGAGAACGTCCCCGCGCGGACGACTAGCCCCGACTCGTCGAGCGCTTTGATCGACAGCACGTCCTCCCCGTGGTATCGGAGTTCGCCGTAGGCGTCATCTTCGAGAACCACGAACTCGTACTCCGCGGCGAGTTCGCACAATCGCTCGCGGCGCTCTAACGAGAGCGTGACGCCGGTGGGGTTCTGGAAGTCGGGGATCGTATAGACCATCTTCGGGAGCTTTCGCCCCTCCCGCCGGCGGGCTTCGAGGTCCTCGGCGAGCGCTTCGACGTCGAGCCCATTAGAGTCCAGTTCGAACCCCTCGATCTTCACCCGTGGTTTCGAAACAGGCTCAACGCGCCCAGAAAGGTCGGTGCCTCGACGAACAGGAGGTCGTTCGGATCGAGAAACGTCCGGCAGACGACGTCGATCGCGTGTGTCGCGCCGTTGGTCAGACCTGCTCGTCCCGACAATCGATCCTGCGATCGCGGGCGCGCTCGGCGACGATCGCGGGGAGGCGGCTCGCGTACTCGCCGCCGCTGTACTGGAGCGCACGATCGCCCTCCGCGTCGAAGAGCGCCTCGGCGGCCGTAACCAACTCGTCGTTCGGGAAGGAGGCCGGAAACGGAAACCCGAAGCTGAGCGATACCGCATCGGGATCGGAAATCGAACGCCAGGAACCGTATCCCGAGTTGTCCATCGTAGCCCGCGTCGTCTCCGAAAACAACCGTGTAGGCGGACCTGTGCTCTCGCGTTGTCCCATCGGTTCGCTAGTAACGAGTACATATCATAAATCCACGGGCAAAGGCGTTACAGAACGACCTCACAGCGACGTGGCCGTGTTTTTCGAACCGTCCCCGCGTCCGTGATTGATGGGCATAATTACCGAACCGGAAAGACAGCAAGACAGCAGTAGGGAGCAGGACCAGCAGGTCATAAACGCCATCCGTACGCATTCGAACCGATAGTTCAGGGACGCCTGCGAAACGACCGGACCGGGCGCTATCGTAGGCGAGATGGGAAGGTTAATACAGCTCTCTCCTGTAGCGCCGACTAGCCCGGGTGGCTTAGCTGGACATAGCGCCGCACTCATAGGGTTATCGAGGTGCGGACTTGCCTCCCGTGTCCGACGAGGCCCGCCGAGCCTCGGACCTGGGACATGCGGAGATCGTGGGTTCGGAGCCCACCCCGGGCATACCGTGTTCTCGAAGGGCCGGGGCCGATATACGGAGCGTAGCGGGTCACCGGTCACTGTGAACCGGCGTAGCTATCGTTGTTTGTCCGGGCTGTATACGTTCGCTCATCGCCTCGCGCTCGAAAACCGATCGTTCAGACTGGGGACCCGTCCGTGAGTATAGCCTGCTATTGACAGGATCGACAGCCGAGTCCGTCCGATGTCGATCGGACCGGATTGTCCCTCGACAGCAGTCGGTTGCACCGATCGCATCGCACGTCGTCGACGACACCTGCCCCGATCGCGTACGGGACTCGCATCGACCCGAACGACGATCCGTTGCGTAGTTCCAGTGCGAGCTCCCCTCGCTCGTAGACGACGAGGGTCGTAGCTATCGGCTTCGTTGTAACCGCTATCGCATACCGCTCGTAGATCTCCCGGCGCTTCCGCCGGTAGCCGCGCTTTTTCTCTCCTAGGTGTTCGTCTCGTCGTTGCTCCAGTCGCTGCTTGTCCGATCTGAGACGTTTGCGTTCCTTGAGGGATTCCACGCGCTGTTTTTGTGAATCGACGCCGGTCGTCTCGACGGCTACTGCCGTCAGCGTATCCGTCACGGAACGGAGTTCGTCTCGCAGATCGCCGAGTTGCTGTTCCCGCAGTTGGCGATACTCCTCGAACTCGGCGTCGGCCGCTCGGGAGGCCAACCGCCGAACGTTTTCGAGTTCGTCTCGAGTGCCTTCGAGTGCTGCCTCTCGACCAGCGGCGAGCGTCGCCTCCAGTCCGTCGGCAGTCGGGGTGAGGTCCTCGGCGTCCCGAGGGCGGGCCGACCGGCACCCTCCTGGATCGAAAAACGAGTCCACGACCGTCTCCGCGAGGTGCGGCAATGGCTGTTTCGACGACGTGTCGATCGAGACCGCTTCGAGGAAGCCCGTCTGGTAGACACTGACGGTTTCGATACCGATTTCGACGAAGAGACAGACCGCGGTTCGGTCGTAGTATGGCGAAAACGAGGCGTTGGTGATCGTCAACGGACTGTTGGTGAGCCACTCCGGGAGTAAATACTCCTCGTCGAGGAGGTCGTCGGTGAGAGTCACCGTTCCTACCGGGTTCGCCCCGGACGCGTCGTCCAGCAGCTGTCGGGTAAACTCGCTCTCCGGTGTCAGAACGAACTCGTCTCGATCACCGGTCTCGTCGTCGGTCAACAGTAGATCGAACGTCGAGTCGCTCGCGAACCCGACGTCAACGTCCGAGGGGAGTGTAACACGCCAGTGCG
Organism: Halobacteriales archaeon QH_6_64_20; assembly: GCA_003021235.1. GTDB lineage: Archaea > Halobacteriota > Halobacteria > Halobacteriales > Halococcaceae > PXQR01. The sequence continues at coordinate 20,478 of PXQR01000070.1, read as the reverse complement.
TTTCGTTCTCGCGGATCGACCCGCCCAGTGCGCGTAGATACTCGCGTGCGAAGGCCTCGACAGTCGATTGGGTTACCCTGTGAGTGGCGTCAGTCATCGCCGACTCCCAAGTCGAAACCGTCGAAAACGCCGCTGTTGAACCGTTCGACTTTCCGGGAGAGATCCGTCTCCTCCTTTAGATCGACCGCCATCGCGTCGAAGTCGTTCTCCAGTTCGGCGTCGGAACCGGCGTCGACGAGCCGATCGAAGATCTCCTCTTCGAAGCTCGTTCCGGACGTTTCGAGTCGCGTTAGAACGGTACTCAACTCGCCGACGGTCTTCGTGAAGAGATCGATCTTGTCGTACAGCCGTTCGAGGACGTACTCCTCGATCGTCCCCTCCAGCGCCATGTTGAAGCTCCCGCGGCTCGCTGCGCGCTTCGCTCCCTCGCGGTACTCGGTCGCTCCTGCGGTCCTTGCTTCGCCCGCCTTCGCCGACCGCCCGGCCCCTTCCAGTCCCACCTACGTGGTCTGTGGCAGTGTTCGTCGCGCAACGAAACACCGCCCCCGAAAGCGACGTCGAAGATAAAGGCGGTCGCGGTCGAACCGGAAGCGATAACGGTCGAATCGACGGTCGAGGATCGGTAGCCGACTTGCCTTCCCCCTCCTACCTGCCATGTCCGTCGATCGACGAGTGGGACTACTGTGCTCGGCGATGACTGACCGGTACGCATAACTCATTATCGTAGTAATGATTACCGCGATAATGTTCTACGATCGGCGCGAGGAACTCGACACGCTCGAAGCGGAGTGGCGGGCCGATCGGTGGGGGTTCGTCGTGATCTACGGTCGTCGCCGCGTCGGCAAGACCGAACTGATCAAGCGCTTCTGCCGGGAGAAACCGCACGTCTACTACTTGGCCGCCCAGGAATCGGAACTGCGCCAGCGCCAGAAACTCGTCGAACAGGTCGCGAACCGCTTCGACGACCGCGTCCCGCGGATCGACGACTGGCCTGACGCGTTCGACTACCTCGCCGAGAAGCTCGCCGGGGAATCGTTGATCGTCGCGATCGACGAGTTCCCCTATCTCATCGAGGAAAACGAGTCGGTTCTCTCCTACACGCAGGCGCTCGTCGACGAAACGGGCCAGGAAACCGATTCGTTGCTGATCCTCTGTGGGTCGAGCGTCAGCGTCATGGAATCGGACGTGCTGGGGAGCGAAAGTCCCCTCTACGGCCGTCGGACGGCCCGGATAGATCTCCTGCCGTTCACGTTCGCGCGAGCGCGGGGCGTAATCGGATACGACATCGAGGAAGCGATCCGATCCTACGCCGTGACGGGCGGGATGCCGTTGTATCTCACGCTGTTCGATTACTCGCAGGAACTCGGGGAGAACGTCCGCGAGCACGTACTCTCGAAGACCTCGATCCTCTACAATGAACCGGAGTTCCTCCTCCGTACCGAGCGGCTTCGGAACCCAGCGCGATACATGAGCGTTTTAGAAGCGATCGCCGCCGGGCGGACGACGCCGAACGAGATCTCGGGGGCAACGGGGATCGACCCCGGACCGCTCTCCCGATACCTGCGGACGCTGCGACAGCTACGGCTGATCGAACGCGAGGTGCCGGTAACCGAGACGAAAAACGCCTCGAAGCGCTCGGTCTATCGGATCGGCGATCCCTTTCTGGCCTTCTGGTTTCGGTTCGTCGAACCCAACCGTTCGGGGATCGAGGAGGCACCTGAGCTGATGCTCGACGACGTGATCCTGCCGGGCCTCGACCGATACACGTCGAAGCGTTTCGAGCGCATCGCTGCCGAAGCCGTCGTCGCCGCGTCCCGAAGCGGAGACCTGGAGCCGACGTACCCGAACGTGGGTCGCTGGTGGTACAACGGCGAGGAGATCGACGTCGTCGGCCTCAATCCACGCGAGGACGCCGTCCTGTTCGGGGAGTGCAAATGGCAGACGAGCGAGGTCGGGTACGGAGTCGCGAGGCGATTGGCCGAAAAGGCGAGCGAGGTTCGCTGGCGGACCGGCTCGCGAACCGAGGAGTACGCCCTCTTCTCGAAGAGCGGTTTCGAGGACGGACTCAAACAGCGTCTCGACGAACGATGGCGACTATTCGATCTGGAGTGGTTCGACGCCGTCTTTCCGCCCTCGTAGCTTCGAAATAGAGGGCGGCCACCGGGTACGCATCGAGGACCGGAGGGACGCGGTAATGTCAGCAGTGACCTTCTCCGGGGGCTCAGCAATCGATGGCATCGATGGTTCGCCCCGGTAGGAGCGTGAACATCGTAGTTACGTTCCGAACTCGGTCGGGCACAAGAGCCAGGGGACGGCGCGAACGCCCACCGAGCATGACCCTCCCCGTCGACCCCACGGTCGAGGACCTCTCACCACGTGATATCCTGTTGAACCTCCCGACCGACGCGGTGTTCGATCGAGCGCTCGCGGCCGCCGACGTCGATCGCACGCTCGATTCTGCCGATACTGGAACGAAGCGGGAACACGTCGTCGAGGAGCTGTCGGTCGTCGATCGACGTCGCGTCGCCGCACAGGTCCGCTTCGCCGCACCGCGGACGGTTCACTACTACCGACTGCCGGACCTCCCGGCTGTGGGTGCCGCCGATCTGGATGACCTCGTGGGCGATCGGTCGGGCGGCGGTTTCGGCGCGCAGGTCGGTGCGGTTTCCGAAGCACACGACCGGGTGTATGCCGTCTGTAGCGTCCCGGCGGGCGGCACGCAGGCACAGCTCTCGGTCTCGGAGGCCTCGCGCGTGAGGACGGTCGCGGCGTTCGACCCGGGGACGGCCGTATTCGCCGTCAGAGCCGACGGTCCCGAGACCGCCGCGGGAACCCTGAGCGCCTGTCTCGATCGTCCGATCCTGGAGAGCGGCGAAGGAGTTCCGCTCACCGACGAGAAGTTCCTGGGACGGTTCGAGGACGAGTGCATCGAAGCGTACACGCAGTTGGGTCTCACAACGACGCGGCCGGACGCACGAACCGCCCGGATCGAACTCACCGGGAAAGGAAGGAGGCCTCCGCCGCGCGGTGATCTCCAAGAGGACGCGGTCGTTCGCGACCTCTTATGACGAAGCGATACCGAACGGGAGAGCGCAGAGCTACGGCTCACCCTCGCCGGTATGGACGGTGAGGAGCACGAGGCGATCGCTTGTCCTCGCATTGCCCTGGACTTCACGGAGGGGTCGCTTTCGTTCCCGCGGTTCGTCCCGGAACGGACCCTCATCGCGCTCGACGAAGCCGTTCGGAACGCTCTGTCGTCGTGAGGACGACCGACCCTATTCGGGTTCCTGGATCGAAACGATTCCGATCCCATCGATCGTGCCGAGAACGGTCGGTAGGCTACCGGCGTGCGTCCGTCCGAAACGCTGCATCGACCCACCGCCGTTCCACCGAAAAGGACGGGCCAAGGAGAACGACGGCTAACATCACCCCTAAATCGATCGCAGCACGACCATCGATATAGCCGCAGTGGGTGCATACAAGATACTCGAACGGGCGTTGAGCAACTTTTCCGGGGTCGATACCGAGCAGGCCGGCGATGCCATCAACCGGACCGCGATCGAAACGGCCGTCGACGAGCGGGGAATCACGGCGATTGCCGACAGAGGGGCCTCCGGGCTGCGATCGACCAGGAGAAACTCGACCGGGCGATCGATATCGACGAACTCCGCGACGGGGTCGCCGGAACGATCGCCAGCGACGATCGCTGACGCCAGCGACCGCGAGACATCGAAACCCGACTGTCGACGCGTTCGAAGCGAACGACGGGATCCGGACGGCGCTCGACGACTGGGGTGGAAGCGTCTCGACGCCGGCCGCCGGCTCGTCGCAAAGGGGAAACGCATGGGCGAGAACTATGTGGGCCGAGTGGCGGATCGCCCATCGGTCAGCGTCGGTCGCTCGGAAGGATCTCGATCGTCGCGGATACCGGCACGCTCGCAAGCAGGACGACAGCAAGTCGAGGGTTCAAACACGGCGCGACCCGACCGGCGGTATGGACGCAGACGACGACACAACGGTACTGCTCGCCGGCGCGAGCGGCGACACCGGACGACGGGTGCTGTACCTCTTAGCGAGAAGCGACCTCGACGTGCGCGCGATCACGAGTTCGCCAGGAAAGGTAGACCGACTCGAACGCGCCGGTGCCGACGAGGCACTCGTCTGTGACCTGTTCGATCGCTCGGACGTCCAGCGGGCCGTCGAAGGCATCGACATCGTGCTGACGACCGTCGGCTCGACACCCCAGGAGGTGTTTCTCGCCGACGAACTGGTCGACGGTACCGGGAACATCAATCTCGTCGAGAGCGCGGCCGACGTGGGCGTCGAGACGATCGTCATGGAGTCCTCGCTGGGCGTCGGCGGCGACCGAGCGAGTCCGATGGCACGTTTCTTTGGACTGGCGATCGGACGGGTTCTCGACGCGAAGACCGACGCCGAGCGGGCGATCCGCGAGTCGGGAACGGACTATACGATCTTCCGACCTGGAGTCCTGACGGCCGGCGCGGCGACCGACGACGTCCAGGTCGCGTCCGCCGAGAGCGGCCTGTGGGGGGCAGTTTCGCGCGCGGACGTCGCACGGCTCGTCACCGCCGCGCCCTTTACCACCGGCGCGAGGGATCGGACTCTCGACGTCGTCAGGAACCCGCTGTTACGCGATCGGAGCGAGCGCATCGACTGGCAACATCCCTGAATCGATCGGCCGTCCGACCCCGGCATCGTCGAGTCGATGCGACGACGACGCCGATGATCCGATCGAGGCGTTCGATTTCGAGCCAACCGGTTTCGGAGAGTACCTCGACCACGAGTGGTGAAGCTCCGATTCAGCGGGTCGAGCGGTCGACCGACGAGGCGCTCCGGCCAGTCCATGGTTCACTCCGGCGTCGCAACCCGCTCGATCCGGGTTCCGAGTTCTTCGTCCGGGGCGTCGGTAGCGTCGAGCCCGGCGATCGCGTCGTGAAACGCCACCTCGTAGCTCGCCGGCCCGTCGTACGTGCCGTACTCGCCTGCGGCCGCCTGCTCGCCCGCGAGGCCGTAAGCGGCCGTGCCCGCGAGCGCGGCGGCGAGCGGGTCGTCGAGGCTCGCTGCGAAGACCGAAAGCGTCGCGCCGAGCGTACAGCCGGTGCCGACGACCCGACCCATCATCGGGTGGCCCGCCGTGATCGCGTACGCCGCGTCCTCGTCAGCGACGACGTCGGTCTCGCCGGAAGCGACGGCGACCGCGCCGGCCTCGCGCGCACAGGCGAGTGCCGCCGCCGCGAGGTCGCCCGTCTCGCCGTCGCCGACCGCTTCGACGCCGCGGATCTCACTCGCCTCGGTTGCGTCGCTCGCGTCGGCGATCCCGGCGATCGCACCGATCTCCGCGCGATTGCCGCTGATGATCGTCACGTCGAGGTCTCCGAGGAGGTGTTCGATCACCGCCGTCCGGGTGGGGGTCGCGCCGACGCCGACGGGATCGAGTACGACCGGAACGTCGTGTTCGTTCGCCGCCCGGCCCGCCGCGAGCGCTGTCTCTTCGCCCGCTTCGCTCACGTCACCGGTGTTGAGCAGACACCCCTGAGAGGTGGCGACCATCTCCGCGACCTCCCGCCGGTCGTCGGCCATCACGGGGAGCGCACCCCAGTGGAGGATTATGTTCGCGACCTCGTTCACGGTAACCGCGTTCGTCACGGCGTCAATGAGGGGCTGGGTGGTACGGATCGCGTCGAGCGCCGCCGGCAGGTCGATTTCGGGTGCCGTCATCGTCGCTCCCGCCCCTCAGCAACGGCCCCAGTCAGTTCACGGGTCGCCTTCTCCGGGTCCTCGGCGGCGGTGATCGCCGAGATGACCGCCACCCCGTCCGCACCGGCGGCGACCGCGTCGGCGGCGTTGGCCGTCGAAACTCCGCCGATGGCGACGATCGGGATCGAGACGGCATTCACGACCTCGCGGACGGCTTCGATACCGATCTCGGCTTGCTCGTCGGCGACGTCCTTCGATCGAGTAGCGAAGACTGCGCCGACGCCGAGGTAGTCCGCCCCGGCCGCTTCCGCCTCGCGCGCGCCCGCGACCGTCGAGACCGAACGGCCGATCAGTGCCTCAACCCCCAGCAGTTCCTGGGCGACCGACACGGGCAGGTCGTCGTCGCCGAGGTGAACCCCATCGGCGTCGATAGCGGCCGCGAGATCGACGCGATCGTTGACAATCAGCGGTATCCCGGCTTCAGCCGTTCGTTCGCGCATCTCACGTCCCAAGTCGTATCGCTCCCGAGCCGTGGTGTCCTTCTCGCGTAACTGGATGGCGTCCACGCCGCCGGTGATCGCCGCCTCGACTACCTCGGGCGTCGATCGCCCGGCCGAACGGTCCGCCTGTGTAACGAGATACGTTCCGTACTCCGAATTCATCGGTGATACCTCTCGGTCGTAACACGAATAGCGGTTCCGATCTCTCAATAGCGGTCCCGATCTCGTCATAGGATCTCGTCGGGAAGCGCGCGTGCTACGCGGAGAGCCGATCGAACGGGTCTCGTGGCGGGCGACCTCCGAGACCGTGACGTTCGGCCGTTCGTCGACCACCGTGAGTTCGTGCCGCACGAGGAAGCCCGAGGACACGAACCTCCGGTCGGACCTACACAAAGTATTCGCCGTTAGCCGCGTCCGCTTCTATCATGCGTTCGATCCGATCCGTCGCGGCGGCGGGCACGTTCGACGGCGCGACCGCCCCCGGTACGACCACCGCAACTCCGGCCGAAACCGAGGATACCGGAGGCCGAACCATCCAGGTCGTCGCCGCCGGGCAGGTCGACGCCGAACCCGATCAGGCACTCGTGCGGGTGGCAGTCGTCGAGACCGCGAGCAATATCACGACGGTCCGTCGGCGTCTCGCCGCGAACGTCTCACAGCTACGAGCGGCGCTCGCCGACCGGGGCATCGGGGACGACCGGATCAGCACTGCCTTTTTCGATATCAGTCGGGAACGGCGGCAACCACGGCCGGGCGAAGGGGCCGCGCGCACCCCGTACCGGGGTATTCACGCGTTCGCTATCACGGTCGATCCGAATCGGACGGGCGAGATCATCGACGCGGCGATCGGGAACGGTGCTAGTCGTATCGACGACGTGCGCTTCGTGCTCTCGGAACCGACGCGTCGCGCGCTCCGGAACGAAGTGCTCTCGGATGCACTGGCGAACGCTCGGACCCAGGCCGGGACGATCGCCGCGAACATGAACCTTACCGTGGCGGGCGTGCGCTCCGTTCGGACGGTCGATACCGGCCCCGGCATCGCCGCAGCCGGGGAGGTGACGGCGAGCGCTGGGGGCGGCGCGCCGACGGAGATCGCCAGCGGCCCGGTCACCGTTACTACGCGCGTCCAGGTGACGTACAACGCAACCACCGCGCAGTGACCGTTCGGCTCGACGACGGAAATCCGATGACGACCACCAACTGACCTCTGTTCGCGAGCGACCAGCCTCGGAGCCGGAAGCCTTCTCGATACGACGTTCTTTGACCCGATCGATTCGGATGGTTATCGAGACGAGGGACTCCCTGTCCGTGAGCGACCGCAGGGAGCGAGCGGTTCCCTGTGAAGGAGCGCGAAGCGCGAGTGAGCGGTAGCGCGCACGGACGGGAGGCGCGAGCGCAGTGAGCGCCGGAAGGAGTACGCGCTATTTTGGTGCAGATTTTGCCGAGCGCGACCGAAGGTCGCGCGCAGAGCAAAAGGTGCGTGTCTCACATGTAACCCAGATCGCGAAGCCGTGCCATCAGGTCCTCTTTGTCCTGGGCGCGGCCCGCACGCTCGGTCGTCCCCTCTAAATCCTGGAGCCAGGCGGGTTCGTCATCGGATTTCGTTGTCGACACCTCCGAGCCGAGCGACCGAAAGCCCGCGAAGTACTTCGGGGAGACCGGGATGTCCTCCTGGGAGACGCCTTCGGGAAGGTCGTCGTCGGACTGGGGAACGTAGCCCTCCTCGGGATACTCCTCAACGGTTTCGGGCACGACGAAGTTCCAGAAGGCCTCCCAGACGTCGGCTTCCTTGAATTGGATGATCGGCTGGACGCGGTCGTGGGGCGGGTAGATATCGGGATCGTGACGCGGACTGAAGAAGGTCTCGTCCGCGCGCGCGTCCTGTTCGTCCCAGCGGATCCCGCTGAGGATGCCGTCGATCCCGTACTCCTCTAAGGCGCCGTTGAGCGCGACGGTCTTGAGCAAGTGATTGCCGACGTACGTATCCAAGAGGAACGGGAAGGTATCCTCCTCGTACTCCAAGATCTCCCGGACGTGGTGTCGATTGTGCTCGGAGAGGTCGGCGACCGGGATGTCGTCGCCGGGTTCGAGGCCCTCTTCCCCAACGTACGCGCCGATGTCCTCGTTGCGCGCGTAGACGACCTCCAAGTCCCACTCATCAGCCCAGCGGTCGACGAAGTCGTGTAGCTCGTCGAAGTGTTGATAGTGATCGATAAAGAGCACCGGCGGGACCTCCAGATCGAATCGATTGGCGACCTCCTTCACGAAGTAGAGGGTAAGCGTCGAGTCCTTCCCGCCGGTCCACATCACCGCGGGGGTTTCGTACTGTTCGAGGCCGATCCTGGTGACCTCGATGGCTTTCTCGATCTTGCCCTCGATCGTCGGGTACTCGGTTGGGTCCTGGCCCTCGCCGTCTTCGTAGTTGACGTTGAGGTACTCGGGGAACTGTGCGGACATTTCGTAATGAGATATAATTAGCGAACTAAAAGATCTTGTGTGTTCGCGCCGGTGTGGGAATAATAGACACTATTGCTCTAAACTGTTCTCACCCCTTAGTCGAATAGGTTCGGTAATGTAGGAGTGGGATCCTTTGCAGTTAGAGAGGTGGTATAATCGTTCAACTGGTCCGGTCACTTCTACAGAGGATTCCTGGCTGATTCGGAGGATCAGCAACAATCAATGCGGTCACACCTGACGACGAACTATGCGAGACCAACAACTTGCGGCATCGCTGTTACAGGCTATCGCGATTGTCGTCCCAGTTTGGATCGGCGTTAGCCAGCTCCTTCTTCGAGAGCTTCTCTCCGGCGAAGATTCAGAGGAGAGAAACCAAGTTACGCCGAAACAGGTTCATCAGCTATACTGCTAGCTCCTATACTATGCTTGGGGTTGCTATCGGTGGCATTGTTTTCGAGCTGAGACCGATTTCAATTGGATTCGTCATCACGTTTGCTTCACTTATCGGTTTGCTAGCCGCAGCCGCTGTTCTGTTGGTAGATCTGGCCTCAATGAATATAACTGAGGACCAGGGAGGTTACTCAGATCATCCGTTCACCGAGGGAGCGGTTAGAGGTCTACTTGCTGTGGCAGTATCCGGTATTTTTGTGTGGTTATTCTCGGCTGGACCATCAGCTATTGGTTTGTGAAAGTCGGGTTATCAGGAATGCCACGAGCACGAAGCCTTTTCAGGCAGAATCAGTGATCCACGAAGAGGATGGATATGGGCACTATCGTCAGCACCGAGGACACTCTTAGTGGTAAACCCCGGATCGAAGGGACGCGAATCGGCGTGCATCACGTCGTCTCGCTGGTCGTCCACGGTCACTACACCGTCTCGGACGTGGCGTACATGATCCACGACCACCTCTCGGAGGAGGACGTCTACGCCGCACTCGCCTACTACGCGGAGCACCGCGAGACGATCGATCGGATCGCTCGCGAACAGCGCCGCGTCCCCGAGGACGCTATCACCGGCCCCGAGGATCTGCCCATCGAGCCGGCCCCGAGTGAATGACGCTTCGGCTGCTGTGCGACGAGCACGTCGGCGACCCGGTGTACCCGATGCTTGCGGACCGATTCGACGTCAAGCACGTACTGGAGGTCCTCGGGCCCGGGAACGCCCGACAAAGATATCTGGCGCCACGCGGTCGAAGGTGATCGGATCGTCTTCACGAACGACCGGGATTACGTCGACGGAACTGCCGACCCCGACGATGGAACCCATCCTGGCGTGATCCTCTACTCCGGCGAAGCGTGGAACGAGGTCATCGATGCAATGCGTTCGATCGACCGATCGATGGCCACAAGCGAAATTATCGCTGGCGATCTCGAACTATTCGTCCCTGGCGGGTAGACAGACTGATCGCCGGACGGCGTAGTTCTCCCAATCAGTTCATCCCGGCCTCTTCGATGAGGGCCAACGTGCGCTCGCCGCGGTCGGTGGGCCGGTAGATACGTCCTTTCTTCGTGTCCTCCGGAACCGCCAGTTAGACTAGTCGTTCCTCGCGCATTGTCGAGAGACTGCGGGAGACGTGAGCGATGTCGATGTCGGTTCGTGATTCGATCGTGCTCGGCGTCGCCGGCCGATCGGTTAGCGTCTCCAGTACTGACGTCCGGTACTTCGAACCGACGACGAGCGATGCAGCATCCCACAGTCCACCGGAGTCGGCCGAGTTCGGCATGATAACACCCTATTAGAACAGCTCAGTACGTGCATGTTTAATGCATATGCTTTCACTTGCAACACAGCGGAGAGGGCCCTGCTAGTTCGGCGGTGCTTCGGGACAAACAGTCATCTGGCGGCGCTGTGGGAAGAACTGATAGGAGAGAAGGTATGCTTCTCGGAGAACTGGATGGCTATCGAGGACGAATGGGGTTCGAGGGGAACGTACTAACTTAGCGGCACCGACCTGGCGGCGGACGCCCGATCGATTACGAGATGAACTCGTTGTTCCGCCAGTTGACACCTTTGGCCTTGCCTTTGCGTTCGCGGGGATCCTCGACGACGTCGATCGAGGCGGGACGATCCTCGCTATCGACGATCCGGGTGGCCTTCAGTTCGCCGTCGCGGGCACTGATCGCGGTGAGGGTGCCCTTCTCGGCGATACGAGCCAAGTTACAGAGCACCTCGAACATCGGGTGCTGAAGCGCGGTGTTCTGGAGAACGGTCTCGCGGTCGCCCTTGAAGCAGGCGTACTCGACGAGTTTGGAGTTCACCTCCTCTTCTTCCTCGTCGGGTCCACGCGGGCCGGTGGGACCTCTGGGTGGGGTACGACCCCACGTGATCGGCCCGTCGTCCTCGTCGTCTTCGGGCTGTTCCTCGTAGACACGGTTTTCGGTGACGCTGGCTTTGAGCTGTGCCGTCGGGGTATACTTGCTGATGCCCTCGTCCGTGGCGACGGCGCTGATGATCAGCGTGTTGTTTCGACGAGTGATCTCGATGTCCTCGATCTCGCCGGGGAGATCGGGGTCCTCGAAGAACTCGTGAACGTCTTCTAATGGCAGTTCGAGCGTCGAGTGTAAGGTGTATACGCGACCCGTCATTGTGGGAGATCCCTGCTAAACGATGGGTATTTAACCCACGTAGCTATAGATAGGCGCTCCTCGCATATAGTAGCTGTCCTTCCGAGTCGACGGCGCCGAGAACGGTGAAAAGACGTCCGTTACTCGGCGGCCAGCGTCGATTCCAGTTTGCCTCGTTCGTCGAGTTCGGCGAGCACGTCGCTCCCGCCGACGAACTCGCCGTCAACGTAGGCTTGTGGTGTCGTCTCCCAACCGCTGTGTGCCGACAGCGCGGCACGGAACTCGTCGATCGAGGCAAGCACGTCGACCGTCTCGAAGTCCTCACGGTGCTGTGCCATCAGGCCGAGCGCGCGTTTCGAGTACCCACACTGGGGCATCAGCCGATTGCCTTTCATGAACAACACCACCTCGTTCTCCGCGATCGCCCGGTCGACGCGTTCGGTGACTTGTTCCTGATCGAGCCCCTGGTTCGGCTGGAACGTCATATCCCTCTATACTCTCTCCTTGAGCAAATGCCTTCCGCTGGCTCGGTAGGGACGTTCGGCCGAACGACATGACGATGGCCGCTGACCAAACAACAGAGCGGTGCGGTGTGACGAGCACGCTCGGCGCGAACGAGAGCAGGGAGCGGCTCTGCCGCGACCGTGGAGATCTTTGCTGAGCCCGCAGTGAGCGAGCGAACGAGGACCTCAGCAAAAAGGTCCGTTAGTAGTGCCAGGGAAACGCCGAGAAGTCCGGCTCGCGCTTTTCCATGAAGGCGTCCCGGCCTTCCCGGGCCTCGTCGGTCATATAGGTCAAACGGGTCGCCTCGCCGGCGAAGACCTGTTGACCGACGAGCCCGTCGGAATCGAGATTGAAGGCGTATTTGAGCATGCGAATCGACGTCGGACTCTTTTGGGTGATCGTCTCGGCCCATTCGAGGGCGGTGTCCTCCAAGTCCTCGTGGGCGAGGACCTCGTTTACCATGCCCATCTCGGCGGCCTCAGTAGCAGTGTACTCCCGGCCGAGGAAGAAGATCTCCCGAGCCTTCTTCTGGCCGACCTGGCGGGCGAGATACGCCGAGCCGAACCCGCCGTCGAAGCTCGCAACGTCCGCGTCGGTCTGCTTGAAGATCGCGTTTTCGCTTGCGAGCGTCAGGTCACAGACCACGTGCAAACTGTGGCCGCCGCCGACCGCCCAACCGGGCACGACGGCGATCACCGGTTTGGGGAGGTGACGGATCAAGCGCTGAACCTCGAGGATGTGCAGCCGTCCAGGCCGTCGACCGTTCGGTTCCCCCTCGTCACCTTCGCTCGCATCGCCGCCGTCGGCGTCGCCGCCGTTGGTGTCATCGCTGTTAGTGCCATCGCCGTTGGTCTCGTCGCTATCGATCTCGTCGCCACCGGTCTCGTCGGGATCGTACTCGTAGCCCGCGCCGCCGCGAACGGACTGATCGCCGCCCGAACAGAAGGCCCAGCCGCCGTCTTTCGGTGAAGGACCGTTCCCGGTCAGTAGTACGCAACCGGTGTCGCCCTGGCGTTTCGCGTGATCGAGCGCGGTGTACAACTCGTCGACCGTTCCCGGGCGGAAGGCGTTTCTCACCGCGGGGCGGTCGAAGGCGATCCGAACCGCTGCGACGTCGGTCGCTCGGTGGTAGGTGAGGTCCTCGAAGTCGAATCCCGGGACCTGCTCCCAGCGGTCGGGAGCGAAGAGCTCGGAGACCATAGCGCGAAGGCGGTCGGCGAAAGCAAAAAGCTTCATAATTAACCTCTCCTTTGATCGGTAACGTTATGTGAGCGGGCGGCCGTCGGAGGGGTGTTTCCACCGGTTTCACTGCCTAGGCAGTGCGGCCGTGAGTGATCGGGGTTTTCCTACGCAAGCCAAAGTTTTAAACTTGGCAATCGATGTGTTCGGATAGCGCTTCGGTGCTTCGGGTCGTGCGTTTTTAACCGGACACCGACGCGGCAGTCGATCGCCGCGACCAGCGCGATAACGGAACACCGATAATGAATTCGACACGACGCGACTTCCTCAAACTCGGCGGCGCGGTCGCGACTGCCGGGATGGGAGCGACGGCTGGGTGTACGGGCACGATTACTGGCGGCGGCGGGACGGCGGCGACGGTGATCGCCTCGTCGATGCAGTGGACCGAGGCCGAACTCATGGGGTATCTCGGCTTCGAGTCGCTGAAGGCGAACACCGACTTCGAGATCGAAAACGAGCTCGCCCTGGGCGGGTCGAGCCAGGTCTTCCAGGCGGTCAAAAGCGGCGAAGTGGACTTCTATCACCTCTACACCGGCGGAGCCCTACTGACGATCCCGCCGAAACGCGAGGAGATTCCGGACAGTCCCAAAGAGGTCTACGAGGTGGCCAAAAAGGACATGCAGGACCGACACGGGCTAACGTACCTCCAGCGGGCGGACTTCAATAACACCTACGCGCTCGCCGCCCGGCCGCAGTGGCAGGAGAAAGCCGGCGTCGAGAACATTAGCCAGTTCGCCGAATACGTCAGTAGCGGCAACACGGACTTCACGGTCGTTCTGGGCCCGGAGTTCGCCCAACGCGACGACGGATGGCCGGGGATGACCAAGGCGTACGGCTTTGCGGACGCGGCCGGGCAATTAAACATCAAGGAGATCGGCGCGGATCTGACCTATCAGACGATGGGCGAGGGTCAAGCCGACGTCGGCATGGTCTTTACGACCAATCCGCAGATCAAACAGTACGACCTAGTCGTACTACCGGACGATCAGAACTTCTTCCCGCCGTACAACCCGGCACCGCTGGTGAACGGCGAGACGGTAGACGCCAACCCCGAGATCGAAGAACCGCTCAACGCGCCGATGGGAGCGCTGAACGACGAGAAGACGGTGATCGATCTGAACGCACGGATCGCGCTTCAGGACGAAGACGTGCAAGCGGTCGCACAGGACTTCCTGTCAAGTGAAGGTATCATCTGATCCCATGCTTTCGAGCCCACCGAGCGCCCCTCTCGAGTTCGCCAGCAGTTACGTACAGTACGTCGTCGAAAACGCCGGGGAACTCATAGAACTGCTGATCGAACACGCCCTCATCACCGCACAAACGGTCGCTATCGCGGCCCCGTTAGCGGTCACGCTGGGTGTGGCGATCACTTACAACGACCGGGCGGCGACGGTCGTTCTCTGGCTGGCCGGTATCGCGATGACGATCCCCAGTCTGGCACTGTTCGGTCTTCTCGTCCCCTTTCTGGGGATCGGAGCCCCGCCGGTCATCTTCACGCTCATCCTTTACTCCCAGCTACCGGTGATCCGGAACACCTACGTCGGGTTGACCGGCGTCGACGAGGCGATCACGGAAGCGGGTCGCGGGCTCGGGATGACCCAACGACAGCGCCTTCGGAACATTCAGATCCCGATCGCGCTACCGATCATCCTCGCCGGGCTACGCAACGCCGTCGTCATCATCGTCGGCGTCGCCGCGGTCGGGGCGTTCATCGGTGCGGGCGGTCTCGGCGAGCTCATCTTCAGCGGGATCAGAGAGGGCGACACCGTGGCGATCGTCGTCGCGACGATCGTCGTCTCGCTGCTCGCATTGGCCGCCGATTACACGCTCGCGACGGTCGAACAGCTGCTCCGACTGCGAAACGGCGACGACATCGAGCGGAAAGTCAGCACACGACTCGTGTGGAGGGCACTCGCATGATCGAATTCGAGAACGTTACCAAGACTTATTCGGACGGCACGACGGCGATCGAGAACATCAGCTTCAGCGTCGAGGGAGGAACCACGACGGTTCTCGTGGGACCGTCGGGCTGTGGCAAGACGACCACGATGAAGCTCGTCAATCGGCTCGAAGACCCGACCGACGGGGTCGTCTACGTCGACGGCACCGACAACCGTGACTTAGACGAGATCGAGTTGCGCCGCAACACGGGGTACGTGATCCAGGAGATCGGGCTGTTCGACCATCGGACGGTCGGGGAGAACATCGCGACCGTCCCCGAACTCGTCGGGTGGGACGACGAGCGCATCGACGAGCGCGTTGCCGAACTCATCGACCTAATGGGCCTGTCTCGTGATTTCCGTGATCAGTACCCGATGGAGCTGTCGGGCGGCCAGCGCCAGCGGGTCGGGGTCGCCCGGGCACTCGCCGCGGACCCCGAGGTACTCCTGATGGACGAGCCGTTCGGCGCGCTCGATCCCATTACCCGCGAGCGACTCCAAAACGAGTTCCTCGATATCCAGGAACGCATCGACACGACGATCCTGTTCGTCACCCACGACATCAACGAGGCATTGAAGATGGGCGATCGCATCGCCATCTTCGACGTCGGCGAAGTGGTGCAGTACGACACGCCCCGGGAGATCCTCGCCAACCCGAAAAGCGAGTTCGTCGAGGACTTCATCGGCGAGGACCGCTCGTTCAAGCAACTCGACATCACGCCCGTCACCGAAGTAATGGGGCCCCCGGACGGCGAGTACGCCTCGGTCATCGACGGGAGCGACACCGACGCAACCACCGCCGCCGACGGGGGGAGCGGCTACGAGGGGAAGGCGCTCGCGCCCGACGACAGCGTGAAGAATGCGCTGGACAGGCTGTTGCGTTCCGACACGCCGGCTCTGCCCGTCGTCGAGAACGGCGAGGTCATCGGCGTCGTCGCGGACGAACACATCAGGGCCTCGTTCGGTCAGCGAAGCGACGCCCAGCGGGGAGCAGCCTGAGATGGCGGGCGCGATAGGGACGTTCATCGCAGGTATGCAGTACCTCTTTTCCAACTTCTCGGAGTTCCTCAGCCTGCTCCAGCGCCACCTCGCGCTGGTTTTCATCTCGGAAGGTGCGGCCATCCTCATCGCGGTCCCGCTCGGGGTGATAGCGGCCCGATACGATCGCGCGAAGGGGCCGATCCTCTCGATCGGGAACGTCGCACAGACGGTACCGCCGCTGGCCGTGCTCGCGCTGGCGTTTCCCTTGCTCGGACTCGGGTATCGCCCGTCGGTCGTCGCACTGTTCGTCTACGCCCTGTTGCCGGTGTTGACGAACACGATCGCCGGCATCGAAAGCGTCGACGAGAACACGATCGACGCCGCCCGCGGGATGGGCATGACCGAGAACGAACGCCTCCGGGAGATCCAGTTGCCGCTGGCACTGCCCGTCATCTTCGCCGGGATCCGGACGAGTACCGTGATCAACGTTGGGACTGCCTACCTGGCCTTCTTCATCGGCGGGGGCGGCCTCGGCTCGTGGGTCATCAGCGGTATCAACCTCTTCAACATGCCACAGGTCATGGCCGGTGCCGTCGCCGGCGCGTTGCTCGCGATCACCCTCGACCTCGGACTGGCGGCCGTCGAAGGACGACTCAGCGACAGCGGCGTCGAGATGACCCAGTCGGTCGCCTGACCTCGACCATCCGTCGGCCGTCGCGGACCCTTCGAGCGAGTCGGCCCTCCACGCCATCGGACGACGCCGACCATGTTTTTCGGTCGTGTGCTCGTGGTCGGACCGTTACAGACCCCAATAGAGGATCGGAAAGCCGGCGTCGATCAGGGGCGCTCGAAGATCGTGTGCGAGCAGTTGCCACACTTCGAGGGGTTTCGGTAGTACTCCTTGCCGCAGTTCCCACAGCGCCAGTTCGTACCGAGGAGCCTGCTCAGAACGGACATAGCAGTGATACCGACCCACCCATTGAATCCCTGTCGATACCCGATGACGGTCGAGCGATCGCCAGCAGGTCGCACAGCGGGATATGGGGAGCGCCGGTCGGAGGTCGGGATCCGAGGTCAATGGGGATGGCGAGGCCGAAAGGTCGGGTCAGCCTTCGTCGGCACCGATCTCGGCACACACCGACTCGTGGACCTCCTCGCGGTAGCGGTGGCTCGCCGCGCCGTCGAACTCGACCGCGATCACCTGGGTCCCCTCGCTCGAAAGCGACTCGCGATAACGCTCACGGAAGGTTTCTCGGTCGTCGGTTCGCGTGAACTCCAGCCCGTAGAGATCGCCCGTCGGCGCGAAGTCGATCAGCACGATCGTCGCGTCTACCCCACATCGCGAGACGGCGAGCAGTCCGTTCATGTCGTGGTAGTACGCGAGATCGCCGAGCACCAGTACGAGAGGATCGTTATCGACGCTCCCAGCACCGAGAGCCGTCGAGGTGATCCCGTCGATGCCGCTGGCACCACGGTTCGAGAGTGCCGTGACCGAGCCATTGTGGGGCCGGGCGAACCGATCGAGGTCGCGTACCGGCATGCTATTAGAGACGAACACAGTGCACCGGTCGGGCGCGAGCGCGGCGACGTCCGCTACGACCGTGCCCTCGAAGAAGCGCTCGTCGTGGGCCGTATCGAGGAGGTCCCAGTAGCGCGATTCGGCATCAGCGAAGCGCTCGCGCCACACCGTTGTCTCGGCGCTACGGTCGACACCGGGATCGGTGCCGTCGCTGTCGCCGTCATCGTTGCCACTGTCGTGGCTACCACCGTCGTCGTTGCCTGTGTCGTCGGTCGGCCGATCGGGAGCGAGGCGCTCTACGAGTCCGCGAGCGAGACGCGCCGGATCACAAACCAGGAGATCGCTCGCGGTGAACGTCGCCTCGCGCCACCCCCCTATAGGATCGACGAGGACCTGGCGCGTCTCCGCGTCCCGGAGGTACCCTCGGAGGATCTTGGAGGTCGGCGACGCCCCGACTCGAACTACCAGATCGGGATCGGGCCAGGTCCGCGTGTCGAGATACGAATCGTACCCCCCACAGATGAGGGCGTCGCTCGCGTGCGGCCCGAACCGCACTGTCGAGAGCGGGTCCGCGAGCAGGGGAAAGCCGGTCGCGCGCGCGAGGTCGGCGACCTCGGCGGCATAGTCCGCGCCTTCGTCGCCGACCAGGGGGTCGGCCGGGCCGGCGACGAGCAGTCCCCGGTCGGCCTCGGCGATCGCCGCCGCGAGCGCGTCGAGGTCCGACGGAGCGGGTTCGAGTCGGCCCTGGTTTACCCGGACGAACGGACCGTCCCGGCCCCGAGCGGCGAGCGGGGCTCGTTCGGCGAGATCGTCGGGAACGTCGTCCGGCTCTTCGGTGGGTTCGAGGGGCTTTCGAAACCGGGCGTTGAGGTGGACCGGCCCGGGGGAATTACCATGGGCGGTCGCGACTGCCCGGCAGACGGTTACTCGAAGCGACCGGAGTTTCCGCGGGTCGGTGCCGGGTCCGGGGAGGTCGCGATAGGCCCGAACGGCGTCGCCGTAGAGTTTCTCCTGGTCCACCGCCTGGTTTGCACCGCTGTCGTCGAGTTCGGGCGGCCGATCGGCGGTGAGCAACAGGAGGGGCACTCGGGCCCGGTCGGCTTCGATCACCGCGGGGTGAAACTCCGCGGCGGCAGTACCTGAAGTGCAGATCACGGGCGTAAGCTCGCCCCGGCGGCCACGCCCGAGCGCGAAGAAGGCCGCCGAACGCTCGTCGAGATGTGAGAAGACCTCGATGTGGGGGTGGGCGATCGCGGCGGCAGTCAGCGGCGTCGAACGGCTACCCGGGGCGAAACAGACCCCCGAGACGCCGGCGGCGGCCAGCTCCGCACAGACCACCTGTCCCCACAGCGTGGCGCGGTTCGGTGCCGGCGGGTCGGGCGAGCCGTCGGTACCCGGCTCGCCGGCCGATTCGTCGGCTCGGTCGCTGTCGTCACTGGTGGAATCGTCAGCCATGGATCAGAGCCCGAGGGCGTCGAGCACCGGGCGGTACTTGAGCTGGACTTCCGTCCACTCTTCGGCCGGGTCGCTCCCGGCGACGATCCCGTTGCCGGCAAACAGCGTCGCCCTCGACTCCTCGGCGACCGCCGACCGGATCGCAACGGCGAAGGTGCCATCGCCGGCGGCGTCGAACCACCCGACCGGCGCGGCGTACCACCCGCGGTCGAAGGCCTCGATCTCGCGAATCGTCTCGGCGGCGACGTCCGGCGGGAGGCCGCCGACCGCCGGCGTGGGATGGAGGGCTTCGACGAGCGAGAGGACGTGTTCGTCTTCGGCGAGCCTCGCGTCGATCGGCGTGAAGAGGTGCTGGACGGTCGCGAGCTTTCTAACCCGTCGGTCGCCGATCGTCACCGATGCGGCAAGCGATTCGAGTTGGTCACCGATTGCCTCGACGACGAGGGAGTGCTCGCGGTCGTCCTTCTCGCTCGCGGCGAGCGAACTCGCGAGCCGCTCGTCCGCGGCGTCCGTCTCGCCCCGCCCGACCGACCCGGCGAGCGCGCCGGTCGCGACGTCACGACCGCGCATCGAGACGAGGCGTTCGGGCGTCGCGCCGAAGAAGTCCCGATGTCCCTCGCCCGGCGGGAACGAGAAGACGAAACAGTCGGGATAGGTGTCGGCCAGCCGGGAGAGTGCTTCGGGGACCGAAACGGGTCGGTCGAGCGTCGCGCGGAGCGACTGGGCGAGGACGACCTTCCGCAGCGCGCCCGCGTCGATGCGCGAGAGGGCGAGATCGACTTGGTCACGCCACGTCGCCTCGGAGGTCGTCCGCTCGGCGTGCTCGATCACCGAGGGCTCCGGGGGACCCGGATCGGCCGCCGACGCTAATCGGTCGCGCAGATCGAGCAGCCTCGATTCGACCGCCCGGGCGTCGCCGATCGCGGTGAGCCAGGCCTCCTCGTCGGTCGAGACGAACTGTGTCGCCGGGAGGACGAACCGGGCGTCGGGAACTCCTCTCCAGGGACCCTCGTGAGCGTCCGGAAAGAACGAAAAGCCACCGAACAGTCGTGGCCGAGCGACCCGGGGGGCCTCGGAGGTACTCGGATCGCTGGACCCGTCGGTCGTCTCGGGGACGCTGGAGGTGCCGAAACTGCCGGGAGTGCCGGAATCGTCGGTGTCGGATTCGAGCGCGGCGAAGAGTTCGCGAGCGCGCGAGCGGATCGAGGCGAAGCGATCCGGGCCGTTCGCCTCGCAGGTCGCGCTCGCGCCGTAAGCGGCGACGGACCCGCTTTCGGGCGTTCGCCAGACGGCTCGCGGTGTCGAGGCAGGTTCGGTCCCGAAGCCGGCGTCCTCGACCGCGGCCTCTCGCGCGGCGTCGAAGAACGCCCGGATCGAGGTGTCTTCGACCTCGGTTGTCCGGACCGCGAGCGGGGTTTCGGCGCGGGCCGACGCCTCGTCGCCGCGTGCTGACTCCATCGAGTTTCCATAGGATCGTGAGGGATTTGAGGCTGACTATACCGGGTGCGTAGCGACGTCGAGAATCTACACGTCGTCGCCGAGCAAGTAGGCTTGGTCGAATCGAAGCTGGAGTTCGTAAATCGCGATTTCGTGGTTTCGA
>PXQR01000069.1 GCA_003021235.1 Halobacteriales archaeon QH_6_64_20 | reverse complement strand
TCCGCTAAGATCGTCTGCGTCGCTCTCACCAGCCATTTGTTTCAATGGTACCTCTACCAATGGGACAGCGATAGTCACGGCTGAAGTCAAGATCAGAGCTTCAGTTACGAAGATAATTAAGCCCGAAGGAATGGCGTCATTGAGCCACTGAGGGATAGTGCTACTGAGCCACTGGACGAGAAACTCAGGAATAGTAAGAATGAGCACGAGAGGCAAAACGATACTAACAAGCGAAAAACCGGCCGAGAGGCGAATAACCTGACCGATCAGTTGATCGCCATTGACAAGTCCCTGGTTTTTTCTCTCCTTCATCTGTCTCAATAATGGAGCAGATAATCTTAGAATAGTGTCTATATATTGTAATCTGCCCTCTTTCGGATCAAGCCGTCTTTGTATTGATTCATGAGGGTCATTTATACTAAGACTTTCACGATCCAGTTCATCTATCAACCAATTGTTGAACTCTCCATCTTCGTCGGAAAGGGTGCCAGGAACGATCATATGGTCGTCGGGTATTTTCCTTTCGTCCTACTTGCCCCGGAGTTCCATGTATAAGTCCAGCCCAAAGCCATCTTTGTCTGCAATATTACCTTTTACATCGCTGTGCTTTTTATCGATGTTGGATAGTACCGTGTTCATTTCGTCAGCCGAAATTGATCCATCAATTGACTCCATCGATTTTTTGAGGGCGTATAGCTGATAATATACGGCGGCAACATCTGAGCTATCGTTGTTTTCGGCAAGTCGTTTCACACCGTCTATGCCATCGTTTTGCCTTTTCCCTTCGAGCCTATACCCCTGGACATTCGCATTCTTGTGTGTAGATTCCTCGATGACTTGTAGCATTAGATCGATTCCCCGCTCGAATCGATCGCGGAACTCAACCATGTCCTCTCGGAGTGCCTGTGTTCTCCTCGCTAGCTCTTTGCGTTCGATCGAGTACAGCGCAGTGCTGATAGCGATAATAAACGCGACGACGGTCCCAGACACCTGGGCTAGCGAGACGAAAAATTGAGACGGTGAAGCCATGATAGCGAATGGAGGCAGTTAGACAAAGCTGGTTCGATGCTCTACGACGTCCAGGGCGGCGCTTCAGGTGATCATCTGAAATCCAGCTATGGCGCTCAGGTAGTTTTCTGCATCGGGATTATGTCTTTTAGATAACTAGTCCCACCAGGATTCGAACCTGGGTCGAAGCCCCCAGAAGGCTTCAGGATTGGCCGCTACCCCATGGGACTGTATCTATCGGTACTTCCTGACTGCTTGTAAGCGTTGTGCGTTTGATTCCAATCACCAGCGCCCGAGCTCGGCGGACGCCGAGCGAACGACGATGCGAACCGACGCCTACTTGCCTCGAACGCGGTACGGAGAGGACATGTACGTCGGACGGTTGCTCCTCGTCGGTCCCGACACCGCCGCCTACCGCGTTTCCTCGCGATCGTTCCCGAACCGGAAGATCGTCGGGCGAAACGGCGCGCTCACCGTGATCCCGACCGCCGACGCGGAAGCGACCGAGAACCCCTACGTCTCCTATAATTGCGTGCGCGTCGTTGAACCCGAAGGCGACGAAGCCACAGCGATGGCGGCGATCGGCAACGGAACCCACGTCGACGCGGTCGCCGAAAAGCTCGGGCTGGGCTACCCTGCGCGGGACGCGCTCGCCCTCTCCTTGCTTGCCTACGACTTCGAGAAGGACGACTACGACACCCCTCGGATCGCTGGCGTTCTCGGCTCCGAGAGTTTCGTCGGGATCGTCCGCCGAGACGCCGTCGTCGTCGAACGAGTCGAAGAACCGACCCTGGTCGCAACGTACGAAAAGAGTAGTCCCGAAGGAATCGATCTCGAACTCGCCGGGGCCGCCGAGGCCGCCCGGACGGCCTACGATCTCGACTTCGAGCACGCCATCTGTGCAGCAGGCGTCACACGCACCGCGGAGAGAATCGATGTCGCTATCGAGAACAGCGAGGGTGACTAAGCGCCGGCGAAAGAAACCCTTGAATCGGAACGGTAAGCCGTCAGACGAGCCGTGAAGACTGGCGAGGCCGAGTGACCATCGGGAGCGAGGTCTCGAATCGGAGCGGAGACGGACGATAACTGCAGGTACGGCAATCGACCGGATACCGCCGGGAACAGGTCTAAAACGCTCGCCATTCTCCCTCAGGTATGCGAGTCGGCGTGCTCTCGGACATCCACAGCAATCGGATCGCGTTAGAAGCGGTTCTCGACGATCTGGAGGGCCGGGACGTCGACGCACTCGTCCACGCCGGGGACGTGGTGGGCTACAACCCCTGGCCAGCGGCGTGTCTCGACGCGATCCGCGAGCGCGAGATACCGACGGTCATGGGCAACCACGATCGGGCCGTGGCATCGGGGACTGCCTTTCGCTTCAACGAGATGGCCCGCGCCGGAGTCGAACACGCCCGCGAGCAACTGAACGACGACCAGTTGGAGTGGCTCGCCGCGTTGCCCGACGAACGCTTCGAGATCGATGGTCGAGTCCACATCGTTCACGGCCATCCGGACGACCCGGATCGATCCACCTACCCCCAGGAGTTCTCCGCGGATATGGTCCGGGGCGACGCTGACGTTCTCGTGATGGGCCACACCCACGTCCAGGGCCACGCGGTCTTCGAAGCGGGCGGCGAGAGGAAAATCGCGATGAATCCTGGAGGTGTAGGCCAGCCACGCGACGGCGACCCGCGGGCGGCATACTCGGTGCTCGATCTCGACGCAATAGAAGTGGAGGAGTACCGCGTCGAGTACGATGTCGATCGGGTAATCGAGGCGGTGGTCGAGGCCGGCCTTCCCGAACGGATCGGTTCTCGATTGAAAAAGGGACGCTGAGAAGGGATCCCGAACGCGAGTTCTCGGAACTGGAACTGGCGCTTCGGGGAAGTCCCGAGGAACTCAGAACTTCTGCTGGATGATTTCGAGCGCGCGCTCGCGGTCGGCCCAGTCGACGAAGACCGCGACGGAAGTCGCGCTCGTGATCACGTCGTGGACGCTCAAGTGTGCGTCCGCGAGCGGGTCGATAATACCACGGATCATTCCCGGCTGGTTCGGAAGCGTTCCCCCGGTGATTCTGACGACCGCGATGTCCTCGTCCAGGGTCACGCTGGAGAGGGCTTCGTCCTCGACGACCGTCTCGTGGAGCAGGGTCTCGGTTCTCGTCGCTTCCTCTGCGGCGACGTAGATGGTGATCGAGTCCATCCCGCTCGCGATGGTGTCGATGTTGATCCCGGTATCCGAAACCGCGCCGGTCAGCCGGGCAAGCACGCCCGGCTGGTTCCTGATCGCCCGGCCCGCAACGGTGAGACACGCTAAGGGAGTCTCTTCGAGATCGACCAGGCTCTCGAACTCGCCTTCGATATTGGTGCCGCCGCCCAGCAGGTCGCCGTGTTGGTAATGGACCACGCGAACGGCCATGTCGTCGGGTTTGTAGGTCAGCGCGCTCGGCGCGATGACCTCCGCGCCCCGGAAGGAGAGGTTACGGAGTTCGTCGACGGTGATCTTCGCAACGTTCCTCGCGCCCTCGACGACCCGGGGGTCGCCGGTCATCACGCCTTCGACATCGGTGACGATCACGACCTCGTCGGCGTCCATATACCGGCCCAACATGACGGCACTCGTATCGCTCCCGCCCCGACCCAAGGTCGTTACCTCGCCCGCCTGGCTCTCGGCGATGAAGCCGGCGATCACCGGGACCACTCCCTCTAATTCGGCGGCGAGGGCGGCCGCGCGGCGCTTCGTCTCCTCGGCGTCGACCTCGCCGCGCTCGTCGGTGACGATCGGCCATCTGTCACTGCCGGGTTCGAGGAAGACCGCCTCGACGCCGCGCGAGGCGAGGGCGGATTTGAGCAGGCGGACGCTCGTTCGTTCGCCCATGCTCACGATCTCGGCTTTGTCCGCTTCGTTCGCGTCGAACTGGATCTCCCGGAGGAGGAAGTCGGTCGTCGAACCCATCGCGCTCGCGACAACGGCGATCTCGTGGCCGTCCTCGACGGCGGCCGCCACCGAATCGGCCGCCCGGTTGACCCGCTCGCCGCTCCCGAGGCTCGTTCCGCCGAACTTCGCTATCACGCGCATCCTGATACACCCATGTGAACGCTTTACAATAGGCGTTCGTTGGCCTGCCCGGAAATAACTGCTTTCATCGACGGCGCTCGGGTGCTCGGCCGGTCCGTCGGTTCTCCGAGACGATCGTCGCTGTCGGTCCCCGCTGGCCCCTGTCGGCTTCCATCGTATACGGTCGTCCGTGATCGACGAGCGGTGTTCGTCGAGACGTTCGCAGCTCCGGGTCGGACGGGAACGAGGAGACGCGATGACGGGAGAGCGCCAGCAGAGTCGCACGCGTGCAACGCCGGAACGACTCGGAGAACGCGGGGCAGTTATAACGCCAGGGAGGGAGTGAGAGACATGGAAGTCCGTGACGCCGTCGAGGACGACGCCGCGCGCATGGCGGAACTCACCGGCGCGCCGGCAAGTGTCATGCGTGAACTCGTCCACGACAGATCCACGAGGGTCGCAACGGTCGAATCCGGAACCGAAGCCGGTGCGAACGGTGGACTCGCTGGCGTCGTGAGCTTCGATGCCCGACCCGATGCAATCCATGTCACCCGGCTCGCCGGTACGGACGAAGCCGTCTCGCGACTGCTCGACGAGCCGATTCGGTTCGCCCGCCGCGAGGATATGGCCGTCGAGGTGCTGATCGAGGTCGAACGAACCGATCTACAGGAAGCGGTGAGCGAGGCCGGGTTCGAGCGTGTGGGAAGCGGCCCGCGTTTCGAGGGCCAGGAGACGGTCGCCTTCCGCCTCGATCCGTAGAGCCCGGCTGAGCCGAAAACCTACTACAGCAGCGCTCGAACGCTACAGGAACGTCGATGACGGTGGCGGTCGGAGCCGAGAGTCACAGTAGGATTACGACGTGAGCTCCGGGTTCTCGTCCATTTCGGTGAGGGTCTCGATGTATTCGTCGTGAGCGGCCCCGATAGCGTCGTTCGCGGCCTCGCCGGCGCGCTCCCAGTCGGCCGGCTCCGCACAGACCTCGCCGAGCAGGTCCCGTGCGCGCGTCAACTGCGCTTCGGTGTCGTCACCGATCTCCCGAAAGAGGTCAGTGCCGTCGGTGTCGGCCTCGTCGACGAAGAAGCCGGTTCGCCGGCCCGTCGATCGGTCACTAACCATGGCCCAGCCGAGAAAGGCCCCGGCACGCCCGATCGTATCGGTTTGGGTTCGGAGGGATTCCTGGAGGGCAGGGGTCTCGCCGGGTTCGTGCTCGCCCGCTACCTCGCCGGTGACGAGGCCGTAATGTTCGCCCTCCTCGGCGGCGGTCGTCTCGAAGGCCTCGGCGGCGTCGTCGTTCGTCTCGTCGTCGACCCACCCCTCGAAGCTCTCGCGAGCGTGAAACGCCGCGGTCGCCGCCGCCCGGAGCACTGCTTCGGCACCCATCGCGCCCTCGGTGTCGGCGTAGAGCGCCTTCGGGGAGTCGAGGCGGGAGAGAGCGGTCTCGTTGTCGGTGCGGACGGCCTCGGCGAACTCCTCGGGTGTCATGGCCCGCAGGTACGATGGCGGGCGGTTTCAAGCCGTCGCCCGCGCTTGAAACGGTCCGAAGCGCGTCGTCCGGAGCAGGTGTGAGTCCGAGCGAATCGGCCCCAACCGCCTGAGCGATCAGGGTACAACCCTATATGGGTAGCCGAGGAAGTAAGAGGTCCAATGCCGAAGTGTAGAAACTGCAACGGGTTCGTTACGGAAAACTACGTCCGCGTGTTCACCCTGCCCGATGTCGAGGGCGTATGGGTCTGTCCGAACTGCGAGGACGAACTTCGGGGCGGCGAGGAGGTGTGCGACGCTCGCTCGCCACGCCACTGAGAACAACTCCGCGGTATCGGAGCGAGAAGACGGGGAGTAGCAGCGTGCTATACTGCGATCTCAGACGTCCCAGTCGATTTCGTACGGCGCTCGAAGATCTCAATTACGCTGACACTATAGCCGGATACCCCGACGCGGGTAGCATCGACGTCCCGAATCCCGAACGATCCGTAGCGAAAGCGGACGACTTACTCCAATGGATCGGGAAACGATCGACGATGTACCGGACGAGTAGCGGAGGCCTATTCGAGCGGGTGCCGAGCGGGCGGGAATCGAGGTCACGGAGGTCGTCGTGTTCGGCTCGCGGGCGAGGGACGACTACCGACCCGAAAGCGACGTCGACGCTCTCGTCGTCTCGCCCGATTTCGAGGAGAACGAGGCTACGAACGGCCGAAACCGTTCTACCGAGCGTGGAACTACGGGCAGCTCCCGGACTCGGAACTGATCCGCTTGACGCCCGAGGAGGTCGACGAACAGAAGCGATTACAGCCATACATCGTCCGAACTGCCGTCCGCGAGGGCGTCTCGATTGCGTAGTCGTCGCTCGTGCGTTGCCGGGCAGGAACGTCCATAGAGTATGGGTCGCAGTGAGACGGGTTCGGAGCCGAAGCCAAGGGTTACACGAGTTCGGTCAGTCCTCAGTGCCGGCTCTGCGTTCGCGTCCGCTCGCCGCTCCGGTTCGAGGACTCGTTTCCGATGGCAACGACCACCTCGCGCCGAGGCGTGGATCGTCAGGCGAGCCGTGGAGACGTCCGGAGAGGAAAGCGAGTGCCGAATCCGGAGTCATAAATACAACCCGGTAGTTAGAGCCGGTAATGAGACGACGGGTGTTCCTCAGCGGCGTTACCGGCGGCGCGGCGTTGCTCGCCGGCTGTCAGGCAGAACCCGTCGAGAGCGGGGGAAACGGATCGGGCACGTCGGGCGGCGACGACGGATCGACGGGGACGGCGGCGAACGGTTCCAATGGAACTACCGTCGGAGACAGCGGCGGCGAGCAGACGTTGCGCGTCGCGACGTACCCGTCGTACCTGGACGCACCGAGCGTCAGCCCGGGCGGGTGGGTCAAAGAGCAGTTCGAGTCGACCCACGACGCGACCCTCGAATGGTTCGCACCGGAGAGCGGCATCAACTACTTCGTCCAGCGACGCCAGCAGAACCTCGGTATCGAAGCCGACGCCTACCTCGGGCTGACCGTCGATAACCTCGTACGCGCCGACGCAGCGCTCGGCGACACGAAGCTGTTCGCGCCGTCGAACACCGAGGAAATCGCGAACTACGGCGCGCTCAAGGAGGGCCTTTCCTTCGACACGGGAAACCGGGTTATACCCACTGAGACTTCCTACATCAGCCTCGTCTACAACGAAAACCGGATCGAAGCCCCCGAAACGCTCGACGACCTGCTGAAGCCGGCCTACGAGGGCGCGCTCATCACCGAGGACCCGACCCAGAGCGAGACCGGACTCGGATTCTTGCTCCAGACGATCGAGAACGAGGGCGAGGACGGCTACCTGGAGTACTGGGAGGCGCTCCAGGAAAACAACGTCCGCATCCTCGGGTCCTGGTCGGACGCCTATGCCGCGTACTCGAACGGGGAGGCCCCGATCGTGATGTCCTATGCGACCGATCAGGTGTTCGCCGCCCGGGGCGACGAGGACATGAGCGAACACCAGGTAGCCTTCCTCAACAACCAGGGCGTCGCGTACGTCGCCGGGATCGGGACGTTCGCGGACTCGGAGCGGGCGGGCCTCGTCGATCAGTTCACCGAGTTCATGCTCTCCCCACGGGTGCAATCAAAGGTCGCCGTGCTCAACGTCGCCTTTCCGGTCGTAACGAACGCGAACCTCCCGGAGAACTTCGACGAATTGACCTACACCCCCCAGGAGACGATCAGCTACGGCTACGACCGACTCCGGGGCAACCTCAGCGGGTGGCTCGACGCGTGGTCGAGACAGGTCTCGGGATGACCGAGGGGACCGAGAGGGTCGAAAACGGGTGATCTCGACGAGGGACGCTCGGGGGAGCCGCGGAGCGCGGGCGATCCGAAGGGGTCGAACGAACCGAACGGATCAAGCGAGCCGAGAGGATCGAGCAAGAGGGGAGCGCGGTACTCACACGCCTCGATGAGCGGGACCGACCGATCGGAACGGGGCCGAGCACGACACGAAGGGGAGCGGCCCCAGCAGGAGGTAAGTCGAAGTCGGCGTCGCGGTGAGGAAAGCCAAACACGACGCGAGATGGTCGTCGGGGCGCTCGAACGCAATGGTTTAGTCCTGCTCGCCGGGCTGACGAGCCTGTTGCTCGTCGTCACCTTCTACTATCCCGTGGGCGTGGTGCTCGTCGATTCGGTCTCGGCGGGCGGACAGTGGACCCTCGCTACGTTCGCCTCGATCCTTACCGATCCGTTCTATTTCGGGTGGCTCGCCCGAGCGATCGGTGATCCGGGGGCCTTTACCCGGAGGCTGATCGAAGCGCCGCTCGCGACCGTTTCCGGGTCGCTCGGACTCGTCGGGTTCACCGCCTACCAGGCGCTCCTGTCGACGATCGCGAGCGTCGCGCTCGGCGTGCCGGGGGCCTTCGTTTTAGCGCGCTTCGAGTTCCGCGGTCGGCGGACGATTCGCTCGCTCACGATCCTCCCGTTCGTGATGCCGACGATCATGGTCGCCATCGGGTTCGTCTCGATGTTCGGGGAGAACGGCACGCTGAACCGGGTTCTCGAAGCACTCGGGCTCCCGGAGGTGAACCTCATGTTCACGCTCTCGATTGTGGTGCTCGCGCATGCGTTTTACGACGCGCCGCTCGTCGCCCGCGTGACCGCCGCCGCGTGGGAGGGCGTCGACCCCCGGCTCATCGAGTCGGCCCGGAGCCTCGGGGCGAGTCGCCGACGGGCCTTCCTCGACATCACGGCTCCTCAACTCCTGCCAGCGGTGCTGACCGGCGCGCTGTTGACCTTCGTCTTTTCGTTTCTATCGTTTGCGATCGTACTCGCGCTCGGCGGGTTCGAACTCGCGACGATCGAGGTGTGGATCTACAACCAGGTTCAACAGCTCGAGTTCGCGAGCGCCGCCGCACTCGCGACGATCGAGAGCGTCCTCTCGCTCGCGCTTACCTATGCGTATCTCCGCTACGAGGCGGCCCAGGAAATCGCTCGGAACGCCCGCCCGTCCGACCGGATTCCACTCGTTGGCTCGCTGACCCCTGCCCGGATCGCCGTCTTCGGCTACCTGGCCGTCGTCTGTGTGGTCTTCGTCGGCCCGATCGCGAGCATGATCGTCGCGAGCGTGACGGGTGATGGTGGGCTGACGCTCGCGAACTACCGATTCCTGCTCGAACGCCAGGCCGCCGCCTACGACTTCCAGGTACGACCGCTCGGCGCGATCGTCAACTCGCTCGCCTTCGCCGTCGGGAGCTTACTGCTCTCGATACCGATCGGCGTCTTCCTCTCGGTGCTGAGTACTCGGCAGTTCCGCGGCCGGAAGGCCCTCGACGCGCTGACGATGCTCCCGCTCGCGGTCAGCGGTGTCGTCGTCGGCCTCGGCCTCCTCCGGGGACTGGTCTTCGGATTCGAGGCCTTCGGCTACCGGTTTACCGTGACGGGTGCGCTCGCGATCGTCGCGGCCCACGCCGTGGCGGCCTATCCGTTCGTCGTCCGGAACCTCACCCCGATGCTCGGGAGTCTCGATTCCCGGCTCACGGAGTCAGCCCGAAGCCTCGGGGCGAGTCGCGTCCGGGCGCTGTACGACATCGAACTCCCGCTCGTCCGCCCGGGATTGGTCGCCGGGGCGGCGTTCGCCTTCGCCATCAGCATCGGGGAGTTCGACTCGACGGTGATCCTCGCGACCGGTGCGGACAGTTACACGATGCCGGTCGCGATCGAACGCTACCTCGGACGACGCCTCGGGCCGGCGACGGCGATGGGCTGCGTACTGCTGTTCGTGACGAGCGTCAGTTTCGTGCTCATCGAACGCTTCGGCGGTGGGGGGCGGGGGCTGTGATATGACGACGATCGACGTCGAGGACCTGCGCGTCGAATACGGCGAGACGACTGCCCTCAACGGGGTCTCCCTCGCCGTCGAGGAGGGCGATTTCTTCACGCTCGTCGGCCCCTCCGGCTGCGGGAAGACGACGACCCTGCGGGTACTCGCCGGGTTCGAAGCGCCGACGAGCGGACGCGTCCTGTTCGACGGCGAGGACGTCAGGGGAACGCCTCCCGAAGAGCGGGGCGTCGGCGTCGTCTTCCAGAACTACGCGCTGTTCCCGCACATGAGCGTTGCCGAGAACGTCGGCTACGGACTGCGCTTTGCGGCTCCGCCCGAAGGCACCTCGAAGCGCGTGCGGATCGACGAACTGCTCGAACTCGTCGATCTCGGCGGTATGGGTGAGCGGGACCCCGAGGAACTCTCGGGGGGCCAACAACAGCGGGTCGCGCTCGCCCGGGCGCTCGCGCCGGGGCCACGATTGCTGATGCTCGACGAGCCGATGAGCGCGCTCGACGCGCGCCTCCGCGAGCGCCTCCGCGTCCAGGTCAAGGAACTGCAGTCGGAGTTGGGCGTTACGACGGTGTACGTCACCCACGACCAGGAGGAAGCACTCGCGATATCCGATCAGGTCGCCGTCATGCGCGCGGGCCGGATCGAACAGGTCGGTACCCCCCGCGATGTGTATCACTACCCGGCGACGCGTTTCGCCGCCGAGTTCGTCGGCGACAACAACCTCTTCGAGGGCCGTGCGACGAACGGACCGGGTTCTTCGAGTCCGTCGAATCGGTCGGGTTCTGGAGAGGAAACGGAGGGAGCGAGCGCGAGCGTCGCGGTGGACGGGGCTGAGACGGTCTTCGAGGTGCCGACGGCCGCGACAGCCTCGGCGGGCGAGCCCGTGACCTTCTGTGTTCGGCCGGAGCGCCTGCGCGTCAGCGGGGGCAAGAACCGGTTTCGAGCGCAGGTCGCAAGTACGGAGTTCTTGGGTGACGTCACGCGGGTCCGTCTCGAATGGAACGACAGGTCGATCGTACTCCGGACGAGCGAGCGGGAGCTACCGACCGGAACCGTCGAACTCGGATTCGATCCGGCGGACGTCCGCGTGCTCAACGGGCCGAGCGATTCGAAGCACGACAGGGGGGACCGAGCAGAGGAGGGTATGGAAAGCGTGAGCACACGCGACGAGTAATAAACGAAGCCGCGATCGAGAGGACGAGACCTGAATCGGCGGGAAGCCGGGAGCCGCGACCGGTAGGAACCCGAGAACTGCGATCGACGAGCGACGGTCTCAGGGCACGACGCCGATCGTCACCAGGGTCCCGAACTCGCGGTAGCGTTCGACCATCGCCTCGCGGCTCGCCCAATCCTCGGTCGGGAACTCGTCGGCGGGGGGAATTTCGACCTCTCGATCGGGGATCGTGTCCTGGGCGGCGACGTGAAAACCGGCGTCGCGAAACGCCGCACGGTATTCGGACATGTCCCAGCGGGTCATCGGGACGTCGATGTTGTCCTGCCAGTCACGAGAATGGGCGCTTTCGGTGTAGTAGTTCACCGCACAGTGAAAGCTACCCCCGGAGCGGAGGACGCGTGCGAGTTCCCGGAGGGTTTCGTGCGGGTCGCTCGCGTAATAGAAGGCCTCCATCGAGAAGGCGTGGTCGAAGCTACCGGTAGCGAACGGCAACGCGCCGAAGTCGCCCTGGAGAAAGGCAACTCCCGGGTCGTCGGCGTACGAACGAGCGTTTC
The DNA here is from genome assembly GCA_003021235.1 of Halobacteriales archaeon QH_6_64_20. Classification (GTDB taxonomy): domain Archaea; phylum Halobacteriota; class Halobacteria; order Halobacteriales; family Halococcaceae; genus PXQR01. The sequence continues at coordinate 1,104 of PXQR01000069.1, read as the reverse complement.
GTACCATCTCGGGCGAGCCGTCGAGCCCAGCGACGAACTCGATGTCGGTCGTTGCTCTCAGTGCACGGCCCACGTAGCCGCTTCCCGAGCCGAGGTCGAGAACGGCGTCGCCCGACTCGGTCGGGAGGCGGGCGAGGGCGTGTTTCGCGGTGTGCCAGTGGCGTTCTTCCATCCCGCAATCGCGACCATCGGCGGCCCAGGCGTCGAACTCGCGTCTGACGTTCATAGCGGGCAAACGGGGGAACGCGACGAGACTCCTTCGACTCGTGAACGAGTCGACCGGTGGATGCGGCGGACACCTGAGCCGTCGTGCAGGCGAGTCTCGGTGCGAGAGGACGAGCTTTCGTGTCGGTTGGGTCGATTCAGGTACTGTCGGAAGCTTCGGTGGGGGTGTCAGTTACCGGTTCGAAGGAGAACTCAGCTCCGAACTCGGCGATCCCGTCCACGCTACTCACGTTTTGTAATTATCTATTAACTATCGGTTCCGACTCCACTGAAATCTGACATGAAAGGAGATCAACGACCCAGTCAGCCGGTCGCGATCTCGCATCGACCGTCGGGGGCGTCGTGAGGTTTTTCGCCTGACCTGCCCGACCACCGAGGGAATGGGCGAAGGCCCGAACGGAAAGCACTGGAGGTAAAAGGGCAGGCGGCGATTCAGGCTCGCCGACATCGCCCAACAGCTCGTCGGCGGTTCCCTGCTCGCAGGCCCGTTCGTCGTCACCGAGGAAGTCTGGGCGCTCGCGCGGAACATGTCGGGGCTACAGTCAGCGGCGACCGTCGGCATCGTCGCCGCCGTCGGGTACGCCAGTCTCTACAAGGCCGCTCCCGATCGCGATCCGGACCGGGAGGCCGACGTCGGTGGGGTTCCACTGCGCTTCCTCTCGCTGATGACGGTCTCGTTCGGCGCAGTGGCGGTGCTCGCCGTTACCCTCGGCGCGCCGGCCACCTTTCTCGACGACCTCTCGGGGAGCGAACGAGTACTCGTCACCCTCCGGGCCATAAGCGTCGGGGCGATCTTCAGCGTGGTCGGGGCGGCCACCGCCGACAGCCTCTATTAGGCCCGGTCAGTCGGGTTGCGGCGACGTATCGGGTCGAACAGGG
>PXQR01000068.1:12706-21923 GCA_003021235.1 Halobacteriales archaeon QH_6_64_20 | reverse complement strand
TCCTATACTTTTCTGTCTAATATTCGACTCCTCCTGTTTTGTGTCTTCTCTAGTCAAAATATATCCGCATCGATCAGGTGGACAACACATATTAAAAACTAGTTTGAATTAGTCCTGTCTGTTATGCCGGTCCACCGTGTCGCATAGTCCGTCACCAGAACTTAAGATTCTTTTTGACTGCTTCACGTTTCAACTCCTGGATGTGCTCGGTTAGCGGGATATCCTTCGGACAGACCTCGGTACAGGAGAACTGGGTTTGACACCGCCAGACGCCGTGTTCCTGTTCGATGATCTCTAATCGATCCTGCTTGATCGTCTCCTCCTCGCGTTCGTCCATCACGAACCGGTAGGCCATGTTGATCGCCGCCGGCCCCAGGTACTCGTTGTCCCCCGCTGCGATGTTACACGACGAGTAACACGCGCCACACCAGATACACCGCGTCGACATCTTGATCTTCTCTCTGTTCTCCCGGCTTTGGCGCTGTTCCTCGCCGCCCTCGGTCGCCTCCGTGCGGAAGTACGGATCGACGGCGTCCATTTGCTCGTAGAAGTGTTGCATATCCACCACCAGGTCTTTTTCGACCTCCCGGTGGGGCAACGGCTCGATCCTCACCGGTGTATCGAGATCCGCGATCTGGGTCTGACAACCCAGGCGCTGGCGACCGTTGATGAACAGAGCGTCCGAGCCACAGATCGCCTGGCGACACGAATGCCGGAAGGTCAGGCTCGGGTCGAACTGGTCGCGCGCGTACATCAGCGCGTCTAACACCGTCATACCCTGTTCCCAGGGCACGTAGAAGTCGTCGAAGTGGGGTTCCTGCTTGCCTTCGACCTCCGGATCGTACCTAAAGACCGTGATCCGGACGCTCTCGTCGTCGTCCGCTCCCGGCGATTCCTCGCTCTCGGTGGCCCATTCGGGAATCGTGGTCCCCTCGCTCTCTTCGCCTTCCTCGACGGCTGGCTGTTCGGTCGTCGATTCGTCGGTTCGTTGCTCCGGTTCGGTGAGTTGTGTGCTCATAACGTGTGTTCGGAGTAGTCGTGATCGGAACGATCCTATACTACAGCGTGACGTCCATGCCGGTCATCGCGAGGGCGACGCGGACGCCCTGGATCGTGAGCACCAGGCCCGCGCCGACCAGGACGTATTTTACGGCGGTCTTTCGCGTGCCGCTCAAACCCTGGTTGACCAGCGCGTTGTAGACGCCGTTGACCCCATGGAAGGTCGCAGTCAGTAAGAAAAGCGTCATCGTCGCGAAGTAGCCCACCTGGGTCATGCGTGCCTGCGTGCCCATGAACGTGATCTCGTAGGCGTGATGCACGAAGTGGAGTAGCATGAAATGAAAGGCGAGCACGACGACGAGAAAGCCCGCCGTGAGCCGCTGGAGGAACCAGCGCGTGCCCTTGGGCTCGAACGACGAGTAGCGTTCGGCCATTTCAGAAGGCCCCCGAGATGAAGGTTGGAACACTTGCAACGACGATCGCGCCCGTCAGCACGAGCGACGCGTAAAAGCTCGTGTCCTGGGTGTCGAGTCCGACTCCGAGGTCGACGAACAACAATCGAACCCCGTTCAGGATGTGAAAGACGGCGACCGAGAGCAACCCGACTTCGAGCACCCTGACGATCGCCAGCTGTTCGAGCGACTGGAGGGTGCCAGTATAGATCGCTGGATCGCCCGTTGCGGCCGGGATCGCCGTCGAGAGCACCGCGATGTGGGTAAAGAGGTAGCCGATCAGTACCCACCCCGTGAACTTGTGTAGCACCCAGGCCCACATCCCCGCGGAGAACTCCTGCCACCGGCCGAAGTCCTCGATCAGGCCCCGGTCGTACGACTGGCTCATGTGTCTTACTGAAGGGCCTGGCCTGGTATAGGACTTACTAACGCCGCTGCCGGCCGCCGGTTTCCCTGCCTCCCTTCTACGAAACACCCGACGAGCAATGAGCCGGTTCATCGGTGGCGACGATCGCCGATCGCCGATCACCGGGTCCGGGTTCTCGCCGTACCGTACGTGCTCCCTACGCCGTTCTTCAGCGGCGACTAATTTCCGCACTCGGACGATTCTTAATAAAACTCGGCCGACCGATCCGACAATGGATCGTCCGGCTCTTCTGAGTTCATTAGCCCTTGCAGTCGTGGTCATTGCGAGCTTCGGCGCGCTCGACGCCGGTTCCGGAGCGGGGACAGGAACGAACGCCGACGCGGGACTCGACGTCGAGGAACCCGTCTCGACCGTCAGATCAGTGTCCGGAGCGACCACGGGAACGCCGACAACGAGAACATCGATTACGGGAACGCCGACAGCGAAAACATCAGTGGAAAGTCAGGTAGGGATGAGCGATACGGCGACCGGTCCATCGAACACGGACGCGGCTGATCCGACGAGCACGACCGCGGCCGTGACCACCTCGTCGAGCGTGGATACGGCCGACTCGCCGAACACCGACGCCGTCGTATATCCGCCGGGGACATCGCCCGATGGGATCGAGCATCCATCGAGGCTTCTCGGTGCGCACACCGACGCGCTCTCGCGAACCGGGTTCGTCGTGACCTCGACGGTGAACGCGACCGTGCTCGAAACCGGGATGCGCATCGACGCGACCGCCCGTGGAGGGGCGCGCGTCGCCGCCGGTGTGTCAGCCTATTACGCCCACCGGACCGACGCCGCCGGTCCCCTCAAGCGGCGCACGCAGGGCTATTACAACGGAGAAGTCGAACGCCATCGTCGGGTCGGTGAGTTCGGAGACGTCCGTGAATCGACCCAGGAAGCGCGATCGATCGGCGAATTGGCCGGCCGACCGTTGCTCGTGCCCCACCTGCGCGGTGGCGCGTGGAACGCAGTGACGACGAAACAGCGGGGCGGGGAGTCGCTCGTCGTCTTCACCACGACGGGAATCGAAAACGCGAGCGCGCTCGAAAGCGGGCTCCCGGCAGCCACCACGGCGGTCCGCTCGTACGACGCACGGGCCGTCGTGGATTCGGCGGGTCGAATCCGCTCGCTCACCGCGACCGCCGTGTACGTTCTCGGCGGGGAACCCGCGACCTTCCGTCTCGACTACGATCTCTCCCGGGTCGGAAACGCGAGCGTCGAGCGACCGGACTGGGTCGAGCGATCGACGGGAGACGGGACCGGCGACGAGCATCGGGAAGGCGATGATTCGGACTCCGACACGACCGCCTGCCGAAGGGTACAGCCGGTTCCAGCCGTCGGGTCCTGAGTCCTCGTCCGTTGCGAACTAACCCGATGGCACTTCATCCCGTCCGGCGGAAACACCTGGATCGATCCATCCAACCTCGTCATGTTACATAGAGAGCACTGAACGGTCCCGAGGGTGTGTCGGGTTAGGATAGTTCGTTCTGGCGCTGACGCTTCGGACGCGGAGCGAACGGTCGAGACCCGGTCGGTCTCCGAACAGCGGATATCGGTCGCGTTACCAGCTATCCGGATGGATATCACGATCCGTGCCCACGAACGACTGCGGTTCCTCGTGGACGATCGTTACGGGCTTGTCGACAGTGCGAATGATCTTATCCGCAGTGCTTCCCAGGATGGCCTTTTCGACGGTGGGTCTCCCCCGCGATCCCATGACGACGAAGCCGATACCGTTCTCCTCGATGTAGTGTTGGATTTCGTCGTGCACGACGCCGTCCGCGACGGCGGTTACACAATCGACGCCTATTTCCTTGGCTGCCTTGGCGACCTCGCTAGCGATTTCCTCGCCCTGTTCGTGGTACCGTTCGCTCTCGTCCTCTTGTTCGCCCGTTATCGGTTCGATGCGACCCTCGAATTCCTCGACGACGCACAGTACGTGGACTGTCGCGCCGAGTTCGGCAGCGAGATCGAGGCCAGTCTTTACCGCGTTGGTCGCCTATTCGCTCCCGTCGGTCGGAACGAGTATTCGATCGTACATTTCCGAACCCCCCTGACGAAGTATCGTGGCAGTCGATTGAATGTAACGGTCGTTAGGAGGGTTTTTCCATTGTTGTCGTGATCGGTACGACGTTGTGTTCACCGCGCTGTCGTCTCCCGGCTGCCGGACGGGTTTCGCCGTCCCGTTCGACTGTCGAAGAGCGAGCGGACGAGCCACATCGGACGAGCCGAGCGGAACGCTCCGGTCGGTCGATTCGACGTTTCAGCCGAGTTGCTTGGCGACGATGGCGTCCGCATGTGCAACGAACGCCTCCTCTTTTCCGCGCGGAACCGTCGCGCCGGCGGCGATGTCGTGGCCACCGCCACCCCCGCCGACCGCGCTCGCGGCGTCGGCCATCACCGCCGAGAGGTCGAGTCCCCGCCGGACGAGTGCGGGCGTCCCGCGGGCTGAGGTCTTTGTCTCCGCTTCGCTCTCGTCGGCGAAAGCGATGATCGGCCGGTCGCGATCGATTCCCTCATTGCCGAGCGCCATCCCGGCGACGATCCCGACGATCGTATCCCGGATCTCGCTCCCAGCGTGAAACCACTGGACGTACTCCTCTTCCGTGACGCCGGTCGATGTGACCCACTCGATCCCTTCCGAGAGGTTCCGGCGGTGATTCGAGAGCAGTCGCCGCGCCCGATCGAGCGCGCCAGCCCGATCGCCGAGACAGACCGCGAGTCCGACGTCCGCGCGCTCGTAGCGCGCCGTCGCGTTGAGCAGGGTCGAGAACTCGCTAGCGTCTCGGAGTTCGGTTCCCGCCGGCTCGCCGGGAAGCGTGTAGGTCGTCCCGACCAGCTCGTCGATCCGACTCGCCGGGACGCCGCGGGAGATCGCGCGTTTGACCAGCGCGCTCGCGAGTACCTGTCGCTCGTCGCTCTCCAGGTCGACCCAGCGACGCCACTCGCCCCCGTCTTCGAGATCGAGGCCGAGATCGGAGAGGAACTCGTAGCATCCCCGCTGGGAGCCCGAGATCCCCGGGATGCGGATGTCGCTCGCGTACTCCAACAGCTTCGGGAGCGGGCGGGTCTGTCTGCCGTACAGCGCGAGATCGGTGGTTTCGGCGAGGACGCCGGCCTCTGTTCCTTCGGCGACGATCCCCTCGTTCGCACCGGTCAGCCCCTCGACGCCGGCCTGCATGTCGCCGACCGCGCCGACGACCGCCAGTCCGGCTAGGTCGCGGTTCGCCGTCCCGGCTTCGCCGCTGCCTCGTCCCGTGCCCGTGGTCTCGCCCACGCTCCCGCCGTCCGCGCTGACGGCGTTCGAGGCGTGCTCGTTGCCCGTATCGCTCGTGCCGGTTTCGGCGAGCGCCCGCGCGAGCACGTAGGTCGTTCCTGCCCCGGAAAGTTCCGACGCGCCGTCGATGTCGAACAAAAGCGGGTTCAGATGGTATTCGGTGTCGGCGTCCGCGGGCTGGTGGTGGTCCGCGATCACCGGCGTGAAGTCGCCTCGCTCCTCGTGTTCGGAGATCGTTTCCAACTGGCCGCTCCCGAAGTCGGTAAAGAGCACGGTCGAGTAGTCGGTCGCCGCGACCCGCGCGATCGCCTCGTCGTCGAGTTGTTTCTCGAAGGCGGCCTCGAAGGGAATCTCCGCCCGGGAAAGCGCGCTCGCGGCGACCGCAGCGCTCGTCAGCCCGTCGGCGTCGATGTGTGAGAGCAGGAGTACGGAATCAGCTCCTCGAAGACGCTCGGCGCAAGCACCGGCACGCTCGGCCAGCGCGGGTACGGGACCGTTCATCGCGGTCATGTAACGCGGATTCGGATTTAAAACCGCGGGTCCGTCCGCCGCGTCGTTCCGACTGCCGTTACGATCCCCGTCGACACGGTTACGCGGCGAGCCTCCGGTCCGGCTCCCTCACCGTCGATCCGTGCTCGGGCGAACGGAGCAGGTCGATCAGCGATCGAGGCACGAGACGACCGCTTGGGCGAGCGCCTCGAAGCTCGCGCTCTCGGGGACGACATCGACCGCGATTCCGGCAGTTTCTATGGTATCGCGCGTGGGCTCGCCGATCGCGCCGATAATCGCTTCGTTCAGTCCGGCTCGCGCTTCGGCTTCGATACCGCGCTCGCGGGCGGCGTCAAGGAAGTTATCCACGGTGAGCGACGAGGTGAACAGCGCTCCGTCGAGATCGCTCGCGGCGGCGGCGGCGACCGAGACCCCACTGTCGGCAGGACGGGCAAGCGAGTAGAGTACCGTCTCGTGGACGTACGCGCCCGCACTGGCGAGCCCGTCGAGTAGTACTCGGCTACCGTGATCGCTCCGGGCGACCTCGACGCGTGCGCCATCGACGCGTTCTTCGAGCATCGCGACCAGCCCCGCTGAAGAGAACTCTTTTGGAACCAGGTCGACCGCGTACCCCACCGATCGCAACGCATCGGCCGTCCGACCGCCGATCGCACAGATCGTCCCCTCGAAGGTCCACCCGGCGTCTGCGATCAGTTCCGCGCCGGTCTTGCTCGTGAGAATCACGTACTCGGCGTCGGCGCGGGGACGCTCACCCGTGGGTTCGATCGTGAGCATCGGATCGGCTATCGGACGAACACCCAGTCCGTCGAGCACCGAGACGGCCCCTGCGAGCCGGTCGTCGTCCGGACGAAAGACGGCCACGCGGGGTCCGTCGTGATAACGGTCGTCGATACTCGCGACCTCGTCGCTACCGTCGCCGACACCGGCTCCGGCGTCCCTACCGGTATCGGCGTCGCGGTCGTGTTCGCTCATCTGACGGCGTCGGTCTCCCCGGGTCCGGCCGTGGCGGCGTTTCCCTCTCGCTCACGAGCAGCGTCGATCAGTTCGGCCGCGCCCTGCTCGCGCAGGTCCGCACCGAGATCGCGGGCCGCATCGGGGTGGCGTTCGATCGGTACGTCGCGGCTCACACTCACTTCCTCGGTACCATCGACGCTTTGGACACTGACGATCACGCGGACGTATTCGCCCTGTACGAGGGCGTAAACGCCGATCGGCGCGATACACCCGCCGCCGAGTTCTTCCAGTACTACGCGCTCGGTCGTCGTCTCGACGCGCGTTCGGGGGTGGTCGATCGCGTCGTTGATCGCCGCGGCGAACTCGCCCTCTCGAGCGGTGACCGCCAGCGCTCCCTGGCCCGGCGACGGGACGAACTCCGCGGTCGGGAGTTCCTGGGTATCCACGTGGTGTGCGAGGCCGATCCGATCCAAGCCCGCGGCCGCGAGCACGATCGCGTCGTACTCGACGTCGACCTCGCGACCGAGCGCTCGTTGTTCGATCGGCGAGAGGTCCTCGAACCACTCCTGTGCTGTGCGCTCGAACGCCGGTACGTCCTCGTCGCCGTCGGCTCCGTCGCTATCGGTTTCGCCTCCGTCGTTCCCGCCGGCTTCGTCGTTGCTCTCGGCCTCCTCGGTGTCGAGACGGCGCTGGTGTTCGCGCTGGCGGTGGGGCGCGAGCAGTTTCTCGACACGGGTATCGACGTTGCCCCGGAGCGCTTTTACTTCCAGGTCCGGGCGCGTAGCGAGCAGTTGAGCCTGTCGGCGGAGGCTCGACGTCCCGACAGCCGCTCCCTCCGGCAGATCGGGGAGGTCGGTTCCGTCGGGCGTCACGAGGACGTCCCCTGGAGTCGCTCGCTCGGGGACACCCGCAACGACGAGTTCGGGCGGCGATTCGGTCGGCATGTCCTTCATCGAGTGGACCGCGGCGTCGAGATCCCCGTTCAGAACGCGCTCGTCGAGACTACGGACGAACGCCCCCTTCCTCCCCAAGCGGTGGATCAACTCGTCACGAACCCGGTCGCCTTCGGTTTCGACATCGACGAGTGAGACCTCGAAACGTCGGCCCTCCAGGAGCCCTTTTACCGTCGCGGCTTGTCGGCGGGCCAGATCCGACCCGCGCGTCGCCAGCCGGACGTGCTGGCCGCGTGTACTCATAGCTCCCTTTCGGTCCCGGGATTGAAGTCGGCTTCGAGAGCCGGCGAAATCCGATAGGGCCGGGTTCGCGTCATACAGCGGTGAACGCACCGCGTCGGTAAATATGGCGAGTGTCCACTTACTACAAAGGAACAGGATTAAGCCGAAAGCCGTCGAAACAGATGTGTGAGTCGTGAACGAAACGATCGGGGCCAGTTCGTCGGTGTAGACGACGAGGCGGTGCTCGAAGCAGTCAGGGACGCCGGCCGCGTCGCCACGGCACGAGACGTCGCCGAACGTCTCGATTGCACCCGCGAGGCTGCGTATCAGCGGCTTTCGGCGTTACACGACCGCGGAGTCGCCGACCGCCGGAAAGTCGGTGGACGGGCGGTCGTGTGGTGGGTCTCCGAAGGCGAGGGACGAGACACGAGTCAGGGGTCGGCAGCGCCGTTGGATCGGCTCGTCGGCGCGCTCGACGGGGAGGAGGTCGATCGCGTTCGCAAACGTGCCGGGGAGTTCCGCGAGTCGGTCGACGAATCGGTCGCCGAGACCCACACCGACCGGTCGGACGGAGCCGAGTGACGTCGCGTGCTCCTCGATTCGGCGTTTCTGATCGATCTGCTCGATAAGGATTCCGGCGCGGTCGCGAAGCTCGACGAGATCGAAGCCGAGCAGATGCCGGTCGGAATCCCGACACTCGTCGTCGTCGAGGTCGGTGTCGGGCTCTCGGTCGCCAGTGAGCAGGAACTGTTCGACGACGTGATCGGGTCCGTTCCAGTGCTTCCGCTCGACCGTGCGGCGGCGACCCGAGCCGTCGAGATTCAGCGCGATCTCAGAGCAGCGGGACGGGAAATCGGCGCGGTCGACGTCATGATCGCCGGAACGGCCGCCGCGAGTTCGGACCCGACGGTACTCACCCGAAACGTCGAGCAGTTCGAGCGCGTCGAGGCGATCGATGTCGAGAGCTACTAACGATCGTAACCGAGGAACCGCCACTCGACGTAACAGCAGGGGAAAAGTCGATTTGGTGAGGAAATATCAGGTTCAGGGCTGTCGGATTGAATATCAGCCGTAGCGGATACGAACTTAGAGTTGCCCCGGAGGAACCACCACGTACGCGGCTGTCACAGTTAAAAGAGGATTGCAGAAGGAATCGATGTCGTACTGGCGATCATCAGTGGGCTACTCACGTTGCTTGGTATCCCGTTCGGGTTCCTGTCCTCGGTTTTGCGACCGCGCTCTCTTTTCGTTATACTGTCTGTCGTAAGTCTTTGTGCAACCGGGGGCCAGATAGTGCATAAGAACTTCTCGCTAACAGTATGACACTGCTGGTGAGTCGTGAGTTGCTGGGTTTAGTAATCGAGTACGCCGATGATGACGCTGTATTCCCGCCGGAACGCTGGGCGTGCGACCGGAAGGTCGCCGCCCAGCGGAT
>PXQR01000068.1:0-12694 GCA_003021235.1 Halobacteriales archaeon QH_6_64_20 | reverse complement strand
AGCTACGTTCTACGCGTCAGTCGAACCAATGGACCCGAATGTCGGTGTAAGAATCGAAGCGAACGGAGATCACAGGTGGTGACCGGTCCTTCTATTGCGGTCGTGACCGACGATACCCCCATGAGCGGCTATGATCCGGATTCACCCGGTCGGCAATCATCGGGGGGTACTGATATATTAATGACGCCTGGCCCCACCGAGATCCCCGAGCAGATACGGGAGGCGATGGCCCGTCCGATCGCGAACCCGGACGTCGATCCGGCGTTCGTCGATACCTACCGATCGCTGACCGCGGACCTCGCTTCGGTCTACGAGACGGCGAAGGACGTCGTCGTACTCGGCGGCGAAGGAGTGCTCGGCCTCGAAGCCGCCGTCGCCTCGGTTATCGAACCCGGCGATCGCGTGCTCTGTGTCGCGAACGGCCTCTATGGGGAATACTTCGCCGAGTTCGTCGAGCTCCACGGTGGGGAACCGATCACCTGCTCGTTTCCCTGGGACGAACCGATCGATCCCGATGCGGTGAGCGAGGCGATCGACGAGGCGAAACAGGAAGGTGAGGACGTCGCCGCGGCGACGTTCGTTCACTGTGAAACCCCGACGGGAACGATGAACGACCTCGACGAAGCACTCGAACACTGTCGGGAGGCCGGCGTGCTCACGATCGTCGATGCCGTTTCCTCGCTCGGCGGCGCACCGGTTCCCGTGGGCGAGATCGATCTGTGTATCGGGGCCTCCCAGAAGTGTTTCAGCGCCCCGCCCGGCCTCACGACCGTTGCGGTGAGCGACGCCGCCTGGGAGCGGATCACAGGAACCGATACCCGTGGGTTCTACACTGATCTGGGACTCTGGCGCGATGTCGGAGAAACCGGCGAGTTTCCTTATACGCACCTCGCCTCGAACTGCTACGGTCTCGCCGAAGCCGTCTCGATCGTGCTCGACGAAGGGCTCGAAAACGGCTTTTCGCGCCACGAGGCGGCGGCCGGACAGTGTCGAGACCTCGGCACTGAGATCGGCCTCGCATCCTACCCGGCCGAAGCGCGCTCCGCGCCGACCGTCACCGCCTTCGAAGTCGAGGAGGCCACTGTGGTCCAGGAACGTCTCCACCAGGAACACGATATCTTAGTGGGTACCGGTCTCGCGGACCTGGAAGACGACCTCATTAGGATCGGCCACATGGGCTATAACGCCGATACCGAGCGGGTCGAGACGACGATGGATGCGCTAGAGAGCGTGCTCGACGATCGATAGCTCCTGCTCCGTTTCTCGGTAGCGGGTCGTGTTCGCCACGAAGCCGTCGATAACCCGTCTCGTACGAGCGAGAACGCGAGCGGTGCGGCACAACACCCAGGTAGCCCCGCCCTGAAGCGAGCGTATGACGGCTCGCCCCACGTCGCTCACAGAAACCGCTCGCTCGCTCCGAAGCGACCGTCGATCGGTCGTCGAACATACGGGAGAGGCGTGTGACGGCCTCGACGACCGCGAACCCGAGATCCACGCGTTCGTCCCCGAATCGGACCGTCGCGAACGCCTCCGGGAGGCCGCCTCGGCGCTCGATACGCAGTACCCCGACCCGACCGATCGAGGACCGCTTCACGGCGTTCCGGTGGGCGTAAAGGACATCTTTCAGGTCGAGGGGCTCCCCACGAAAGCCGGATCGGACTTGCCCACTGAAGCGCTCGCCGGGCCCGAGGCGACCGTCGTCACCGCATTGCGGGAAGCCGGCGCGCTCGTGCTCGGTAAGACCCACACCACGGAGTTCGCGTACTTCGAGCCGGGACCCACGAGAAACCCTCACGATACGGATAACACTCCCGGAGGTTCGTCGAGCGGTTCGGCGGCCGCGGTCGCCGCCGGGGAATGTCCGCTGGCGCTCGGTTCTCAGACCATCGGCTCGGTGATCCGTCCGGCGGCCTTTTGCGGTATCGTCGGCTTCAAACCGACCTACGGCCGGGTGCCGATCGAGGGCGTGATCCCGGTTTCGCCGTCGCTCGATCACGTCGGTTGGTTCACCGCCGAAGTCGCCGGCACACGACTGGCGGCGGCGATCCTGTGTCGCAACTGGCCCCCCAAGGCTCCCGGCACCTCGGATCGGCCGACAGTCGGCGTTCCCGAGGGTCCCTACCTCCAGCAGGCCTCCTCCGCAGGTCTCGAAGCGTTCGAGCGAAGCGTCGAAACCCTCGACGCGGCCGGCTACGAAGTCCGTCGGGTCCCCCTGTTAGAGGACATCGAGGCCGTGAACGAGCGCCACGAGACGCTCATGGCCGCCGAGATGGCGATTGCCCACGGCGAGCGCGAATGGTATCCCGCCTACGCCGATCGGTACGCCGAGGCGACCGCCGAACTGATCGAGGACGGCTGGCCGGTGAGCGCGGGGACAGTGGGCGACGCTCGGGCCGGTCGGCGAGGAACCCGCGAGGGAGTGGTCGAAACGATGGACTCGGAAGGTATCGACCTGTGGGTCTCGCCTGCGGCCCCCGGCCCGGCCCCTGAGGGGATCGACGACACCGGCGACCCGGTGATGAACCTTCCCTGGACCCATGCGGGCCTCCCCGCGCTCACCGTGCCCGCCGGTACCGTCGACGGGCTACCGGTCGGCTGTCAGTGTGTCGCCCGACCGATGGACGACGAGCGCCTGCTCGGGTGGGGTACGGACTTCGAGACGACACTGGCGACGGAATCGGAGCAGTAACGACGGTGATTCACTGCGGAGGTCGTCGCGGGCCGTGACGACAGTGACCGAGCGCCGGATAGGGCGAGGGGAGGCCGACCTACGGCTAGTTACCGCTCTGTTCGTAGGCGTCAACGATCCGCCGGAGCCCAACGGCGTACGCCGCCGTCCGGAAGTTCGGCAGGTCGCGCTCCTCGAAGGCGTCAGTCAGATCGTCGAAGGCGTCGACGATCACGGTCTCTAACTCGTCGTTGACGCGCTCTTCGGACCAGTAGAAGCGCTGACGATTCTGCACCCACTCGAAGTACGACACGGTGACGCCGCCGGCGTTGGCGAGCACGTCGGGAAGGACGTACACGTCCCGATCGGTTAGTACGTCGTCGGCGTCCGGCGTCAGGGGCCCGTTCGCCGCCTCGACGATCACGTCCGCTTCGACGTCTTCTGCGAGGTCGGCGTCGATGGCGTTCTCCAGGGCGGCGGGGACCAGCAGGTCGACGTCCATCGTGAGGAGTTCGTCGTTCGAGTACTCCTCGCAGTCATCGTAGCCGGCGACGCTCCCGGTCTCTGCCTTGTGGTCCTTCGCCGCGCCGGCGTCGAGACCATCCTCGTCGTAGATCGCTCCGCTCGAATCGCTGACCGCGACGACGCGCGCACCCTCGCCTTCGAGCAGGTGGGCGGCGATCGACCCGGCGTTGCCATAACCCTGCACGGCGACGGTCGCGTCCTCTAGACCGGTGCCGAGATACGAGAAGGCCTCGCGAGCGGCGAGGGTAACCGATCGGCCGGTGGCTTCGAGGCGGCCCTGGCTACCGCCTGACTCGATGGCCTTTCCGGTGACGACCCCGGGTGCCGTGGTGTTTTCGAGCGTCTCGTAGGTGCCTTTGATCCAGTTCATCTCGCGCTGGCCGGTGTTGACGTCCGGTGCCGGGACGTCCTCGTCCGGGCCGACGAGGGGACGCAGTTCCGTCGCGTACGCCCGGGTGATGCGTTCTAACTCCGTCGTCGAGTACTCCGCCGGATCGAGCGCGATGCCACCTTTCCCCCCGCCGTAGGGAATATTGACGACGGCGGTCTTATAGGCCATCCACCCCGAGAGGGCTTTCACCTCGTCGCGGGTGACGTTCGGGTGATAGCGGATCCCGCCCTTGTACGGTCCCCGGTCGCCGTTGAACTGCGAGCGATAGGCTTCGAACGTACCCAGAGAGCCGTCGTCGAGTTCGACCGACAGAGTGGTCTCCAACACCCGTTCCGGCCGCTTGAACCGTTCGAGAACGTCATCGTCGACGTCGGAGTACGCTGCCGCGTCGTCGATCTGTTCCTGGAGACTCTCGAACGGATTGACGTCACTCGCCATTACCCTCCCTGGTGCCTACTCGCTAATTAAACGTGCCGGAATACTTAGCACTGATACAACTAGTATGCGTATAAATACCTACGTGGGTTCGGAGCGAACGCTCGCTCGAAACCGACGGTCGGTTGCTCTCACGACGGTTCCGGTTTCGGTCTGCGGTTCAGTCTCCGTTCTCGTGTTCGTCCCCGCTTTCGCTCTCGTCTCCGTTCCCGTTCGCCGCACGGGCGAGCGCGACGACCCGTTCGGCCTGGGCGATCAGCGGTGCGTCGATCATCTCGCCGTCGACGCGGAAGACACCCCTTCCTTCGCCCTCGGCTTCGCTTTCCTTGCGCGCGTCGAGCACCCGCTCGGCCCACTCGACGCGCTCCGCATCGGGGGTAAACGCGTCGTTGATAACGGGAACCTGTGTGGGGTGGATCGCCATCTTCCCGTCGTAGCCGAGCCCGCGGGCGAAGGCCGTCTCCTCGCGGAGGCGACCCGTTTCACTGATCTCGGTGAAGATCGTGTCGATCGCGTCGATCCCCGCGCTCCCGGCGGCGAGCACGACCTTCTGACGGGCATAGAGCACCTCGGTACCCTCGGGCGTGCGTTCGGCCCCGACGTCCGCGGCGAGGTCCTCCGCGCCGAAACACAGCGCGTCGACGGGCTGAGTATCGGCGATCGACGCGGCGTTCAATACCCCGTGAGCGGACTCGATCAGCGCGACGATCGGCGTTTCCTTCCCTCGCTCGTCGAGATCGGTGGCGAGGGCTTCGACGTCCGCCGACGAGCCGACCTTCGGCAGCATGACGCCGTCGAGTCGCGGGTCGCCCGTGAGCACCCGATCGAGGTCGGTCTCGAACTCCTCGCGAGTGACTCGCACGAGCACTTCGGGATCGTGGTCGCTCTCGGAGCCACGGTCGCGGTCGTGATCGGCATCGGTGTCGGTGTCGGGACCGGAATCGGGGGCGGAATCGATCCCGTGAAGCACGTCGTTCACCGCCTCACGGGCCTCGTCCTTCCGTTCGGGGCCGACGGCGTCTTCCAGATCGAAGACGACGACGTCCGCACCTGTAGTGAGAGTCTTTCGTAACATATCGGGTCGATCCCCCGGCGCGAACAGGACGCTCCGACGTGCTCGTGGCATACTCACGCGATCGGGGACCGACGGCTTCGCTCTTCGGGTCCGTCGTCCGGTATACGCCGCCGGCGCGACACCGGTTCTCCCGCGAGACGTCCTTAGGGCGTTGCCGGTTCGGCCACTGTCGAGTCGACCAGCACTCTTTTGAGCTGAGCCGACGCCGGGAGCGCATGGTCGGGCTGTACTACGAGGACTTCACGATTGGTGACACCATCACCCACGACAAACGCCGGACGATCACCGAGGGGGACAACCAGCGCTTCTGTGACATGACGATGAATCAACAGCCCCTACACCTGGACCGGGAGTTCGCCGCCGACACCGAATTCGGGGAACGGCTGGTGAACGGCCTCTACACCATGAGCCTCGCAGTGGGGCTTACGATCCCCGAGACCACCGACGGCACGATCGTCGCGAACCTATCCTATGACGACGTCTCCCATCCCGAGCCGGTGTTTCACGGCGATACGATCAGTGCTACGACTACTGTCCTCGACAAGCGCGAGACCTCCGACGGCGAGCGCGGGATCGTCGAGATGGGCGTCGAGGCGACGAATCAGGACGGAACGGTGGTCTGTAAGTTCACTCGAACTATCCTCTCGCTGAAACGTCCCGATTCCGAGTCCGAGACGAGCTAACCGCCGAGGAATCCGAACTCAGTCCCCGACGCTGGCTCCCGTCGCGGCGTCGGGCAGGTCGTAGCGTTCGACGGGCAGATCGAGGCCTTCGAGCGCGGCTTTTAGGTGCTCGTCGTCGACGTACTCCGCGCCGGCTTCGACGCGGTGGTGATGGGCCGCCGCGAGCACGTCGCCCCGGCGGTCGTCCGGAATCGCGTACTTGTCGGTCGCGAGTTCGATCGTCAGCCCGTTGTGATCGCGGGTATAGAGCGAGTGAAACGCCCCACGGTCGAACTCGCTGAAGCGATGGCCCGCCTCGCGTAGCGACTCCTTCGATTCTTCGAACTCCTCGGGATGGAGCCGGAAGGCGAGGTGATGGACTGCGCCGACCCCGGGCCGCTGGGGGCCGTCCCGGGAGGGCTGATCGCCAACGAAGAAGGTGATGATCCGCCCGTCGCCCGTATCGAAGAACAGATGGGTCGAACTCGGGTCGTCGAGGTTCGGCTGGCGGCACACGAGCGACATGCCGAGCACGTCACGATAGAACGAAATCGTGTCCGCCTCGTTCGAGCCGATGAGCGTGACGTGGTCGGTACCGATAGTCGAAATCGTGCTCTCGGGCCGAGCGGCGTCGATCGGCGCGCGTTCGGAGTCCTGATTTCCGTCCGCTCGATCGGTCCGGTCGGTCCGGTTGGTCTGGTCCGTCTGATCGGTCTCCATACTCTTGAATACGTGCGCGAGGAACAAAACGCCCCCAGTAACGCCCGTGTCACCGCGTCGAGACCGCCGATCGAAAGCGGCGACGACGGAACCGAAAGGCGTCTATAGCGACTCGGTGATCGGTTTCTCGTCGGTCGTCCCACCGGACGACGACCCGCTCTCGTTACCCGCCACCGAGAGCAACGAGAGCGCCCCGCCGAGCAACGAGAGGTTCTTCATGAAATTTATTTGTTGGGCCTCGCGTTCCTGGCCTTCCAGGTTCCAGAAGTCGTGCATGACCGGCGTCACGCCGGCGAGAAAGGATATGATGGCGCCGAGCGCGAGCTTCGGAAAGCGCCAGACCACGACGCCCAGAGCGCCCGACAGTACCATTCCGATCGAGAACGGAACCAGCCGGTCGGCCATCGGAGCGTCGTTGGCCTCGGCGTACTCGACGGTCCCTTCCATGTCCCTGAAGTGATCGAGCGCCGAGCCGACGAAGACGGCGCTATACAATAGTCGTCCGAGTCGCGAGGGTGCCATCAGTGTCCCTCCGATCGGTGCCGTGGTCGGCGGGCGGTGCGAGGATCGACGTCGGAGCGAGTTACTGGTCTCACTACGGGTCGATCTCAGCGGGCGGGTACGTATATCCGTTCGGTGACGTGGCGGTAACCAGGTGCCGTCGTCGACACCGGTCGGCTTCGCCCCACCGGGCCGAGGAGGCATGAACGTACGGGGACAACCCAGTAGCTCGGCAGGGCCGACGGCCTGCGCCGGCAGAACGTATAAGTCCTCGACGCTCGCCAGCGCAGGGTATGGCCACTGGATCGAAGCTCACGCTCGTCGAGTTCTACCACCACGGCAGCGACGAAACCGAACCGTACGGAATCGATTCGGATGCTGACTCCGGCTCCGAGACCGACGAGGGTGACGATACCGAGGTCGACCTCAGCGACGCCCTCGGCGAGGACGGGGGCGGGAACGGGGACGAACGGGACGAATCGGACGAGACGAGCGGGGCCGACGAGACCGATAGCTCGGGCAGTTCGTGGCTCCGTCGACTGGCTACCCTCGGAGTCCTCGCCGGCATGGGTTTCGCGCTCACGCGACGGCGCGAGGAGGCCGAAGCCGCCGTCGGACGCGCTCGTGAGAGCGACACTGCGGATCGACTCCGCGAGAGCGACGCCGCGGACCGGCTTCGCGAGAGCGAGTACACCGCGAAAGTCACGAGGCGCGTCCCCACCGATCAGTTGCGCGAGAGCGACCGCGTAAACCGCCTCGTCGGTCGCGATCCCGCCGAGCGCTTGCGCGAGAGCGAGGGCGAAGCCGAAGCACCGGGAATCGACGCCGAAACGGATGTGAGCGACGACGACGCCATCGGCGGTGGGGGCGTCGAAACGGGTGCGATCGAGCCCGAAAGCGGGGACGAAGGCATCGAAGACGCCGACGCCGGCGACGCCGAGGGCGTCGGGAGCGGGGTCGACGTCGGTGCGATCGACGACGAAGAGGGGGTCGGCGGCGAGAGCGGAACGGACGGCGCGACCGGCGACGGAACGGGGATCGGCGACGACGAGACCGGTGTCGGCGACAGCGACGACGATCCGACGGTCGGTGAGAACGGCGACCGGAACGACGCGACGGGAACCGACACTGGACTCGCGCCGGAAGCCGACGCCGAGACCGATCTCGACGGTGAGAACCAACACGGCGACGATACCGAAACCACCGACGAAGACGATGAGGACGACGAGGTCAACGAGGTCGACACAGCCGCCGGCGGCACGGACGAAGACGTCGATACCGAGGCAGACGATGAAGCATCGTCGGGCGACGAAACCGACGAGTAGGGCGCGTCGGTCGGATCGAATCGAACTCGCCCGAACCGTCGAACCGACCCTGGTTCCGCTTCGATTAGCGCTTTCGCCTCGGACGGCTCCGTCTCCCGCTCCGGAGTGCCGCGAGCGTGGCTCAGCCGTCAAGCATAGGTTTCGGGGTAGGCCTCGCGCAGGAGGGCGGGTCGGTCGGCGAAACGCTCCCTGATCGGGGTAATGGCCTCGTCGATGTACGACGCCGCTGTGGCCTTTAGGTCCTGAGGATGGAGGTCCTCGGCGACGAAATCAGCCTCCAGATCGTCGTAACTCCAGTACGTAACGTCGCCGCCGTACTCCTCGGGGCGTTCGATCACGAACGGCTCGTCTCGTTCGTCGAGGATCGGAAAGACGAGGTATCGGAGGTACTCGAGTACGCCGTTGTTCTCGACCTCGCCCTGTGGACAATAGGCGTCGGTGATCTTCTCGTGGACGCGTTCGGACGGGTCGGTGACGTTGACGCCCGATCCTGCCTCCGAGGCGCTCATCTTTCCGCCGGAGAGTCCCGACAGGAGCGGGGCGAACAGACAGACCGGCGCGTCGTAGCCGTGTTCGGGGAGGACTTCGCGGCTCAACATGTAGATACCCCGTTGATCGATTCCCCCATAGGCGATGTCGGCGTCGAGCGCCGCGACGTCGAGCGACTGGAGCAGGGGATAGACGAGTCCGCCCAGCTTGGGGTTTTCCGATTGACGGACGACCTCGCTCCCGGCACGCGTGACCCGCGAAACGGTGGTGTCGGCGGCCATCCGGAGGAGGTCGAGCGCGTATTCGGAGGTCAGTTCGAATTCGCGACCCTGGACGAACTCGATTTGTTCAGGGTCCGCGCCGGCGGCTTCGACCATGCCCTCGATTGCCGCCCGGTAGTACGCCGACCGAGCGTCGAGGAGGGAAAAGGGGCTCTTCTCGTCGTCGAGGTGAGCGTGCAGATCGGCGACGAGTACCTTAACGTCGAGGCCCGCCTGCAGGAAGTCGGCGAGCTTCCTGATCGTCGTGAAATGGCCGATGTGCATCTCGCCGGTCGGCGCGTAACCGATGTAGATCGTCGGGTCCGCGTCGAGGAGTTCCCGTAACTCCTCTTCGGTGACGACTTCGGCGGTGTTGCGCGCGACGAGACGGTAGCGCTCCTCGGCGTCCATGTCCCCAGGTCGCTTGGGTTCGGTTAAACGGTTTCCGGTCGTACTCCGAGGATCGGTGCCGAGGACGATCGGTGAGCAGACGCCCGTTCCGTCGTCCGCCGACCGAAACCCCCTCGTCGGTCGACACCGTTTTTTCGCTGGCTTGGGGGGAACAGGCCCTTTCGTCCGGGGTCCGTAGTGCGAACATGTACACGGGGAAGACGGAGATGCCGTGTTGTCTCTGTGGCGACGCCGATACCGTCTCACGAATCGATCTCCCGCCGCGCACGGTGCAACTGATGAAAAACGCCGGCCCGATCGCCTGGCGCGACATCGTCGGGGAGGTGTCGATCCACTTCTGTGCGAGCGACTGGGAGCTCGTGTGTGACCTCGTGCTCGACATGGGCATGCATCCCTTGAGCCGATGTAACGCCGCGCGGGCATCGCTCGACATCCGCGAGGACTTCGAGGCCCTGCTCAACGACGTGCGCGACGAGCCGGATCAATCCCCGACCGAACGGCGGATGACCGCCGAAAGCGATCGCGTGATCGCGGAGTACGACGCCGACGACGCGATCGAGACGCGCGACCTGGTAGAGGCGAAGGTGATCCGGTGGGCGCTCCGCGACCTCGATACGAAAGGAGAATCGGCCCGCTCGCCCGCGACTGACTGACCGTTCGCCCCTCACACGCCGGTCAGTCGGCCGGCGGAGAGCAGGCCAAACATATATGCCGATACACGGCTGAACCCTCCGGTATGTGCTCGTCCCCGAATCATGAGTAAGACAATGTGTGCGAGATGTGACATGCGAGCGGAGACGCAGTGGCGGATCGATCTCGAAGCCGAGCACGAAGACTCGACCGAACGAACCGAGTACCCGCTGTGTCGCGAGTGTTGGGACGAAATGACCGAACGGTTCGCGGGACCGCCACCGACGGGAGCATGAGCGAGGGCGAGAACGTGCCGTCCGACCCGACTGACGACGGCCCCGCCGGCACTAACTGTGCGCTCTGTGGGACCGGCATCAGCCCCAATCGGTACCGGACCTCCCGGGCTGTCCTCGTCGACGAGAGTGGGGCGGACGGCGACGAGGAAGCCGTGAAGATGGTTTGCCGGGACTGTTGGGCCGAATTGGACGGCGACCTCTCGACGCACTCAGCGTGAGTGGGTGTCTCGATAGCAAGTCGAGACGCGGACATCGCAGTCGGCCGTGTATGCGAAGGGGCACCTCACCGTCCGAACGAAATCGATGTGATCGGTGGAACGGAATCGCCCTCCAGCGCAAGCGAACGCAGTTACTTCTTCGCCTATGAAAAGTCCTTTTCGCGTGGAGCACCTGAAGTAAATAATGACCGAAACCACCTGCGCTCAGTGCAACGTGCGAGCCGAGTTGCAGTGGCGGATCGATCTCGAACGAGGAAACGGGTCAACAACTGAACGCACCCAGTATCGCCTATGTCAAGGCTGCTGGGAAGACCTTTGTGGCCAGTTCACTGGGTCCACCCCATGAGGTAGATGAGTAACAACGAATCAGACCCAGAGCAAGCTGGCACCAACTGTGTTCGATGTAGCGACGATATCAGTCCGTTTCGGTATCGATCCAGTCGTGCCGTTTTAGTCAATGAGGAGGGGCCCGGTCCGGATCAAGAAGAGGTGAAGATGGTGTGCCAGGACTGCTGGTCAGTATTGGAGCAAAACCTCTCGGCCCCGTCTGCCTAAGCTGAGATTTGGCGCTTGCTATAGTTAGCTCAGCCCATCCGGTCAAGAGCGTCCTGACGATCCTCTACTGGAGCCTGGTCATAGCGCATCGTCGTTTGCTCTGAGTTATAACGAAGTTGTGCCTGCGCTGTTGCTAACCTTTCTTCACGAGTCATGTACGTTCCGACAGAGTGACGAATGCTGTACTAAGTCCGATCGTCTGATCGAATCTCCGCTGAGTCACAGGTTTTCTTGAGTAATCGATTCAGCGAGTAGTACTTGTACGGGTTCCCGACCCTGTTGAGCCAGAGTAAATCAGAGTTGCCGTATTTAATGTGCTGCTCCCGTTCGTCCAACCACCTACTCAGCGCAGTAATCGTTCTATCGGTAAGCGTAACGATCTGGTTGTCCTTATTCTTCGAGGACTCCTCCTTTGGGAATTCGCAGAACATTGTTGGAGACGTCTGTCCAGCGGGTTCTTGCTCGCTCTATTTCTACAGGTCGAAGTCCCGCGTCAAGTGTTACTCACAGCAAGGACGGAATCTTCCATGAGTTCGCTCGGTCGAAGTCCGAAACAGACACTGAGTTTTTCGACTTCTCGAATCGTTGTGCGAGGTGAACTTTCCATCTGTCTCGTTCTTTGGGTGAGAGACTGTTGTACGCCGGGATTGATCCGTACTCAAGTACTGTCTCTCTCAGCTTCTGTCGCTCCTCGACAGTAAAGTAGTCACGGGGGTTCGTCGTTGATTAGTCTGTACTGAAGTGTACTTCCGGTTTCCACTCCTCGCCTCCAGCTTCCCGCTTACGCCAGCGGAAGAGCATCTTGATAGCCTTCATGTGACTGGCCTTGTTGTCTTGTGAGGTGTCCGCATAAGCCAAGTTCCTCATGTAGGCATCGGCATGATCGTGAGTTGGGCTCGTCGTATAGTGATTTTCCTCGCCCCATACCCAGCGATAGAACTGGTCCAGTCGAAAACTTCGATCTCTGACAGTGTAGTAGGCGTACCCCTCACCGTGATCGGGATCTTTACCAAATTCAGCATCCAGCGAATTAGCTATTCTCTCGATGCTTAGTATAATCTAACAGTGACGCTCCCCTAATTCATCCTCCGATGGGCCTGGGACGACAGTAATGCCCTCGATTTTCTCGGCAATGCTTTCGTCTGAACTCGCCTTTGAGATTCTTGTCATGGGTGCCTCCCTTGGCTTTGAGAAGCTTTCTGCTAGAAAACCACTATACAGCGAGAGGATAGTCAGTCCGGGTGCGAGAATCGAACCCGCGTCTCAGCCTCCACAAGGCAGGTTAATATCAAACATATTACTGTTTGATCACCCTGCCATTTGCCGTTCTCACCGGTTTTCCGTGATCGCTCACCTAGATTAGGATGACTATCTTTATAAAATCCCGCCTTGTTAGCCTGAGCGGCTAAATCGATCAGAACCACAATAACTCCTATTCAGTCCAGTCATTGGACCAGTTGCTGGGCATGTTGCGCGACGCAGCGGATATTCCTGAGCAACGAAGTATGACCTGGTACTCGATCCGCCACAGCG
>PXQR01000067.1:24974-29240 GCA_003021235.1 Halobacteriales archaeon QH_6_64_20 | reverse complement strand
GCCATCGTCGAGCGGCTCGGGCCGAAACGCTATTGCTCCCAGTTCAACAAGCTCCTCAAGCCTCCTGCTGAAGGCGGGACGTTCCTTGTGCATAGCCGTTCCTGCTTCGGCGGGAGGCTAATGCTCGTGGTCTGGTTCCGCTACGTTACACGAGAGCGTACGATGATCACGTTTGAGGATCGCTACGAAAGATTGACATGGAGACTCATGAATCTTGCCGATATGAGAAGGAGAACACACAGATGCGCGTAATCATCGTTGGCGTTGGTGACGTCGGGACGAGTCTCACGAAGCGTCTCGCTGACTCTCATGAACTCACCGTTGTTGATCACGACGAAGACCAGCTTGAGGCAATCGCGTCCTCGGACCACATCCGAACTATTCATGGCGACGGGCGCTCGCTTGAAACACTTCGCGAGGCAGGCCTCAGTGATGCGGATGTCCTCATGGCGAGTTCCGACAGCGACGGGGCTAACATCATGATCTGCGGTGCAGTAAAGCACTCGACTGACATCACCACGATCGCTCGAGTGAAACGGATCGAACTCTACGAAACCTGGCAGGACGCAGGAGAGGCGTTCGGCATCGACCACATGCTCTGTGTGAACCTCCTCACCGCACAGGCGATCGTTCGCACGACAACGCTGCCGAGCGCACTAGCAGTCGATACGTTCGCTGACGAGCAAGTAGAGATAGCTGAGTTCGCGATTGACGCGGACAGCCCGATCGCAGAGCAAACAATCGAGGAAGCCGATCGCTTCGCCTCGCTCACGTTCGCCGGAATCCTCCGCGAGGGTGATGTAATCATTCCGAACGGCGCAACGACTGTCGAACCGGAAGACAAAGTGATCGTGATCGGCAGTACGTCGAGTGTCAGTCGATTCGCGAGAACGCTCGCCGGACGGACGACGTTCGATTCGGACGCCTCCATCGTCGTCGCTGGTGGTGGCCAGGTCGGTGTTCGAACCGCTCGCCTATTCGGGAGTCAAGGCTTCAAGACGCAGGTCATCGAACACGATCGTGAGCGAGCAAGTGAAGTCGCTAGCTCACTGCCGGACGCAACTATCGTGGAGAGGGATGCGACCTCGATCGAGTTCCTTCGAAGCGAACGGATCGATGGAGCCGACGCTGTCGTCAGTACCCTCGGTGACGATCAAGAGAACTACCTGGTGTCGCTTTTAGCAAGCCATCTCGGTGTCCCTCACACTGTCACCGTCGTCGACGCTGCCGAACACGTCGACCTCTTCGACGCTGCCGGTATCGAGGTTGCCGCCCGGCCCCGTGACATCGTCGCCGGGGAGATCGCTCAGGTAGCGCTGGGAGCACACGCTGACAGTGTCACGTTGATCGAGAGCGATAGTGCCGAGATACTCGAAGTTACGATCACCTCCGAAAGCGTGCTTGCCGGCGAACTGCTCAGGGCCGTTGCGGACGACTTGCCTGACGGATTCGTGGTCGGGGCGATCGTTCGCGGCGGAACGGTTACTCCACCGCGTGGTGGCACTGTCATCCAGACCGGCGACCACGTCATCGCCTTTCTCGACAGCGAGATCGTCGATGATGTCGCACCAAAACTGTGACAACCGCATGAATTGGCGGCAACACCTCTGAAGCCGATAGACCCTTTCCTGCTCTCGGTTGGTAACGGTTTGCTCAACGTTGCATTTTCGACGCTTATTTCAGCGAATGCACTAGCAGAAAAACCAGGGTAGCGCGTTCGGCGTCACCTAGGGTGCAGGGAGCCTAGGACGGTCGGGCCGCCGATCATGGCTGCACCCTACGTGCTTACCTACTGATCGCCGTTCGTTCTTAGCGCTGTCCTCACGGTCGGTATCGTCGTCCTGCTCGTCGGTATCGCCTCCTTACCCACATTGTCTCAGTGATCGGTGTGTTCCTGCTTACAGCGATACTCGACAGTGTGTTCCGAGTTCGTATGCGTCGATCCATCTAGTAAAAATCGGTCGCTCAGTCACAGGCCACCTTCGATCACCGTGAGGACTGGAGTATCGCCACCATCGGCGCGAAAGACGTTCCGATCACTGTGTGCAGACTTACTGAGAGGAGTACGCTCGACCGACGCGCCTCACTAGCTTTCGATACCCGAGCAGGTACACACCGACGAACAGTGCGAGCGTTCCCGTGTACGCGAACCAGAGACCTATGAGGGTGTTTCCGGCACCGAGGTTCGACAGACTCGCCATCTCAGCGGACAGACCGAGCGCGATCGCGAGTCCAGTGGCTAAAACCTCCGCGAGAAGGATCGATACTTCGAGCGCGACGTCGAGAACGGAGCCGTACATGCCTCACTATGGATTTCGAATCGCTAAATCGGTTCCGTGACCGTGTGTGACGGACAGTCACGCGTGAACTTATGCCTGAACATGGCCTATTGGACATTATGGGACGGTACGGTTCACTCGATTATTCACGCCTGACGAAGACGAGTTTTCTGCTCGGTCTCGTGCTATTTGCTGTCGGGTCGGTCGGTCAGATCACCTTCAGTGCGGTGCCGGGCACCCCCACATGGGAGCTGACGTTGTTGTTCGACCTCGAAGCGATCGGCCTCGTCGGCGCTTTCTTTTCGCCGCTTCTGTTCAGCATCGTCCTCCCACTGACGGAGCGATCCGTTCGCTCTCGCTCTCGTCCG
Organism: Halobacteriales archaeon QH_6_64_20; assembly: GCA_003021235.1. Classification (GTDB taxonomy): domain Archaea; phylum Halobacteriota; class Halobacteria; order Halobacteriales; family Halococcaceae; genus PXQR01. Next base: position 26,593 of record PXQR01000067.1, on the reverse strand, counting down.
CGCTCGGCGCTCGATACCGAGGGTATGATCGGCGGGAAGAAAGGACCCGCCGAAGCCGGCCAGCGCCTCCGCAAGGGTCCCGCTTGGCTCTCCAACTTCTTGAACTTCGGGCGGACCCGAGAGAAGAGCGAGTAACTTCTCTGACACGGCCGACAGTTGATCAGGACCGGGACGGTCGGATCAAAAATCCGCGTGAGCCCCATAGGAGCCACAATGAAAACTGACCTGCCGAGGGAATACTTAATGCGTGCAAGATACTTACTACCACGCCCGGAAACCTCTCTCGGCAGAGCGCTGCAATCTAACAAGAATGACCGCCGCCTATCCAAGCTGGCCTGTATAGATCTCTCAGACGCGATCTGCAGCGGGAAATTTAGAGATATACCTACAGGGGTATCGGTTCGAGGCCGTAGTCTTCGAGTGAGAGGTCCCAACCGTGCTCGAGCTCACCCATGATTGGATCGGTACGACAGACGAACCCGTGTTCATCGAGCTTCTGTACTGGAAAGACGAAGTCATAATCCTCGTCTCGGTCGAACATCGCTTTTCGTTCGGAACCCCATGCCAGCCGATCGTAGGAGCGTACTTCGCCAGGGTCGAGATAGCAAACTTGCGGAATCCGGGCCGGGAATGCGCCGGGATCGGTTTCGCCAATCACGGGGTCGGTATTGATCTGGCGCAGTCGATCGGCATCGGCCTGGAGCTGCGCTGCGAGTTCGTCGCTCAGTTCGATCTCTCGGACAAATCGGGGGTCGCGATACTCTTGGCCGAATGCGATAGCTGAGCCATCGCGATCGACTTCGCCGCCGAACAGGAGCCGGACGTCCCAGTCAGCGGGACGGTCCGCATCGGCCACGATATCTCACAAGCGATTTTGAACACCGCCGAACAGGACGACGCCGATTTCCTGCTCATGGGTTGGCGTGGCCAGCAGCGACGGCGGCGAGAGCTGGTTCTCGGCAGCAACGTCGACGAGGTCGTCGCCCAGGCGCCCTGTGACGTGCTTGTCGAACGGATCAGTCCTGTCGAGGACGTAGAGTCCATTCTCCTGCCCACGGCAGGCGGTCCACACTCCGAGTTCGCTGTGGAAGTCGCAGGTGCGATCGCCCGGACGAACGATGCGCGAGTCGATGCCGTACGCGTCATCGAACCGAACCCCACCGACGAGGAGCGCGCGGACGCTCAGGAACGGCTCGATGCGACGTTCGGTGCCATCGAGACTGAGGATATCGGTATCGAACACCGATTAGTTGAGGGCGAGGAAATTGCCGAGGCTATCATCAGTGAGTCCGCAGAATACGATCTCACGATTATCGGTGCCACTCGTGAAGGACTGCTCCAGCAGTTCGTATTCGGTGGGATCCCGGAAGAAGTCGGTCGCCGAGCAGAGAACACAGTCATCATGGCTAAGCGGAATCTCGGAATCTCTTCCAGTCTGAGTCGCTTGCTTGGACGGAGCAATCGGTAGGGTCGATAGTACTCGACTCGGCGGTAATTCCCACACTCCTAAATTCGGCGCGCTGTCTCGATCACATCTCTGGATCATAGTCTTACTATAGTGGCTCGCTCGTTGCTGACTCCGAGAATTCCGGCTTTTACTCCTCACTTCGCTATAATCT
>PXQR01000067.1:1997-24894 GCA_003021235.1 Halobacteriales archaeon QH_6_64_20 | reverse complement strand
CTTCAAAACAGATGAGGGAATGTGCGCTGGCGGGGAAAAAGAGTCTAAGGTGTGGTCTTCCGGTACAGTCAGCTCCCTTAGTGGCATCCTGTAACCGGCCCTTGGCAGTCGACTACTGACGACTACGAGTTCCGCGGACGCTCTTGTGTAGTACAGCGGAACCGCGAGATGACGAGCAACTCAGCTCCTGAATAACCTGTATTCGTGACGTAGCGGTTGTCTCTCGCCATGGTGCGTCCATTGTTAGCATACCGTTCCGCCAGTCTACACGAGAGCGGCTTTCCTTCAATCCGAGTCCGAGTAGGGCCTGAACGGACACGCTGAGTCCGAGTGCGGAGAGGATTCCACCGATGATCGTACTCCGTGACTCGGTGAAAACAAACGTATTCTGATCGAAATAGCCCACCAAGGGAAACCCGGCATATACAACCGACAGTGCTGTCCAGTTGAACCACCGCTGCCACGACCACCGTGATCTGTTGCCAATCGACCATACCCGATGTTCTGGCCGGAGAGCACTAAGGACGTATCCGATGATGAGAACGGCGTCCGCGAGCACGGTAGCGACGAAGATCCGATCTGATTGCGACGAGGTATCGTCAGTGTCGTCGCTGTTGCCGACGCCAAGTAGGGTTCTGATCATTGGTTTCCGTTTCGCACCCAGTCGAGGGCATGCTTGCGATTACCCGGTTCGTAGTAGCGCATTTCGTCAGGGCTAACCGGCCAGACAGGGGTGATGGCCTTCCACTGATAGTACAGCGCCTTCGTCCAGACGGAATCGCCCACCGCAGCGTATCGCTCGATATCGAAGGTCGATCCGTACTTCCGGTCAGCGTCTATGCTTCGTCCATCGTCTCGATCGAGGTCTCGACGTGCGTCGTCGCGAGGGTGATCTCGCTACAGATCTGCCACACGTGAAAGCCAGTGACGCCGTCGATCCCGTCGAGGCGTGAGACGGTCGTCCGAGCCTCGCCGACGTCGAAGGGCGTTCGGTGGCGGAAGATCGCCCCGCTTCTCCGCAGGAGTTTGCCGGCACTCCAGGCGATCACGGCGGCGATCAAGAGTGCGGTGATCGGATCGAGCACCCGAAGCCCGGTGAACTCGATGACGAGAACCGAGACGATCACAGCTACGGAGCCGCCGGCGTCGCCGAGCAGATGGTAAAAGGTCCCGCGTTCGTTCAGACTCATCTCGTCGCCCTCCAGAACGTACACCGCAACGCGTTCACGCAGAGTCCACCCACCGCGATGGCGAGCGTCGGGACGGTCGCGATGGCGACCGGATCGAGAAAGCGCCCATAGGACTCGTAGAGAACAAAGGCGACCATCGGAACCAGGAGCACGCCGTTCAGGAACGCCGACAGCGGTTCGAGACGGTGCAGGCCGTACGACCAGCGATCGGACGTGTCGTACTCGCTTGCGACGTATGCGGCGGCGAAGGCCATCACGTACGCGAGCGCGTCGAACAGCATATGGACCGCGTCGCTGAGCAGTGCGACCGATCCGAACAACAGCCCACCAGCCAGTTCCGCGAGGAACCCGACGACGTTGATCGCGGCGACGAGCGCGAGCTTTCGACCGCTCCGTCCCGTTCCGTGACCGTGGTCGTGGTCGGATTGCGAGGGTATGTCTCGGACATCACGTAGCCCTTCGTTACTCTAATTTGTTAATACAGCTGTTAAAGTAGGGAACAGGTTGTGAACTCCGGTACGATGCTCCGGGTTTGAGTTGTTAATTTCAAGCAGACACTGGCGACCGGGCTCCGATTTCGTCGACGACTTTCGGACTCGCTACCCGGCAATCGCCAAGCGGAACACGAACCAGCTGGAGAGAACCACGGTATTCGCCGCCGGAACGAAGGGCCCGACCGGCGTCGTCGCGGCGAGTACGACGGCGTAAGGCGATCCACCTGCCCGAGACGTGCTCGCTCGGTTCCCTTCGTTGGATCGCTCGAAGCGGTCGGAGGACTTCGACGGTGACCGCCTTCGTACAGGTAACCGAGGGACGTTCCGAGCGAACCGGACCGCAATCGAGTCGGACCGATCCGGCACGGAGACCGGACGAATATAGTACGCGCGCCACGTAGCAACGAGCATGACGCGGACGGCCACCGCTAAGCTCGTCGCCGGGACCTTTGCGGCACTCTGTGCGCTCGGCGGCCTGGCGGCGTTTGTGGTCCCTGTGGCGGCTCACGCGGGGAGCCTGAGCACCTCCCAGGAGTCGCTTTCGACGCCGACGTGGCTCTTTTTAGTGACCGGCGGCGGTGCCGTCGGGGCATCCTTTCTGCTCGCGAGTTTCGTCACCGATCGGGCGCTCATCAGGGCGATCCACGACTGGCACCGCCGGCCACCCCTGCCGGGGCGTACGGCGCTCGTTGCCACCGGGCGGGGAGTCGGACTCGCGGGACTGTTCGTGGTGATCGTAGTGGGATTCGTCGGTCCGGCGACGCCACAGGGAAACCTCGCGATCCTGCTGGTCTGGGTCGGCTGGTGGGCCGGCTTTACGATGTCGACGTACCTCCTCGGGAACGCCTGGCCGGCGCTCAACCCTTGGCGGACGATCTCTCGGGGACTGCCGTCGCTCGATCGCGAGTATCCCGACCGATTGGGAGCGTGGCCGAGCGTCGTTGCATTACTGGGACTCATCTGGATCGAGATCGTCAGCCCCGTAGCGAGCGATCCGCGATTGCTCGCGGGCCTGGCCGTTACCTACTCGATCGTCACGTTAGCTGGGGCGGTCGTCTACGGTTCCGAGAGCTGGTTCCGACGGGCGGACCCGATCTCGCGGGTGTTCCGATTCTACGGTCGGGTTGCCCCGCTCACGACCGAAGAGGGCCGGATCCGGGTACGACTGCCGGGGAGCGCGCTCGCCGAGACCCGGCTCGTCGACGGTCCCGATGAGGTCGCGTTCGTGATCGCGCTGTTGTGGGGAACGACGTTCGACGGGTTGGTGCTCACGCCCGCGTGGGACGGGTTCGCGAGATGGCTCGTCGCGCTCGGCGTACCCTCGGTGCTCTTGTACCCCGCGGGCCTGGCGGTCGGCTTCGCGGTCTTCTTGGGGGTCTATCGGCTCGCCGCCCGACGGAGCCGGGTGAGCGCCCGGACGTACTGTTCGGCAGAGGAGATCGCCCAGCACTTCGCGCCGTCGCTGTTGGCGATCGCCGCGGGCTATCACCTCGCGCACTACCTGGATTACTTCCTCTCGCTCGTGCCGTCGCTCGCCGTCGTTGCGACGAGTCCGCTCTCGCCGCCCGCGACGGTACCTCAGTTGGTACTCCCGGGATGGTTCGGCGGCCTTAGTTTGGTGTTCGTGCTCGGCGGGCACCTGCTCGCGATCTGGGTGGCGCACACCGCGGCGTACGACCTGTTTCCCGGGCGGCTCCAGGCGATCCGGAGCCAGTACGCCCTCACTGCGGTGATGATTTTCTATACCGCGGTGAGCCTTTGGGTCGTCTCCCAACCCTCCGGCACCGTTCCGTTCGTCTGAGTCCGTTCGAGCCGGGTTCACGATACGAGCGACGAGCGCGAAGCTCAACACCGGGTAACAGCAGCACGGTCAGTCGAACGTCGACGAGTCACCGCTCGGCGCGGATCGTGAGCACGCCCGCGGCGAGCAACACGATGCTTCCGATGATCCACAGAACGTCGAAGATATCGGGGTTGGGCGGCCACTGGGTGACGTGATGTAAGCCGAGCACGTAGTGGTCGATCGTCCCGTCGTAGAAATTGAACGCACCGACGCCGGTGACGAACGCGCCGGCGAGAAGTCCCAATGCTCGTGATCGGTCCGATAGCGGCAACGCCCGCCAGAGGGGAACGAACCCGACGATCGCGATTCCCACCATCGCGAGCGAGAACAGTCCGTCCGCGACGAGGTTGAGTTGTAGTCCCTCGGGCGTCGTCGGCGGGACGATCCCCGAGATCAAGTGATGGGCTCGGAGTACGAGATGGAAGAGGAGCACGTCGAGGAGACCACCGAGACCGAAGCCGATCACCCCGCCCGCCAGCAACACCGAGCGGTCGTTCGTCTCACCGCTCACGTCGATCCACCTCGACCGTTCGATAGAGGGGCACTCATCAGAGCGGTCACATCAGACGGAACGGTCGCGTCCGTATACGTCGGCTCCCGGAAGGTGCAACGGGTTCATATGCGCGGGAATCAGTGACGACCGATCGGACGATTCGACAGCGACGGTGTAGGGCGAAGGTGTTTTATCGATAGACACGTCGATAGCGCTATGACGGTGAAGGTCACCTACGAGTGTCCGTTCTGTGGGGAAATCCACAGCGTCGAGCGCGACGCCTACCTCGCGGACAAGTCGGTGACGAAGTATCCCTTGGACGAGTGGGACTACGCCGATCCCTCGCCAGTCGGCGGCTACGACGACGCTGACGGCATCGCCATCCCCTGTGTCACCGAGAGCGACGACGGCTGTGGCCGGGTCTTTTACCTGAACTTCGTGCAGTACGACGACGGTCGCGAAGTCGATCCGTGGTAGTCTCGGCGAACGGGAGCCGACGTATACGGACGCGACCGTTCCGTCTGATGTGACCGCTCTGATGAGTGCCCCTCTATCGAACGGTCCGAGGGATCTTCGATCCCTCGCTACTCTCGTTCGCTCGCTACCGCTCGCTCACGAGAACAGATTTTTGCTGAGCCCACAGTGAGCGCGACTGAAAGGAGTCGTTCGAAAGACGCAGAGCGTCTTTTGAACCACGCGAGCGAGGACCTCAGCAAAAAGGTGCGAGCGGAGGGGTGGGTTTCTATCCCTTGATGTTACAGACCGGGAACGTTCGGGCCACGGGATCGCCGATGCCGAGCGCTTCGGAGATCCTGATCACCTCGTCGACGTCCTTGTAGACGCCGGGCGCTTCTTCGGCGATGGTCGCTCCGCTTTGGGCTTTGACGTAGACCTGCTGGCCTTCGAGGTCGTCCCTGACGTCTTCGCCCCAGAAGTCCTGCTTGGCCTGTGTGCGGCTCATGGTTCGGCCAGCGCCGTGGGCCGTCGAGCCGAAGGTCCGATCGAGCGACGCGTCGCCGCCTCGGAGCACGTAACTACCGGCACCCATGCTTCCGGGAATGATGACCGGCTGGCCGACGTCACGGTACGCCTTCGGTACCTCGGGCCGACCGGCGGGAAAGGCCCGCGTCGCGCCCTTGCGGTGGACGTAGAGTTCGCGGTCCTCGCCATCGACGTCGTGGACCTCCTTTTTGGCAATGTTGTGGGCGACATCGTAGAGCAGTTCCATTCCCAGATCCTTGGGCTCGGCATCGAACACGTCTTCGAACGCCTTTCTGGTGCGATGGGTAATGAGCTGACGGTTGACCCACGCGTAGTTGATTGCTGCGCCCATCGCACGGTAGTACTCCTCGGCGAGGTCGCTCCCGGCGGGCGCGGCAGCTAAGTCCTTATCGGGCAGTCGGTCGAGCAGGTCGGGGTGGGCCTCCTCTATCCGTCGAACGTAGTCCGTACAGACCTGGTGGCCGAGGCCCCTGGACCCACAGTGGATGAGGACGACCACTTGGTTTTCCGCGAGGCCGTAGGCGTCGGCGACCTCGGGGCGAAAGACGTCGGTCACGCGTTGGACCTCGAGGAAGTGGTTGCCCGATCCCAAACTTCCTAGCTGGTTCTTACCGCGGTCTTTAGCTTTCTGCGATACGGCGTCGGCGTCGGCTTCCTCGCGCTGGCCCTCGTCCTCGCAGTGAGTCAGGTCCTCCCGGGTAGCGTACCCCTCTTCGAGCGCCCAATCGGTCCCACGGTCGAGGACGTCCTCGACGGTCGCAACGTCGGTCTCGACGACGCCACCGCCGCCCAGTCCCGAGGGAATCGCGTCGAACAACTCGTTCACCAGTTCGCGCTCGTGGCCCTCGACGTCCCCGTAGGCTAAGTTCGTCCGTACCATTCTTACGCCGCAATTTACGTCGAAACCGACCGCTCCAGGCGAGATGCAACCGTTTTCGGCATCGATACCGGCGACCCCGCCCACGGGGAAGCCATAGCCCTGGTGACCGTCGGGCATACAGAGCGCGTGTTCTTGCACGCCCGGCAGTTGGGTGGCGTTTTTCAGTTGCTGGAGCGTTCGGTCGTCGGAAATCTCGTCGAGCAGCGCCTCGCTCGCGAGCACGCGTGCCGGCGCGCCCATCTCGCCGTCCTGGGGGATCTCCCAGACGTGTTCGCGGACCTGCTGTAGGGTGATGCCGTTCGCGTCGTAGGTGCTCATGTCGAAGAGTGATCGCCAGCGCCGAATAGTCTTGGCGGGTCTCGCGGACGTGTCGATACGACTCGGACACCCGGTTCGCTGGGACGGCGATGGCGTGCGAACGGAGAGTACGAAAGGCCGAAGCGAAGGACGGCGTCAGAGTAGCGTCGGATCGACGTTTCGGCTCACGAGCACCAAGCTCCCGACGAGCAACGCGACGGCCAGCGGGAGCAAGACGTCGAAGATCGCCAGCGAGAGGGCGCTCGCCTGAATCCCGAGAGCGAGTAGTAGGACCGGTCCACAACACGCTGTCCCCGAGAGCAGTGCCGGGATCGCCGCGAGCGCGCCCGTCGCGCCGTCGATGCCACAGGCCGCCGGCTGGGTCCACGCGAGGTAAAACAGAGCGAGGTTCAGCCCGACGAGGACGGCGAGGCCGAGTCCCAGGAGGGTATCGAGCGGCGAGAACAGAAGTGAGAGGAAGCCGACGTCGATCCGGGCGATCGGCTCGAAGCTGAGCGGACCCGTCGAGCGAAACGCGAGCGAGAGGTCCTCGACGACGAGTACGCCGGTTTCGCCGCTACCCGAGACGAGTCGACCGATCGCGACGAGATACAGCGCGAGATACGCCACCGAAACGCCGACGAGGACCGCCAGCGCGTCCCGCCGCCGGAACAGAGCGCTGATGGCCGATCGTGTCCGGGTCGCCGTGCCGGCCGCTCGCGAAACGGGCGAGAACCCGGAACTGCGATCGGGATCGGAGTCGACACTGGGTCGGTGCTCGTAATCGGGGTCAGGCATGGGTCACTCGACGACAGCGGTGTTCGGGTAGAAGCCGGCCCACGCGAACCACATCGCGTCGTACGCCATCACCGCTTCGAGCGGGAGCGCGTCGGGAGCGTAGGTCTCGTCGTTCGGGCCGACGAGGGTCCCCTCGCGGTACTCGAACGCGACTGCCTCGGGGTTTCGGTAGACGGTCGCGGCGTCGAGCGCTGGGTCGTAGGCCGCCAGAAGGGGCGTTCCGCCGTCGGTGTCGGAATCATCGGAACCGGTGGCGGCTCCAGTTGCGGTGCTCGTGGGGGTTCCGATCGCGGTGCTCGTAGCGAGTTCGGTCGCGGCCCGTGTCGTGCCTTCCAGCAGCCCCTGTTCCCGGAGCGCGGGTTTCGAAAAGGCGAGGGCACCCTCGGCGGTGCGCGCTCCGACGACCACGCGCTTGGGGTGATAGCGGTCGTTCTCGCGCAACGGCGCGAACAGCGTGCTCTCGTCGGCGTAATACCCGCCAGGAGGGGTGTACGAGCCGTACGGATCGCCGCCGTAATCGCGGACGTATCCCGTTTGTTCGGTTAGCACGAGGGTATCGGGATGGGCGTCTCGCCACCGCTTCCAGGTGGTCCAGGTGAGGGGAAACTCCCGGAGCGACGCTTCGAGGAGCGGGCCGGCGATCGCGGTCGCGAGCATCTGAGGCCAGCGGCTGTCGCTCGCCCGATCGTACATCACGAGGTTCGAGTTCACGAGATCGCCCGAGACGCCGAAGGTCGTTTCGCCGCGCTCGAATCCCATTACCGTGCCCGTCAGCGGACAGTACGTGACGCTCACGGGCACGTCCCCGAGGGTGTCGTTCGTGATCTCGTGCCAGACGAGGACGTACTGCGGGTAGGCTTTGACCGCTCCGTCGTGGACGACGCCGAAGACGACCGATCCGGGGCCGAGCGCCGCGGGGGCTTCGCGTGCGGGGGCGAAGGTCGGCTCGTCGATCGCCGGGATGCCGTCCTTTCCGGGACCGCCCGATAATACCTCCTCGCGGAGAAAGGCGGGCCGAAAGGGAATGTAGTGCTGGCGGTCGGCCAGCGGCGGTTTCGAACTACTCGTCGAACCCGAGGCCGACGAGGACGAGCCAGGCGACGAAGCGGGTTCGGATGAACCGGTGTCCTCGCCCGTTGCCGAACCGTCTCGCCCGGCCGACCTCGAACCGCCGCCGAGCGGGTTCGACAGACCCATACAGCCCGCGAGGGCGGTGACGGTACTCACGGTACCGAGGGCGAACGCACGCCGAGAAGAGGGGGTCATGGTCCCCTGTAGTACCGCGGGGAACATACCGGTATGGCGGCCGTGCGCGACATACGCCGAACCGAAATCTACGGGTTACACGTCGAAGACCACGTAGGCGTGCCAGCCGTCGGGGGTTCGCTCGAGTGCCATCTCGGAGTAGGTGACCGCCTTCACCTCACGGGCGTCGATCGACGACAGGGCAACGCCGCGTGCGCTCGCATCGAGGAGCCAGCGATCGGCCGCCGACCCGCCGTTCGTCGATCCGTCGTCGGTCGACTCGCTCTCGATCGGGCCGGCTTCGATCCGTTCGCTGGCGGCCGGTTCGCTCTGATCCACGGTCGTGGGACGACGGATCGTCGCCTCGTTGTCGACGGGGAGCACGATCCGAACGTCGCGCTCGTAGATGAGTTCGGCGAGGTAATCGTACAGGAGGGCCTCGCGCGACTCGGCGGCGACCGAGAGCGAGAAGCGTTCGATGTTCCCATCGCCATCGGAATCGGGGATCTCTTCACACATCGCGGCCGCCAACCCGTCGGCGACGGCGGCGAAGACCCCTGCCAGGTCGTCGCCGGTGGCGGCGACGGCGACGTCGGCGGTGTGGTCCCGCAGTTCGAAGGGCATTTGGAGTACTTCGCCGCTCATCGGCGTGTACCTGTCGTTCGCGGGAGCGGTCGTACGGTCCTTCCGTACAGAAGTATGAGAGGCGCAACTATGTGAACGAAGACGGTTGCTGGCATGGGGTGGAGAGGTCGAGACGAGACGACGCCGAGCGACCTCTCGCGCCGACCGTTCACTGCTGGAGGACCGTCGAGACGCGGTCGAAGCGATTTTGCCACTGGGAATCAAGCGTTCATTAGCCCCCTCCCGGCGCGGCCACTACGTTATCGAGTTCCGTACCCGTCTCCAGGTGCTCGACGTTGCGCGCGACGATGTCGGCGAGTCGGTCCCAGTGTTTGGGGGTGTGGCCGCCGGTGTGTGGGGTGAGGAGGCAGTTCCCGAGGTCCCACAGCGGGTGATCGGCCGGAAGCGGCTCGGGGTCGGTGACGTCGAGGGCCGCGCCGCGAATCCCGTTCGAGCGGAGCGCCGCGACGAGCGCGTCGGTATCGACGATCGGCCCACGGGCGACGTTGACGAGCACGCTCTCGGGGCGCATGGTCGCGAACTCCTCGCGGCCGACGAGTCCCCGCGTCGTTTCAGTGAGCGGACAGGCGAGCACGACATACCCGCTTCGCGAGAGCGCGTCGTCGACCGCCCCCGCCCCGAACCCGCATACCTCGTCGGTCGGGCCGCCCTTCGAAGGCGTGTAGCGGACGCCGACCGTCTCGACGTCGAATCCTCCGAGTCGCTGTACGACGGCGTTCCCGATCGAGCCGAGGCCGACGATCGTCACAGTACTACCGGCCAGTTCGCCCGACTGGAAGTGACGCCACTCGTGACGCCGTTTCCGTCCCCATCCTTCCGGTAACCGGCGGGCGAAGGCAAGCAGATTGCCGATGACCTGTTCTGCGATGCCCGGCGCGTGGATCCCGCCGGCGTTCGTGACGGCCACCCCTCGCTCCGTCAGGGCCTCGACTGGCACGTGGTCGGTGCCGGCGAACGTGCAGGCGAACAGCTCCAGGCGCTCGGCGCGTGTGAGCAGGTCCTCGTCGATACTGGTGCCGGTGACGATTCGGGCACCCGGAACGAGGTCGCGCTCGCGTTTCGGGGTCCGGGCGAGCGCGATCTCGTGGTTCGGGAGGCGTTCGCGAAGCGTTTCCGTGTACGATTCCATCGACAGGCCTTCGGTCCCCTCGCGGAGGACGACGATATCGTGGCGTTCAGGCATCGGTCGTGTTCCCCTTTCCCGGCGGTCGGCGGCGCGATCGTCAGCCCCGTCCAACCGGTGTGTGATCGGACGGACGCGAGACCCGACCTTGGGTGTTCGTGTATCGGTATCGAGGAGCGGCGTTCACAGTTAAGCCGACGGACCGTGCTATACCACCTATGGCACCTATGGCAGAGTCGATACGAGAACGCCTCCCGGACCTCCGTCGTGACTTCCATCGCTATCCCGAACCGGCGTGGTGTGAGTTCCATACGACGGGCCGACTCGTCGAGGAACTCCGGACGATCGGCGTCGACGAGCTCGCGATCGGCCCCGAGGCGTACGACCCGGCTGACCGGATGGCGGTTCCGTCGGACGAGCGCCTCGCCGACTGGAAAGAGCGCGCCCGCGAGCGCGGCGTCGATCCCGACCTGCTCGATCGGATGGACGGCGGCAACACGGGCGTCGTCGCCGTTCTCGACCGGGGCGAAGGGCCGACGGTCGGCCTCCGGGTCGACATCGACGGGCTGTTTATCGACGAATCCGATGGGGAAGGACACCTGCCGGTCGCCGAGGGGTTTCGGTCGGAAACCGGCGAGACGATGCACGCCTGCGGGCACGACGCCCATATGACTTGGGGGCTCGTGACGCTCGAAGCGGTGGCTAAGAGCGATTTTTCGGGTCGGCTCGTCGTTTTCTTCCAGCCCGCTGAAGAGGTCTCGGGCGGCGGGCACCCGATGGCCGAAAGCGAGTACGCCGTCGATCTCGACTATCTATTTGCTGTCCACGTCGGCCTCGACCACCCCACCGGCGAAGTCGTCGCGGGGATCGAGCGCCCGCTCGCGATGTGTCACTTGGACGTCGAAGTTCGGGGGACGTCGGCCCACGCCGCGAAGGCCCCCCACGCGGGGAACAACGCGATCCAAGCCCTCGGAACCGCGATCGGGGAAGTATACGCTGTTCCGCGCCACGCCGAGGGGATGACCCGGGTCAACGTCGGCCGGGTCGAGGGCGGCACGGCGAGCAACGTCATCGCCGAGCGCGTCGAAGCCGTCGCCGAGGCCCGCGGCGAGACGACCGAACTCATGGAGTACGCGAAAGCCGAACTAACCCGGCGGTTCGAGGCGGCCGCCGGAGCGTACGGCTGTGAAGCACACGTCGACGTGGTAAGTGAGAGCCCTCGTGCGGACAGCGACTCCGAACTCGCCGCCGTCGTCGAACGCGTCGCCGAGAGCGTCGACGGCGTCGGTACGGTCCTTTCGACCGCCGACTTCGGTGCCAGCGAGGACGCCACCTTCCTCATGGAGCGTGTTCAGAACACGGGCGGGCTCGCGACCTACCTGATCGTCGGCACCGACCACCCGGCGAGCCACCACACGCCAACGTTCGACGTCGACGAGCGGAGCTTAAAGACCGGCGTCGAGGTGTTGACGGGCTCGATCCTCTCGGTTGCGACGGACGATCCGTAAGCCGAACCGGGACGGCCTCGATAGTTCACGAACTCGATCGCGACAGGGCACGACGGGACGGAGCGGGACGCGACGAGGAGTCCGGCGGGGAGAGCGGGTCGCTTTTGACGGCCGCGACGTCACCTGACGTATGCGAAGCGTCAACGCCGCCGGACTCGGAATCGGCGACGGCTATCCGCCTCGGATCATGGGCGTTCTCAACGTGAGTTCCGAATCGCCGTACGGCCCAAGCGTCTTTTCGGATCCCGGGGCGGCCGCGGCGTACGTCGACGACGACCTCGTCGCCGAAGGGGCCGACGTCGTCGACATCGGCCTCGAATCGGCACACAGACGTTTCGAGGTGCTCTCGGCCGAGGCGGAGCTCGATCGCTTGGACGCTGCGGTCGAGGTGCTCGAAAGCGTCTCGCGTGAGCCGGTGTTTTCGATCGAGACCCGCTATCACGAGGTCGCGAAAGCGGCGCTCGATCGCGGGTTCGATATGGTGAACGACATCTGTGGGTTCGCCGACCCCGAGATGCCCCGCGTGTGTGCGGAGTACGACGCCGCCGTCGTGAAGATGGCGAGCCCGCCCGACCTCACCCGCCCGGGCGCTGTCGAGAGCGTAGACGAAATCTATGCCGCGCTTGCGCGGGACCCACTCACCGAAAAGACGATCGTCGATCCGGCTTTCGGCGGGTGGTCCGACGGAAAGACGACCGCCGTCGACCGGGAGACCTTCGAGCGATTGGGCGAGTTTCGGGGGATAGGCCACCCGATCCTCGTCTCGATCAACCGGAAGGATTTCTTGCGAGAGATCGCCGGCCGGAGTACGGAGAAAGCGCTTTCGGTGAGCCTCGCGGCGACCTCGATGGCCGTCTCGCGCGGCGCACACGTGATCCGGACCCACGACGTAGCCGAAACCCGCGACGCGGCACTCGTCGGGGCAACCTTCGCCAGTGGCCGAGTCGCCGACGACAGCGACATCGAGGTGACGGTCGAGGAACTCGACGTGCGGACGTCCCGAGAGGTCGGTCATCGCCTCGATCGAACCGACGTCGACGCCAGCGAGGGAGAAACCGTAACCCGCGTTTTCGAGGTACGAGGACTCGAACCCGACGATCGCGGGGCCCTAACCGGGGTCACCGCCGCGAACGGCGCGGTGTTCGCCTCGGGAGCCGAACCCGGACCCAGCGGACCCAGCAAGTCCGAATTCGGGGCCGGCGAGTCGGGTCGGCGTCGGAACGGAGGCGACGGCACGCGGGACGAACGTAAACGCACACTGCTGATCGGAAGCGTCGCAACGCTCCGGCGGGTCGCCGTGGCGATCGACGAGCGGGACGCGAGCGATGGGCTCGTGACCGTCGGCGAGGCGCTGCGGACGGCACTAGACTGAGTACTCGGAGGCGAATCGAGAATGGACTTTCGCGACTGGGAACCGGTGTACGAAGCGATCCTCGCGGACTTGGGGTTCTCGCGCCGCGCTGACGAAGCCGCCCGCGACGAATTGGCTACGTTAGTCGCTCCCCGCGCGTTCGATCGCGATCGCCTGAAGGTACTCCGCGGCGGGACGGCAGTCGTCGCCGGGGCCGGGCCATCGCTCGCCGACGAACTCGATCGCGTGGGAGAAACTGACGTCGTGATCGGAGCGTCGACGGCGGTCGACGTCCTGAGTGAGGCCGGAATCGGGGCCGACCTGATGACGACTGATCTCGACAAGAACCCCGACACCGTCCGTCGCCTGACGGAGGACGGGGTGCCGGTCGCGGTCCACGCCCACGGGGACAACCGGGACCTGCTCCGCGAGGTGGTTCCCGACCTCGCTCTCGAAAACGTCTTGCCAACGACGCAGGCCGCCCCAGTAGGTAGAGTCGAGAACTACGGCGGCTTTACCGACGGCGACCGGGCGGCGTTTCTCGCCGACCACTTCGGAGCGCGCGAGTTGAAGTTCGTCGGCTGGGAGGTCGACGATCCGACCGTGTCGTCCACCAAACGCCGAAAACTGGCTTGGGCCGAGCGACTGCTTTACTGGCTCGAAACGCACCGTCAGGAATCGCTCGACGTCCTCGACGGGAGACGGGGCGGAATCGATACGAGGGCGCTTCCGATCGACTGAAGATCGAACGGTCGACGATCGGTATTCGCCGTCCGACGAGTCGATTCGTCGGTCACGGCGGAAAACGTCGGAACGCGAGGCCGGCAAACGCCGGACGAACGTATATAACGACGAGCTACGGAACCAGGGCGTGTCCGTTGTCGCCTCGGTGCTCGATGCGAACGGGACCGCGTGGGTCGAGGAAGCGATGGCGCGGCTTCCGAACGAACTCGGTTCCAGTGATGACGACTCGCAGGCCCATCTGTCCTATCACGTCGCCGAGGAGTACGCACCGACGTTCGTCGAAGAGGTCCTGCCGCGGGTCGCCCGCTCGCAGACGCCGATCACCGTACGGCCGAGCGGGCCGATCGTGTTCACCGAGCCGGAGCCGGTCGTGTCCGCGTCGATCGTTCGCTCGCCCGACCTATCGCGGCTCCACCATGCGGTCTGGGACGGTGCCGACGCGTGCGCCTCGGGTACCGTCGAACGCTTCGCCCCTGACCGCTGGGCACCCCACGTCACGTTCGTCGGGGGAGACCTCGACCGATCGGACCTGCCGGCCGTCGTCGAGTCGCTCTCGGCGGTGGACTTCGAACAGGAGTTCGTCCTCGACAACCTCGTCTGTGTACGCGGTGAGGGCGACGAGGAACGGGTCGAGCGATACGACTTCGGCCAGTGACGCCGTTCGGGTCGGCCATCACCGACACCTGTCCGACGGCTGAAGGACCACTCCGGTGGTCGAAGCGGATCGGTCCGCGTTCGAAGCACTACGGAACGAGCACGACCTTCCCGCTGCTCTCCCGGTTTTCGATGTAGGCATGGGCCTCGGCGGCGTCGGCGAGCGGGAAGGTCTCCCCGACGACGACGTCGAGATCGCCCGAGACGAGTGCCTCGGTGAGGTCGGGCACCGCGCCGAGCACCCGTTGGGGAACGCGTTCGATCGCCTGGCCGAGGTGGTAGCCGATCACGGTGTGGTTGTTGAACAGTAGAGTGCTCGTATCGGGATGGCCGGGTTCGCCGCTCGCCGCGCCGTAGACCGTCATGCGCCCGAAGTCGGTGAGACACGAGAGGCTCCGTTGAGTGGTGTCGCCGCCGACTCCGTCGAGCACGAGATCGACGCCCTCGTCGTCGGTGGCATCGTTCACCGCGTCGGCGAAGTCGGTCTCGGTGTACTGGATTCCGTGATCGAGGCCCAACTCCTCGGCGAGATCGAGTTTCTCCCGGGTGCTCGCAGTGCCGAAGGTCTCCGCGCCGGCCTGGCTCGCGAGCTGGGTGGCGGCCGTGCCGACGCCCCCGGCAGCGGCGTGGATCAGCACCGATTCGCCCTCGGTCAGGCCGCCCCACTCGAACAACGTGTTGTGCGCGGTGAGGAACTGCACGGGAAAGCCCGCCGCCTCCTCGGAGCTCATTTGTTCAGGTATGGCGAACAGCGCGTCGACGTTCGCGGTCGTGTACTCGGCGTAGGCCTCGTTCGTCATCGCAACGACCCGCTCGCCGACCTCGCGGTCGACGCCCTCGCCCACCGCGTCTATCGTCCCGGCGGCCTCCATGCCGGGGACGTAGGGCGGCTGTGGCCCGCCGGGGTAGTGCCCGCGCCGTTGCATGATATCGGCGAAGTTCACCCCCACTGCTTCGACCGCGATGCGCACTTCACTGGGGTCCGGTTCGGGCGTGTCGCGGTCGGCCGTTTCGAGTACGTCCCTGTCGCCGAAGCCGGTTACTTCGATTACGTTCATCGCCGGAGGGTTCGTCGCTGTCGGGGATAAACCACGACGAACCGGCAGTCGCCTCGAAGACTCGCAGCATGCTCGGTAGGACCCGACGCCGAACGGAGCGTGCGACGGACCGAACCGATCCGCGTCCGTCAGCGGATCGCCGCTCGAAGCGACGCGAGGCCGCGTCCGGCGTACCCCTCAGCCGCCCCGAGCGCCTTCGAGGGCAGGTCCGGTTCGAGGATTCGCTGGGCGGCGAGATAGCCCGACGTCCCGTTGTTGCCCCCGCCCGGCCAGGTCGCCGCCCCGCAGAGATAGAGGCTTTCGAGCGGCATCTCGTAGCCCGACCAGCCCGGGAACGGTCGCCAGAGGAAGTTCTGTCTGAGGTGATGGCTCCCGGCGACGCTGTCACCACCCACTAAGTTCGGATTCTGCGCTTCGAGGTCCGCGGGCGAAAGCACCGCCCGGCCGGAAATCGATTGTTCGAGGCCCGGCGCATACTCTTCAAGCTTTTCGACCACGCGATCGGCGACCGGTTCGCCCGCTTCGTCCCACCCTGTTGCACTGATCTCGCCGGCCGCGTCGCCTTCGATCTCGGAGGGAAGCGCCCTGACCTGGATCCAGAGGATATGCTCGTCGTTCGGCGTCCGCGAGGGATCGACGGCGGTCGTCTGCCCGACGATCAACAGCGGGCTCTCGGGAATCAGGCCGTTCTGTGCGTCGGTATAGGTCGACGCGAGATCGGAGACGTAGGGCGCGATGTGGACGTAGGCGAACTCGTCGAGGTCGTCGGGGCCGCGCCAGTCGGGTAACTCGTCGAGCGCGAGATGGACCATCATCGTGCCCGGCCCGTACTGGTAGCTCTCGACCTTGCGCTCGAACTCCTCGGGGAGGGGGTGATCGGCCAGCAGATCCTCGAACAACACGGTGGGCGTGAGGTTTCCGACCACCGCGCGCCGGGCCCCGATCCGTTCGCCAGAGGCGAGTTCGACGCCGATCGCGCGGTCGCCGCCGGTCAGCACGCGGGTCACTTCGGCGTCGGTGCGGATACTACCTCCATACGCTTCGACGAGGCCCGCCAGCGCGTCGACGAGGTTCGAAGCGCCACCGGTCGTGATCGAGATGCCCTCTTCGAGACCGGTAAAGGACTCGATGAAGGGGAACATTCCACCCCCCGAAACGTCCGGGCCGAAATCGAGGTGCAGTCCCCAGCAGGCCATCAGCGCCCGGGCCTCGGGCGTTTCGAAGTACTCGGTACCGAGTTCCCGGGTCGAACTCAGTATTATCTGGGCGGTTTCGAGCAGCTCGGTCGCGCCCTGCTCACGGAGCGCGTTGAGGACGGCCCGACCGGCATCGGCCGAGAGAATCGGCGCGCCGTACACCGGTAAGAGGGTCCGTTCGAATTCCTCGAAGCGCTCGCGGAGGCGTTCCCAGCCCGTCGCGTCGGCCGGGTCGTGCTCGCGGAGTTCCCCGAGCGTGCGTTCTGCGTCCCGATAGACCCGCAGGGCTGACCCGTCGGGGAAGACGTTACAGTACGGTTTCGCCGAGGTCGAAAACGAAAGGCCCTGTTCGCTTAGTTCATCGCTGAGTTCGGCGTAGACCGGCGACCCGAGAAAGAGGTTCTGATTGGTTGAGTAGACGTCGTGAACGAACCCATCGTGGGTGAGTTCGGCGCTTTTGATCGCGCCGCCGATTTCGGCGTTGCGTTCGACGACCAGCGGCTTCCATCATGTTCGGAGGAACTCCGTTCACTTTAACCGACTAAGCTAACAGTGCCATGCGGGCGCATAAGCGGCCGGCTTGAAACGACGCACGTTCCGGTCCCGGTGCCCCACCCTTCGATACCGACGCCCGGACCCCGGTGAGTACCCTCAAGCGTCGCGTCGCCGTCGTCGGTGTCGTGTCGCTATCGATCGCTGTCGACCGATGGTAGTCGATACCGGCCGACGTCGGCTATCGCTCGGCCGTTCGCTATCGGTTCGTGTCCCTGGACGTTTCTCGTCCCCCGTCGGTCGCCGAAGAGTCGTCGCTCCAGGTCGAACGAACACGGTCGGCCGACGAATCCACTCGCTCGTCCGACGCGGCCGATTCGGACGCCGACGAGGACGATGGGGTCGTCTCGCCCGCGCCGTCGTCTCGCCCGCCGTCGCTCGCGGCGGCTCTGTCGTCGCCGTCGCCGCCGTCGTCGGCACCGGCGTCCGTGTCCGTCTCCGCTCCGACATCGACGGGTTCGGGTTCGGGGTCGGCGTCTTCCTCGTCGGTCGGATCGAGCGGGCCTTCCGTCGAGGCGGCTGCGGTTAGTGGCGTGCCGTGGGCGAGTTCCGGGAGGACGATCCGCGCGAAGTGGATCATCGCCACCAGCAGGAGGGGTCCGAGAAAGAGGCCGTACCAGCCGAACAGAAGCGGGCCGACGATGTACGCGACGATCGTCGCGCCGGTGTGGATGTCCCGACCCGAGACGTAGGGCCGGAGGAGCAGATCCGGAAACGTATCGACGACGAACAGCGACACGCCCAAAAAGACCGCCGGGAACCACAGCGCCGTTGTGCCGCCCGTGAACGCAGCAGCGGTGATGATGAGCGCAACGGGAACGTAGACGATCTTCATGCCGGCGACGGGGATCAGGCTACCGACCCCGACGAGCAGGCCGACGAGCACCGGCGAGGGGATCGCAACGCCGCTCGGCGCGAACACATTTAAGATTGCGTAACAGATTACCGCCAGGATCGCGACCGCCATCGCGTTCAGAATGTTACCGAAAAAGACCGTCTTGAGGTCGCGGTCGACCGTCGAGAAGTACGCGTCTGCGGGTGTTCCCGTCCCGAGTATCTGCTCGCGGGTCCAGTCCGCGAGGCGGTGGTCGTCACGAAGCAGGTAAAACGCGAGCGTGAGTACGATGAACAGTTGGATGAAGCCGGTGCCGAGCACGCCGAGCACCGAGACGGCGATCGCACCGGCCTGCTGGATCGTCCCGGAGACGCTACCGGCCGTGAGACCATCAACGAACGCCTGGGGATTACTGATCGCCTGTGAGAGAATGGCTTCCGGGTTGCTGATCCCGGTGCCGATACCCGCACCCGCCCCACCGCCGCCAGTACCGCTCGCACCCACACCGTTGAGTAGCGGTCCGAGTATCTGAGAAACCTGTTCGGGCCCGATCAGACCGGAGAGCTGGCTCACGCCGACGGCGACGGTATAGGCGATGAGCAGGATTACGGGGAGGGCGATCGTCAACAGCGAGACGACTGCGGCCAGACTCGACGTCGGCACCCGATCGGAAAGCCGGCGGTGGACCGGCCGGGTGATGTAGTAGACGAACAACGCGAGTACGAACGTCCCTAGATACGAGTACATCACGTACGCGAGCACGCCGCCGAGCGCGAGCGCGAGTACCCACAGCGCCCCGCGCGAGCGAGAGTCGTCCCTATCGGGTAATGCAGTAGCCATTGTCCCTCGTATATCAGGTTCTAATAAAAGCCTGTCGCGGTAATATTCATGCGACGCTCCGGCCGGGACATACCGCCCGGAGACGGGTCCCGACGTTCGGATCGGACCACCGACTGGCCCCCTCGTGGTGCGACGGACCCGTTCGATCGGTCGGATTTCAGCGAGTCCCTACCGACCGGCTCTACCGACCCCGATTCAGCGTTCGCCGCCGTCCGTTCGCGGGGCGCGTCGCGCTCGGGTTCGGCCCCTCGACGCCGCTACGATCCGATCCGCACAGGCGTACCCGGCCTCGATCCCGCCGTCGAGGCTCCGTTCGGGGTACTGCGCACGGCTCGCCATCCCCGCATAATAGAGTCCCTCCGCCACGTCGTCGCCGAGGTCGTAGGGGATCACGGTGTCGAGGTAGCCGCGTTCGTAGACCGGCGCAGTACGGGGGTTTCTCGCGGTTCGGATCCAGTTCACGGACGTTCGGTCGAAGTCGGGAAACAGCTCCTCGATGCCTGTGAGCCACCGTTCTTCGACCGCCTCGTCGTCCATATTCCACACTGGTTCCGCGGGCGACTGGACGTATTTCGGGACGTACAGCAGGTGTTCGCCGCCGTAGTACTTCGAGGGAACGAAGTTCGTGTGCTCGATCAGCGCGCCGAAGGGCGCGTCGTCGCCGATGTTGAGCCAGTAGGTATCGGTGAGCGCGCCCTCCAAACTCAGCACCGAACAGACGGTACCCTGAAAATCGATATCGCACTCGTAGCCACAGAGGGCTCTCGGTCGTGATCGAGGAGACCGCTCCGCCGTCGATTTCGAGGTCGGTCACACGAGTCCCCGTCTCGATGGTCTCAGTGCCCACGGCGTCGACGAGCCGATCGAGTACTCGTCCGAACCCACCGCGCAGATACCCCAACGGTTCGCCGCGCAACAGGTCACGCTCGCCCCTGAACTTGATCCGTCCCAAGAGCCACGCCGCCGAGACCTCCTCCCGCCGCGAGCCGAACTTCGCTTCCAGGAGGGGTTCGAAGAAGTTCTCGTAGACGCCGCGGGTGGTGTGCTCGCAGAGGAACGCCTTGATCGGGACGTCCTCGAAGTCCGTCAGATCGTCGTAGGTATCGAACTTCGGCACGCCGCCGCGAACGTCTATCTCCTGTGTGAGCATGGCGAGGCGGAATTTGTCGTAGAAACTCAGATAGGGGTAGGCGGCGATCTCCCAGGGTGTATCGAGCGGGTAGACGGTGCCGTCCATGTAGTAGGCGTTCTTCCCGATCGGCCAGGCCAACTCCTCGCCGAGCCCCAATTCCTCGATCAGCGAGACGATGGTTTCCTCCGACGCCGAGAGGTGATGATAGAACTTCTCGATGCGGTCGCCCGCGGTGTCGTACGTCGCGGCGAGTCCCCCCACCGTCTCGGCGGCCTCGAAGACGCGCACGTCGTAGCCGCGTTTCTGTAGCGAGTAGGCCGCGGCGAGCCCCGCGATACCGCCGCCGACGATACCGATCATGAGCCCTCGTTCCGAGCGTGCGGGCATGGGCCTTTCCGTTCGGTCACGCCCGGGTCACCGACTGGAGACCGGAACCCGGGAAACCGGAGTCCGGGACGTGATTTCGCCTACAGCGCGTGGACGCTCGGGCGCTCGAACGAACTACCGCTTGTGTTGCCGTCACGCGTGACGCTTCGGTCGGCTCTATCCGTCCCCGCACCGGCAACCGTTACGTTATTACTTCGCTCGAACGCGAACTTCGGGTGATGAGTCGACTGGTGTTATGAGCGGGTCGTCGCCGGGCAACACGATGCGAGAACGGGTCGGCAGCCGCCGCGAGCGGATCCGTCTTTACGTCCTGTTGAGCGCGAACCGACGATGGATGGCGTTCGTGCTGGCGGCGGGCATGTTCGTTACTCTCGTTCTCCTCGGAGCCTTTGCCGTTCCGACGTTCCGCCAGTACATGATCGAGTACGCGCCGTCACGATACGTCTTCCAGGCCTATGTCGGCGCGCTCATCACCGGCGTGACACTCGTCGTCACGATCGGCTTGAACGTGCTCTCCCAGGAGTTCGGCGCGCTCGGCGAACAGCGCAATCGAATGTCCGGGTCGATGAGCTTTCGCGGGGACGTCGAGGACGTCTTCGGCTCGGTGAGTCCGCCCCAACCCAACGACTTCCTCCGTGCGCTCGTCGACAACACGACCGAGAAGGCAGACGCCTTAGAAGAAGCCGCCGCCGGCAACGAGGACGAGGAGTTCGTCGAAGACGTTGGCCAGCTCACCGAGGACATCAGGGACAACGCGGACGTCGTCAGCGAGCAACTCGAAAACCGCCAGTTCGGCGAGTACAACGTCGTGAAGGCGGCGCTCGATTACAACTACTCCTGGAAGATCAGCCAGGCACGCCGGCTCCAAAGCCAGTACGAAGGCGATATGGACCGCGAAACACTCCGGAAACTCATCGATCTCGTCGACATCCTCGGCTTCTATGGGCCGGCGCGCGAGCACATCAAGACGCTTTACTTCCAGTGGCAACTCGTCGACCTCTCGCGGGGAATGCTCTACCTCTCGGTCCCCTCGCTCGCGATTACCTCCGCGCTTGCGATGTACCTCGCGCCGACCTCCTTTCCGGGAACCTTTCTCGGGATCAGCAATTTGGTGTGGATCGTCAGCGCCGGTATGGCGACCGGTTCGTTGCCCTTCCTGTTCCTTACCTCGTACATCCTCCGCATCGTGACGGTCACGAAGCGGACGCTCGCGATCGGTCCGTTCATTCTGCGTAGTTCGGAGAGTTCGCGCGACATCGAATGGGAGTAAGCGAAACGGGGAGGACCCACTCGCCGTCGACGGACGCCTCAGCCGGTCGACTCGTAATCGACCGGCCGCTGGAAGATGAAAAACAGCGAGGAAGGATCGACGACGGCGACGTCCTCGTACGCCCAGCCCTCCTCGGCCACTTCATTGAGCAGGTCGTTGATCTTGTACTGTTCGTTGCGCAACTCGGTCGGGGAGAGAAACGTGGGCTCGACGCGGTACTCGTATCGTTGCTCGGCCATACGAGTCCCTATCGGCGAGCAGGGTAAAAAGCGCCGACCCTGCATCAACACCCCGTCGAGGGAACCCGACTCGACATCGATACCGTCCCGACGCCGAACTGTCGTTACATGGCAATAGGAGAAATGGCAGTCGACAAGTAACCGGGACCCGAAGAGCGGTCATGGACGCGACCTCGACATGCTGGACCCGACCGGTGAACGGCCGATGACCGACACTGACGCCGGCTCCGATCCCGATCCGGACGCCGACTTCGACGGCGGTAACGGTACCGGAGAAAGCGCCGGCCGCGAGCGGCCCCTCTCGCTGTTCGATCACCTCGATACCGTCCGCGACCGCCTGGCTCACGCGAGTGGCTTGCTTCTGTGTACGGACTTCGACGGAACGCTCGCGCCGATCACCGACGATCCCGGTGACACCGAAATCACCGCGGCGAACGAGGAGGCGCTACGAACAATAGCCGATCGCGAAGGGGTCGCGGTCGCGGCCGTGAGCGGCCGTGCGGTCGAGGACGTCGCCGACCGAATAGGCATCGAAGGGATCGCCTACGCCGGCAATCACGGCCTCGAACTCGCGCGCGACGGCGACACGACCGTCCATCCTCCTGCCGCTGCTCGCGTCGAGGACATCGAGGCGGTGCTCGGAGAACTCGAAGACCGCCTCGGCGAGGTCGATGGCTGCGTGTTCGAGGACAAAGGTGTTACCGCGACGATCCACTACCGCCAGGCCGCGAGCGAGGACGTCCCGACGATCGAGACGGCCGTCGACGAGACGCTCGACGAGTACGGCGAGCGCCTCGAGTGTTCGTCGGGCAAGGAAGTCTTCGAGATCGGCCCGGCGACCCCTTGGGACAAAGGACAAGTCGTCTCGTTGCTGGCGGAAGACACCCCAGAGGGATGGATCAGTGCCTACCTCGGCGACGACACGACCGACGAGACCGCTTTTCGCGCGCTGGGCGAGGACGGAATCTCCGTGTTCGTCGGCGACGAAACCGAAGAAACCGCCGCCCAGTATCGAGTACCGGACCCCGAAGGCGTCGCTCGCTTTCTCGAATGGCTCACGGACGAGGGGACGGAGGCGATCGCGAGCGATCGATCACCCGGCGATCGGTAGCTTCTAGACG
>PXQR01000067.1:0-1926 GCA_003021235.1 Halobacteriales archaeon QH_6_64_20 | reverse complement strand
GGGGAGAAATCGGGGAAACGTGGTTCTTAAGGACACGACGGATCTGATTCGAGTTATGAGTAACGAGGACACGACCGACGCAACCGACGCGCCGGCCGACGAGGCACCCGAGGCCGACGCTGATGTCGATGCGGCAAGCGAGGCCGAGACCGGGGCCGACGCCGATGCGACGGCCGAGAACGGAAGCGAAGAGGAAACCGAAGGGTTGAGCGAGGGGGATTTCGTCGAGCTCGCCTACACCGCTCGTACCGTCGACGGCGACCAGTTGGTAGACACGACGAGCCAGGAGGTCGCCGAAGAGGAGGGCGTCGACGAGGAGGACCAGGAGTTCGAACCGCGCGTGATCACGCTCGGAGCCGGTCACATCTTCGAGGACGTCGAAGAGGAGGTCATCGGGAGCGAGGTCGGCGACTCGGGGTCGGTAGTCGTCTCGGCCGTCAACGCCTTCGGCGAATACGACCAGGACGAGGTCCGGACGGTGAGCGCCGAGAAGATCCCCGAGGACGACCGCTACCCGGGCGGCCACGTCGACATCGACGGCCAGCACGGCCACATCGAGACGATCATCGGCGGCCGGGCCCGCGTCGACTTCAATCACGTCCTCGCGGGCGAGGACATCGAGTACGACTACGAGATCATCGGCGAGGTCGAGGACCGCACCGAGCGCGCACGCGGCCTGTTGGGCATGTTCCTCGGCGACGCGGACTTCGACATGTGGATCGAGACCGACGAGGAAGAGGAGGAAACCGTCGTCACGCCCGAAGAGGGGGTCAACGAGGACATCCCTGCGGAGGATATGCCCGAACCCGAAACCGAAGTCGAGGTCGTCGAAAAGGAGACGCTGTACCTCGAAGCCCCCCCACAACTCCAGTTCGACCAGCAGTGGATGTTCCAGAAGAACCAGATCGCCCAACAGCTCATGGACCGCCTCGATCTCGACCGGGTGATCGTCCAGGAGACGATCGACGGGTCCGGAGGGATGTTCGGCGGTATGGGTGGCATGATGGGCGGCATGGGAGCCGGCGGCGGTGGCGGTGCCGAGGAACTGGAAGAACTCGAAGATGAACTCGCCGACGCGGATGTCGACGCCGACGAGATCGTCGAGGAACTCGAAGCCGAAACCGAAGCGGAGTAGTCAGCGACGAAGGAGGACGATTCGAACCCGGATCGGCCGATCGCTTGCTCCCTTTTTCACGATCACCGCGCGTTTACGATTACTGCGTATCGCTCCCGCGTACTCGTGCGACCATTACCGAGTTCGTGAGGTGAGGCACGGCAGTTTGCTCACCGAGCCCTTCGTCCATACTCCAGACCGCCGCATCGAGTTCGAGCGCCGCGGCGACATAAAGCGCGTCGTCCGGATCGATGGCTTCCATCTCGCGCTCCGCCGCACCCTGATGCCGGATCGTACGTTCCGTCGAAAGGAACCCGACTCGCCGAAAGAGGCGTTCGAGGAGCGTATTTAGCTCTGCCTTCGAGAATCCCGATCGCTCTTCGAGCATCGGTTCGTACTTTTCGATCTCCTCGCGGAGAAACCCGGGCGCGTAAAGATCGTCTTCGGTCGTGAGAAGTAACTCCCGTGTAATGCCGTCCGATAGCGTCGCCGCGACGATCGTGTTCGCATCGCGACGATCCGGGTTGGATACGGAACGTGATCGTCCATCCCGCTACTCGCCGGTGTCCGTGCCCAGGCTCGTGTCCGTATCCTCCGCTGTTTCGGCCTCGTCGCTCAGGGACCGTTCCGACTCGAACGCTTCCTCCTCAGCCGAGCGATCGGACATGGTTCCGCCGTCCGCACGGTTCTCGACGGCCGCCTCCTCGCGAGCGGTTCGCGCCCGCTCGTTCGCGCTTTTCGTGATCCGATCGGCGATCTCCTTCGCGTCCGCTTCGGTCATCCGGTTCTTCGCGGCGATCTCGTCCATGACC
>PXQR01000066.1:19291-31574 GCA_003021235.1 Halobacteriales archaeon QH_6_64_20 | reverse complement strand
GTTCGCGCCCGCTCGTTCGCGCTTTTCGTGATCCGATCGGCGATCTCCTTCGCGTCCGCTTCGGTCATCCGGTTCTTCGCGGCGATCTCGTCCATGACCTCTAAGTCCTCGATAGTTCCTCGAATCGCCTTCCGGGCGACCCCGCTCCAGTTGATCTCCGGTCGCTCGTCCATCTTCGTCTTGAGCGAGCGGTCCATGCGAACGGTGATCGTGACGTCCTTTCGTTCGTTGCTCATACGTAGCCCTTGTATAGTCACGTATATACAAAGACGTGTCGCACGTACCGATCACAGGACGGTAATGAAGAGTTCGCGCGCGCCGGCGGGATCACGGGACCCGAAGCCGAAACGGGGCGACCTCTCCTCGTCCACCGGCTTCAGCGGAGTATGGAATGAACGAGGCCTCCTGACCGTCCTGAAGGGGACAGCGGCCGCGGTCACCGGGAGGGTCTGTTGCTCAGACACCGCTGATACACCTCTTCGGTGAATTCGCGATCGAACACGTCGTTCGGGAGGGCTTCGAACCAAGCGGCGTCGTCGATCCGTTCCCCTTCGAGTCCCAGTTCAGCCTCGATCTCCGTGGTGTCAGCATCCGCCCCGAAGAAGACCGCCGTCCAACCGGACGTCTCGTCGGTTCGCTCGTTCGCGAAGTTGAATTCGTTGATAGCGTGTGACCGAATCGGTGACGCCTCGACTCCCGTCTCCTCTCGTACCTCCCTGACGACCGCTTCCGCGAGCGATTCACCTGACTGGAGCACACCTCCGGGCGCCGTCCACCCGTCCGCCCACGGCTCATCAACGAGCAGAACCCGGTCCTCGTCGTCGAAGACGAAGGCCAGGACGACCCAGCCGATGGTCGCCGCTTCGGAGTCCGCCGCCTCCTCGAACGGCTTCGGTCCTAAAACTTCCCGACTGTGAGTGACGACGTGATCGTCGTATCTCCCGCGCGGATCAGTGACGTCCATGGGTTGGACGAGTCGAGAACGCAGTATAAACACGGGTGATAGAATCGATAGCGGTTCGGGGTCACGCGATATCCCGGCTCGTATCGATCGCGACGCTGTCGGTGAGCTGGAGTTTCACCGTATCGGCGAGCGCCCGGCCCCCGCGTAGTTTGGGAACCGCGAGACGGTTCGAGACCGTATCGCCGCTGATCTCGGTCTCCAATCGGAACACGGCGTCGGCCATGTGCTCGGTGCTGTCACGAAGGGGACCCGGGCGCTCGCCGTCCAGACAGTGAAGCACTGCTAAACTGTCGGTTTCGGTCACGCGAGCGCGCAGGTCGTTCAGGAAGTTGCGGTACCGGGACGACTCTTTGGCTTCGAGTACGTCCACCGGGTCGAGAACCACGTTCGCCTCCTCGGGGATCGTCCCGATGGCCCGCGCCGCCCGGTCGAACGGGGCGTCGTCGGGCATGTACTGAACCTTCGGGTCGCCGGTCCGTGCGGTAGTGCGCGAGAAGCCCTCGGCCACCGCGCGCTCGTCCCGGTCGAAGGAGAGATAGAGCGTCTCCCTGGTGTTCGTGAGTTCGTAGAGGAGGAGTTCGGCCTGGCTCGCCGGGGCGGCACACAGGGCGACGACGCTCCCGGCCGGCAGACCGCCGTTGAGCTTCCGATCGAGCACGTCGATGCCCATCCGTAGGCGGTCGGCCATGTTACGTTTGCTATTCGATTAATAGCTAAAAGCCTTCTGACGGATGCGGGTTCGCTTCGTAGCTCCGGCGAGTGTGACCGGAGGAAGCGCACGTCGGGGGATTGAAGAAGGCGCGCGATGGCTCCTTACTCGATGGGCCGACACCTCCTGGGCGCGAAACAACTCTCCCGCGCGGACGTAGAGCGCGTGCTCGATCACGCCGCGGCGCTCGATCCCGGTTCCTCGACTGATCGTCGTTCCGGAGCGCTACTGGGACTCTGTTTCTTCGAGCCGAGCACCCGTACCAGACTGAGCTTCGAGGCGGCGGTAAAGCGTCTGGGCGGCGACGCGATCGACATGGGCGCGATCGAAGCCTCTAGCGTCACGAAGGGCGAAACGCTCGCCGACACGGTACGGGTGCTCGGCGGGTACGCCGACGCGCTCGTGCTCCGCCATCCGAGTCAGGGCGCGGCGCGGATGGCCTCCGAATTCGTCTCGGTGCCCTTGATCAACGCGGGCGACGGCGCGGGCCAACACCCGACCCAGACCCTGCTCGATCTCTATACGATCCGCGAGAACGTCGGCTTGGATGGGCTGAACATCGGGATCACCGGCGATCTCAAGTACGGCCGGACGGTCCATTCCCTGTCGCTCGCGCTGACGAACTTCGACGTCTCCCAGTACTTGATCAGCCCCGAGAGCCTCCGGCTCCCGCGAAGTGTCCGATACGATCTCGACGAAGCCGGCGCGTCGGTGACGGAACACACCGATCTCGAAAGCGTCCTTCCAGACCTCGACGTGCTCTACGTGACACGGATCCAGCGCGAGCGCTTTCCCGACGAGGCCGAATATCGAACTGTGGCCGGCGAGTACCGGATCGACGCTGCGACGCTCGAAGACGCCAGCGACGACCTGATCGTGATGCATCCACTGCCCCGAGTGGACGAGATCGCCTCGGACGTCGACGAGACTTCCCATGCCAAGTACTTCGAACAGGCCAGTAACGGCGTCACGGTCCGCATGGCGCTGTTAGACCTCGCGCTGGGCGGGGACGGGATCTTCGCCGAGGACGATGCTCGATCGCTCGCCGAGTGGGACGACGAGGACAAGAGGGACGAGAGGGAGCGAAACGGGGGGAATCAGGGGGACGAACGGGAGGAAGAACGATGAGCGGTCGCGGTGGCGACGTGGGAAACGGGCAAAGCGACGACGATCACGAGTTGCGGGTCACGAAGATCCGTAACGGGACCGTGATCGACCACGTTTCAGGAGGGTTAGCCCTCACCGTGCTCGGCGTGCTCGGTATCGACGGTTCGGCCGGCGAGGTCGTAAGCGTCGGTATGAACGTGCCGAGCGACCGGCTCGGCCGGAAGGACGTCCTCAAGATCGAAAAGCGCGAACTCACCCAGAACGAAGTCGACGTGCTCTCGCTCATCGCGCCCGAAGCGACGATCAACATCGTTCGCGAATACGAGGTCGCCGGGAAACACCGCGTCGACCGCCCCGAGGAAGTATCGGGCGTGCTCTCGTGTCCGAACCCCGATTGTATCACGGCGGGCAACGAACCCGTCGCCTCGACGTTCGACGTGCTCGACGAGGGCGTTCGGTGTGTCTACTGTGAGACGATTTTGGGTACTGACCAGGCCGACCTCATCGATCACGTCGACATCGGCTGAACGGTTCCCGAACCGGTCGAGCGCTCGATACCGGCTCGAAGCGGCTCCTCGTTTCCCATCCCGTCCTGTCCCGTCTCTACTCTTTTCCCCTGCGTGCGCCGACCGAAGAACGAACCCGCTGGCGACGATCGTCCGCCCATGGCACGCCTCGGCTTCGACATCGCGACATCGTTCGTCGGCTCGGGACTCACGCTATTACTCTCGGCCGCCGGGCTGATGTACGCCGATCGACTGGCCTACACCGTCCCCGAACTGTACGCGGTCGGCGGCGCGGCGATACTCGTGTTCGGCCTCGTCTTCGGGCTTGTCGCCGTCGCGACGGGACGGAAGTGATCGCTTCGAGAGGCTGGAACGTCAGGCTTGAGCACCGGATAGTAGATCGAGCCGATCTCAGCTCTATCGAACGAGGTACCCGAGCGGCAGGACGGCGACGCGACTCGTCGGGCTTCGAGGGTTCCGGCCTGCCTACCCGATCACCGCGGCCGCGACCCACGGGGTGACGAACGCCTCGACGAACGCCGCGATAACCAGGAGAACGGCGATCCCGACGAGGAGTACCCCCGCTCGCTGCAGCTCGTCGGCTACCACCGCTGGGTCGGCTCGCCCTCGGAGCGCGCGCCACCCGACCCGCCCGAGGTGGACCCCGAGCCCGCCGGCGAGCGCGACGGTCGGGAGTTCGAGCACGCCGTGGGGAGCGACGAGCGCGAGAAAGGCCACCGGGTCGTAGACGCCCGCGAGCGCGCCGACGAGAACGCCATTGAAGCCCAGTCCCACGACCGCCGGGACGCCGAGTACGACGCCGCCGAAGGCGAGGCGCGCGCTCACGACCCAGTTGTTCACCGCGAGCGTCGCGAACGTGTCGATCGGGACGGCCCCGAACACGTTCGAAACCCCGCCCGGCGGACCGACGCTCACGCCCGACGGTGCCGTCAGCAGGTAGCCCGCACCGATCGCGCCGGCGAGACAGACTCCCCCGAAAAGCGTCGCGAGCGGATACTTTCGGGGGAACCGCCCGAGTTCGGTCACGCCGCGCCGGAACGCCCGGCCGACCCGAACGTACGTCGCGGGCCGGTCGGCCGGCTCGACACCCTCGCCGGCGTACAGCGCGGTCGCACCGGTGTCCAACAGCGGCGAGAGAACGAGCGGGACTAACGGCGCAGCGACCCGTCCGGCACCGACGACGCTCAACAGGCCGGCGACGATCGCAACGACGACGTAGCCGCTGACGAGTACGAGCCCGAACGCGATCGCCGCCCCGAGGTGGTCCCGGACGAACCCGACGCTCGCCCGGGCGGCCCCGAGGGTTCCCCGATCGTCGACGACGACCGCCGGACCGGCGAAGAGCAACGCGAACTGCCCGAGTACGCCGACGAGCACGCCGCCCGCGGCGAGCAAGACCGCGAGGAGCGCGGCGAGCCCGACGAGGGCAGTCCCACCCCCGCCCGTCACCGATCCGGTTGCCGCGAGCCCCCCAGCTCCGATCGCGACCGCTATCGCCGGCAGTAGCGCCGCGACGAGGACGGCGACCCGGAGGAGTAGGAGGCCGAGGAACGTCCGCCAGCGGCCAGCGGTTTCGAGCCCGTCGGCGAGCGGGGCGCGCCCGTCGATGGCCGCCCAGACGGTACCTTGTGTCACTGCGCCGGTTACCACCCGCGCGAGAACCCAGACGAGGACCGACCCGCCGATCCCGAGCGCGATCGCGCCGACCGACACCGGAGTTACGAGTCCGGAGAGGGCTTCGATCGCTTCGGGCGGGACATCGCTGACGCCACCGCCGATACCGGGACCGGTCGGAGCGGGAGGCCCGCCCGCCGACTCGGCGGCGTCGGCGAGCGCGGGGAGTTCGCGGAACACGGGTTCGAGCCGGCCGGCCGCCGACAGCGAGGCGAGCGCGACGGCGAGTCCGACGAGTACCGGGACGCTCGCGACCTGGATCACGCCGAGCGCCAGCAGGTAGGCCGGAAGAATCGCTCCGGGACGGTCGCGGAGGACCCGGCCGGCGGCCAACAGGGACGCCGCAATCGGGCGATCGTCGGCGAAGCGGTCATCGGCGGATCGGCCGTCAGCCGACCGGTCGCCGGGGGACTCGCCGTCAGTCGATCGATTCCCGGAAGACTGATGCTCGGGAGACTGATGCTCGGGAGACCGATCGTCCGGAGAACGGTCGGGGGAGGAGCGATCGCCGGCCGACGGGGAGGGAGGCATACCGATACCAACGGGTGTGGCGTCGTAAGGCTACGGGGATCGAGTCGGCGTCGGTTCAGCAGCCGGGTCTTATCGCCGGGATCGGGAGGCCGACGAGGTCTCACCGTCGCCGAGACGCCGGTAGACGATCCCCGTAGCGACGTACGCTCCGATAGCGGTTCCCAATGCGCCCGACGAGGATCAGTTCGAGGACGAAAACCCCGATAGGACGTAGTCCGTCGTGAGAACTACACCTACCAGTAGAAGGGACGAGAGCAGGTGGAACGAAGTCTTCGCCCAGTCCGTGTCCGTTCGTCGGGCGGCCTTCGCGGATAAGTCCTCGTCGTCGATCCGGTCGATACCGTCGAGCGAGGTAGCGACGCTTCTCACCCCATCGCGACGTTGAACCGGCTGATGTCCTCGTCGGTGCCCGTGATGAGGACTTCGTCGTTCGCTTCGAAGGTGAACTCGGGGTCGAGTTCGGTAACCGTATCGCCGTTTCGCTCGACGGCGACGACGGTCACGCCGGTCTCGGCCCGGACGTCAGCCTCGGCCAAGCTTTGGCCCGCGAGCTCGGGTGCCCGGGTACGGACGATATCGACCTGGGAGGCCGGCGAGACGAACTCCTCGGTTACTAATACCGTCGAGGCGAGCATCCGGCCGCTCACGGTTGCGAGCGCGAGCACGAAGTCGCCGCCGGCCTGATAGAGCTTCCTGGTGTTTCCGGTCTCCTGGGCCCGGGCGACGATCTCGATCTCGGGGTTGAGTTCGCGGGCGACGAGCGTCGCGAAGACGGTCGTCGTATCGTTCGGCAACCCCAGCAGGAGGGTCCGGGCGTCGTCGATCCCCGCCTCGCGCAGGACGTCGGGATCGGTCGCGTCGCCGACGACGTCCACTGACGACCCGGCCTCGCGGTCGACGACGGTGTAGGGGACGTCCGCCGCCGCGAGTTCGCTCGCCGCGGTCGATCCGACGCGACCGTGCCCGACGATTACCACCGCCCCCGTCTCGTGACCCCGAACCCCCGACTGCGTGAGCGATTGGAGGCGTTCGAGTTGGCTCTCGTTGCCGGCGACCAGAAGTATCGTACTGCCGTCGAGGGTCGCGTCGGGCGAGGGCGGGCTCTCGAAGATCCCGCGGAACCACGCCCCGATAACGTTCGCGCCCGTGCGCTCGCCGACGTCGCTTTCGGCGAGGGTGGTGCCCACGAGTTCGCTGCCCTGGTGAACCGAGAGTTCGGCGATCTCGAAGTCCTCGGCGATCTCGACGGCACCCGCTAGCTCCTGTGAGATCCCCGCGACGACCTTCGCGGCCAAGCTCTCGCCCACTAACTGGCGCGGCGAGAGCACGGTGTCCGCGCCGGCCAGCCGGTGGTATTCGGCGCTGTCGGGGTCCTCGACGACGCTTACCACCTGTGCTCCCGGCGCGGCCTCGCGGGCGGCGAGCACGATCGAGGCGTCGATCTCGTCGGAGGCGTCGGCGATCACCGCCGTCGCGCTCGCAGCACACGCGCCCGCCAGGGCGTCGGCCGACTCGGGATCGGCGTGGATCACCGTGTAGCCGGCGTCGTACAACTCCACCGCGGTTTCGCGATCGGGTTCGACGAGCACGTACTCGATCCCACGGTTGTCGAGTTCGGCGACGAGCGTCTCCCCGCGGGCGGTGTACGTACAGATCACGACGTGCTCGGACAGGTCCTGGGTTTCCGTCGGCGGCGTGGTCCGAAGGGTCTCTTCGAGCAACGGGAACAATAAAGCAGGGAGCGCGAGGAATATCAGCGCGACGCCAGTGAGGTCCATGAGGATCACTAAGAGATTGAGTTCCGGGCTGATCCAGGGCGAATCGGAGCCGAACCCCGTCGTCGTGAACGTCTCGACGACCACCTGTAGGGAATGTAAGAAAGTCCTTTGCTCGTTTTCGAACGTACTCATCGCGTAATCGTATACCACAGCGTATCCGAGCATCAAAACGGCCAGAACGATCGAGGAGTACACCGTCCGTCGACGCCAGGTGTCCATTTGCCCTATCTCGCCGGATAAGGCCTATAACGGTTCGGTTCGCCGGCAGAACGACCGCGGCTACCACGGGGGACGGACACGACGTACCGGCCGACGGGTCACCGATCGAGGAAGGTCGCGATCGTCGCATCGAACGCTCCCCGGCGCTCCTCGTAGCCGCCGTGACCGACCCCGGAGATCAGTTCGAGGCGGCTCTCCGGAACCCCCTCGGCGGTTTCTTCGAGCACGTTGGGCGGGAACAGCCGGTCCTCGCGCCCGCCGATCACGAGCGTCGGGACGTCGATCTCGCTCAGGCGATCGCCCGCGTCGTGGGAGAGACAGGCGTCGGCCGCGACTACGACGTCGGCTTCGGAAGCCGGTTTCGGGACGAGGGGCCGCGCGGCGCGCAGGAACGGCGGGTAGAGCCATCGCCGGTAGCCGGTGTAGCTCTCGGGCACGCTGTCGCATACGACGTCGAACCAGTTGCCGTGAGACGCCCAGTCGCGCCACCGGCGGATCGTCTCGCGCCCGCGATCACCGAGGCGGTGTCCCGCGACCGAACACACCAGGCGGGAGACGCGATCGAAGTCGGCGGCGAGGTGCTGGGCGATCAGACCGCCCATCGAGATCCCGAGACAGGCCACGCGATCGAAGCCGAGCGCGTCGATCGCGTCGTCGTAGTCGGCGGCCATCTCCCGGGTACTGTAGCCCGCCGGCAGGCCATGGGGCCGACCGAGCACGTAGACGGCGAAGTCGTCGGTAAAGCGCCGGAAGTAGTAGTACTCGAACAGGAGCCGCTGTGCCCGAGAGAGTCCCAATGGCTCGAACGCATCGCTCAACCCGGGGAACACGACGAGCGGCTTCGAGCCGTTCCCGACCCGGTAGCAGGGGTACTGCCCGCGGAGATAGCCCGCCGTCGACGACTCGCCGTCCCGAAGCGCCATCTACTGATAGACGGGAGACTCGATCGTATAAACGCCCCGTATCGAAGCCTATCGGACTGACGTCGGACTCGCGCTCGAAGACGGGTCGACCGCGGAACTGCGCGTTCGCCTCGTCGTTCCGTAACCGTCGACTCCGGGCTCTTCGACATCAAGGAGCGTTCATGACGGAGGCGAGCGCGCCGGGGACGACGGCTGCTTACGGGCGGCGATCGCTCGTGGACAGCGATCGCTCCGAAAGCGACTACTGAGCGAGTTCGGAGGCCTCGCTCCGAACAGGCGAGCGCATGCCGATGGAGTCGGCGACGACCGCCTCGTGGGCGCGTCGGAGCTGTTCGGAGAGCGCCTGGTGGGAGACGCCGAGTTCGGTGGCGAGGTCCTTCGCGTTGGTCGTCCGCGGGATCTCGTAGTAGCCGCGTTCGAGCGCCAGCGTGAGCGCACGGTGTTGTTTCTCGGTCAGTCCGTGTGCGCCCAGTTCGCCCTCGCGCTGATCGTAGACCCGGTGAACGTCGAACGTCATGCCGGCTTCCTCGAAGTGGTCCTGGACGCGTCGGATCGCCTTGCGTTCGAGAAAGAGGAACTTCAGTTCCCAGGCGTCGGCTGAGCCCTTGGCTTCCATGAGCACTGCCTCCTCCTCGACCATAGTTCCAACGAGGGTCTCGATTCGGTCGACCCAGTCCATCTCGTAGAGGCGCTTGTCACCTAGATCGGTCACGAGCTCGAAGCTATCGACGCTCGGATCCGCACCTAACGTGTCTTCGAAGACGTCCCAGTCCACGCCCGCGACCCACATGAACGGCATGATACGATCGGCCTCCTGTGCGACGACCCGTTCGAGGCTGAACGCGACGTCCCCGAGCGATTCGGAGGTCCCTCGGAGCGCGAATTCCTCGGCTGGAACGATGGCCTCGACGATGATTCCCATTGCTGTCGCCTCGTTTCCCCCCAGCGCACATAACACGACTCATTCATGACGACCGCCGGTCACCGACGGGCGTCCCGAGACTCGATCGGCGTACCTGCGGGGCGGACGATAGCGGCGAAATCCGGGGGTTGCGAGCGAAACTTCGGTGGGAAGTTTCACGGTTCAGTCGACCTCCCGTCGCGGGAGGTCCTCGATAGCCGGCCCGACGATGAGATCGCCGTC
The DNA here is from genome assembly GCA_003021235.1 of Halobacteriales archaeon QH_6_64_20. Taxonomy (GTDB): domain Archaea; phylum Halobacteriota; class Halobacteria; order Halobacteriales; family Halococcaceae; genus PXQR01. Next base: position 21,998 of record PXQR01000066.1, on the reverse strand, counting down.
GACGCCGAACCGAGAGCCGTGGCACGGACAGTCCCAGGTCCCCTCGGCGGTGTTCCACCGGACGAGACAGTTCAGATGAGTGCAGACGGCGGAAACCGCGTGCAACTCGCCCTTCCGGTCGCGGTGGACGGCCGTCGGCTCGCCCTCGATCCGCATCACGTCGCCCTCGCCCGCGGCGAGCGAGGCCGGCGACCCCGAACGCAGGCCCGACGCCCAATCGCTCGTAAAGCGTTTTCCCACGTCGGCATTCTCCTCGGCGAACGTCTTCGCCGACGCACGGACCGTCTTCCGGTAGGGGTCGAACGTCGCCGCCCAGCGGTTCCCGTCGTCGCAGATCAGGTCACGCAGGATCACTCCCGCGGCCGTGCCGTTGGTCATCCCCCACGCGCCGAAGCCGGTCGCGACATAGACGTTCTCGCTTCGCGGCGAGAGCCGACCGACGTAGGGGAGGCCGTCGACGGTCACGTAGTCCTGGGTCGACCACCGATACTCGATCGATTCGGCACCGAAGCGCTCGCGGGCATCGCGTTCGAGGCGGCGATAGCGCTCCGTCGTGTCGCCGCCCTGACCGGCCTTGTGGCCCTCGCCGCCGATCAGCATGCCGGGCCCGTTTCCGGTCGGATACGGGCGCGTCGTGCGATAGTCATAGGGACTGCCGGACTCGTAACACATCTCCTGGGGAGCCTCCGCAACGCGTGCGGCGAGCAGGTACGATCGCTTTGGGTACATCCGCGCGAAGAAGAACCCGGGGTCGGCAAAGGGGAAATGCGTTGCAACGCGGTTTCGAGATCCGTTGCCTTCGTGCGCTCGAAGACGGACGAGCCCTCACCGGGGAGGTCGGCCGCGAGCCCCTGGAGGTATCGCATGGGATCGAACTGTGCCTGGTCGGGGAATCGAACCCCTCCCTCCGTTTCGACGGGCACCGGGACCTCCTCGGCGAAGTTCGCCGCCAGTCCGAGGCGCTTCGCAGTTCGGACCTCGGCTTCGATCGCGGAGCGATCGTCGGCCGACTGCGTGTACGTATAGGCGTCGAGGCGCTCGAACGAACAGTCGATGTCGTGTACGTCGATTAGGTCTGCGACGCATTCTACCGCCGCCGCGTTCGCTTCGGCGTATCCGCGGGCGCGTTCCTCGCCGACCGTCGAAGCGAGTTCGTCGTAAACGAGGCCGTGTGCGGCGGTGACCTTCGCCGTCGAGTGGCCGGTCACGCCCTCGCCGACGCGGTCGGCTTCGATCACGGCGACCGTCTTCCCCGCTTGCTTACACAGCGTCGCCGTCGTTAGTCCGGCGATACCGCCGCCGACGACCGCGACGTCAACCGACACGCTTCCGTCGAGCGGCTCGAATTGCGGGGGTCCGTTGGGATCGATCCAAAGCGATTGCGGGTCGCCTTCGAGGCTGGCCGCCGGGTCGCGAGAAACCATGTTTTGACTCCGCTCGCTCCAAACCTGAACGCTTACCCTGCGCTATCAGGCAGTATCGGACTTCCCAGTAACTGCTTCGAGTCCGGACGCATTGGAACCACAAGGGTACAAGCGGACGCCGGGACGAAAGCGAGCCATGGAGTACCGGATCCCGAAACGAAGCGCCGTTGCGTTCGCGATCGACCGCGGCGCGAGTTTCGACGTTGTAACGCCCGAAGGCAGGCAGGTCGCCGATCTCGTCGCCTTCGCTCGGAGGGACCCATCGGAACGTTTCTCCCAGTCGTACACACGCGACCTGAACGGAAAGCTCAGAATCACGACCGGCGACGACCTCTACACTACCGCCGGCGAGCCGATTCTGACCATTACAGCCGACGACTGTGGCGTTCACGATATCCTCTTCGGGCCGTGTACCGAGTGGATGCTCACCGACCGGCCCCATCGGGAGGGTATCCAGAACGAACCGGGCGGGTGTCGCGAGAACTTAGCGCTCGCGATGGAAGCGATTGGCCTCAACGAGCGCGTTCCGGACACCATGAACGTCTTCCAGCACTCGACCGTCACCGACCAGACGTACTTCGATGTCCGCGCGAGTACGGCCGAGCTCGGTGATACCGTCGCATTCGAAGCCACACGAGCGGCGATCGTCGCGATCGCGGCGTGCTCGGCGAAGGGCGTCGCGAGCGGTCCGGTGCTCTCACCGATCGACCTCCGGCTTCCGGACGGGACGACGATCCACGAGGGAACGGTACGAACACGGTAGCCATGACAGAACACAGGAAAACCGCCAGAGGGAAGCGGAATACGTAGCCAGGCATGTGCAGGCCGAACGTCCACTGCCATACGACGCCAATGAGAAGTGAAATGCAACGGTCGGATACCGAGGAGTTGTGGACGAAAAGTGCCCTCCGGGACGCCATCGCACGCGACCGACTGGCCGACTGGAAGCGGACGCGCTACGAGACGTTTCGCGAGACGATGACCGACGAGGAGGCACCGTATCCATGTTACTTCGCTGTTGAAGCCGAGGAGGAGGGACTGTTCCGCTATACGTTCCCTGGCGCGCCCGACGACCTCGCGGCCCGGGAACGCCTCGCCGATGCGCTCGAAACCTATCTATCGGGATACGAGTCGATCGGCCCGATCTCCTCGCTCGTCTGCCTGTTCGAACCGCCGTTGAACGAACAGTCCGCAGAGACTTACAAACGCCAGTTCTGGGACGTACTTCGGTACCTCGGCGAGCACGACCCGGCACCGTGGCCGGAGACGACGCCGACCGACCC
>PXQR01000066.1:0-19188 GCA_003021235.1 Halobacteriales archaeon QH_6_64_20 | reverse complement strand
ATCCGCGATCGACTGCGCGAGTATGACTCGGTACCGAGACATCCCGATTCGGGCGATTACGCCGACCCACGTCGCCACGAGTGGAAACAGTACATGCTCCCCGAGACGAACGCCGAAAGCGTCGCTCGGTGCCCGCTTCCCGAGCGTTCCCGGTAGCGAGAAGAGTCTCCACTCACTGTCAGGGTAGCGCGCGAACAGGCCACCGAAACGTTCCGAGAATCGGGAGAGGGCGAGCGGACATCGTGCGCGCACCTGCAGGGCCATCGGTTAATACGTCGGCCACCGCCGTTCCGAACGGACCCAGCGATGTTCTTTCACGACGAACCGCTCCAGTACGAGGTCGAAGTCGAAGAACCGGATCCCTACTTCGCGAAGATGCTCCAGCAGGCGATCGGCGGCGCGGAGGGCGAAATGCGCGTCTCGCTCCAGTACATGTTCCAGGCCTTCGCGGTGCCTCGGGAGAAGTCCGAATACCGCGAGTTGCTGATGGAGACCGCCGCCGAGGAACTCGGCCACATCGAGATGCTCGCGACCGCAGTCAGCAAGAACCTCCAGGGCGCTCGTGAGGAACAGATCGAGGAAGTCCGGAACGATCCCGTGATCTCCGCGATGCTCGAAGGCGGCCAGCCCCGCCAGGCGCTTTCCGCGGGCCTGCACGCGATGCCCGTCGATTCGAACGGCACGCCCTTTAGCGGCGCGATGGTCGTCGCGAGCGGCAACTTAGCAGCGGACATGTATGCTAATGTCATGGCAGAATCGACCGGCCGGTTGCTCGCCACGCGGCTCTACGAGATGACCGACGACCCGGGCATGAACGACATGCTCGAATACCTGATCGCGCGCGATACGATGCATCAAAACCAGTGGCACGCCGCCCTGGAGACGATGGACGACCACCGGCCGGTACCGGCGAGCTTCGACCAGGAGAAGGAAAACCAGGACGTGAACTACCAGTTCATGTCGACGTACAAGGACGACCGCGAGGACCCCGGCCGACGCTGGACGCAAGGTGCCTCGCCCGACGGCGAAGGGGACTTTTCGTTCGGCTATCAGCCCGGCAACGACAGCCCCGATCTCGACGAGATGATCGACGAGATGTACAACGAACCGAACTGAGGCCGAAGCGGTACTTCAACGTCTCGTAAAACCGGGACCGATTCGGGCTTAGTGACGCCGAGCGGGCATTTACCCTGGTATACATCGAAGAGCGCTGTCCCGCGCTGGCGGGTGGACTCACCGGCGCGCTCGAAGCAACGCTGCGAACACCGAGAAGGCTGAAAACGGTATCGGAGTCGAGAACTGAACGGAACGCGAAACGGCAAAACCGACCGTGGACAGCGGGCCGCATTCATCGGTACGTCGCCGCTCGACCGGCCGACTTCGGCGGGTTCATTCACGTCGAGAACGAATCGCTAGCGTGTTACGACGTGCTCCGATAGTCGTTCTCTCGAACCTGCTCCGAGGTGATCTCCGGTGAGTACCGTTCGCACCGATCCCGAGCGCGAGGACCTCGTTTTCGGCCATCGGATCGACTGGGAAGTCGCCGGGCCGGCGGTCAAGTTCGAGGGCCTCTCACCTACGGCGGCGCGCGAACTGCTCGACGCGGGCTACATCGATCCCGACGCACGCTGCGGGCGGTCGCCGTCGATGGCGGAGATGGTGGCCTTTGCCGAGCGCTATAGCGACGACGCGGTACCCGAGGGTGAGGGCGAGATGTCGGTCCACGGCCGGGTCGTCGGCCCGGACCAACCCGACTCGGGGGTGCTCATCGAGGGCGTGAAATACCTCGGAGCGACCTCCGACGAGTTCGTCCGCGAGTTCGCGACCCTGTTCTACGAGGCCGAGTCGTTCATGCTCGAAAAGGACCTGCACGGGCGTTGTTGGTTCGCCTGACTCGCCACATCGAGGCACCCGCTTTCGGTTTCCTCGTTCCTCGTCGTCCTCGCACAGAACCGATCTCACGAGTAGTGTTTTCCTCGGACTCCGGCGATCGCTCACGCATCGAGTTCGACGACCTCTACGTTACGGCTCTCGAGCCATTCGATCACGTCCGCCGTTGGCCACCCGACGCTTCCCTCCTCGATCGGCTCTCCGCTAGGGGTAACCGGCGCGAGCGTGGTGGCGTCGATCTCGACGAAGCGATCGCGGAGTCCGCCCGCGTCGAGGAGGTAATCGGCCCTGCGCGTATCGATAAGTTCGAACGCTTGCATGGTGTTCGTGTACCGCATCCGTTCGGGTGCTCGGGATATGGATCTATCGTCTATGCGAGACCGCGAGCCGCGACCGAACAGTGAGCCACGATCCGCGTTACCGATCCGCCGAACCGCGGGGTCACGGAGGCGATCGATCGATGGGTCGCGGTCGCGTGAACACGGCGCTTACCGGCGGCGAGCGTCGTCGAATGCGGGTCCGGTCCACGGAAGCGGCCGGTTTCCGGCTTACAGTAGCGACTGGAGGTCGGCGATCGAGCCGAGGACGTGATCGGGGGACGTATCGGACGGATCGGCGTCGGCGAGGTCGGATCCGTCGGTGACGCCGGTGAGAACTAATGCCGTGTCCATGCCACAGCGCGCGCCGAGCACGATGTCGGTGTCGAGACGATCGCCGACGACGAGACAGTTCCCGGGGGCGACGCCCAGCACGCTCGTTGCCCTGTCGACGGCTTCCGCGGAGGGCTTGCCGGCGATAGCGTCGGGTTCGCGACCGGCGACGCCCGCGATGGCGTGAATCATCGCCCCCGATCCCGGAACGAGACGGCCGTCGGGACGTGGGATCGTCATATCAGGGTCGGTCCCGACGAACTCCGTTTCCCCCTCGAGCGCCCGGAGCGCCTCGGTCAGCCGGTCGTAGTCGAACGCCCGGTCGTAGGAGGCGACGAGGACGTCGGCGCTCTCGGGCTCGTCGGTGAGGAGCACGCCCGCGTCTTCGAGTTGCGCACGGAGGCCGGGTGACCCGACGAGGAAGACTTCCTCACCCCTATGTTCGCGAGTCAGATACGTGGCCGTCACGCTCGCCGCCGAGGCGATCTCCGTCGGGGCGGCGTCGATCCCGAGATCGGCGAGCCGGTCGGCGTACGCTTCGGGGGTCTCGGTCGGGTTGTTCGAGAAGAACAGTATCGAGACGTCGCGCCCGCGAAGCGCCTCGAGCGCCTCGCGGGCTCCCGGAACGAGGTCGCGGCCACGATAGATCGTCCCGTCGAGATCGAGCACGACGCCACGATAGGTCACGGTCGAACGACGGAACGAGCCGGTTTCAGTGCCTCGATATCGGCAGTTTCGTTCCGTCGCTGTCAGTGCCGGCACTGCTATCCGTATCGATTATCGACGTCGGCGTCGATGTCAGGAGTAGGAGGGATATCGGTACCGACGTCGATTACCCGGACCCGGACCTGGACCTGGACCTGGATTCGGACTCGACTTCGATCTCGGGTTCGGGTTCGGGTTGGGATCGGGATCCGGGGAACCGGTGATACTCCATGCCCTGGCTTTTCATTTCGTTGTGTTTCCGTTCGAGAAACGAGTACGCCGCGCCGTGGGGCGCACCTTCCAAGAGCATCTCCGTCGCGCCCCGGACGGCTTCGACCTCCTGGGGGCCGCCGATCGCGCCCAACGTAGAGCCGTAGATAACGACCGACGCGCCCGATAATTCCTCCATGAGTTCGCGCGTCCGGCCGTCTTCGCCGATGAGCCGGCCCTTCTTTCGGCGCATGTCCTTGTCGTTGCGCGTCGCGGCATCGATATCGATGAGGTCGAACATCGTCATGTCGTCCTCTAAGAGCGTGAGCGCGGCGTCGGGCGAGAAGCCACGGCCGATCGCGCGGACGATATCGGGGCCTTTGAGCGCCGTGATCGGGTCGCCGACGCTCTCGACGCCGACCGAGCCGGTCTCCGAGTCGATATCGAGTCGGACTTCGGCTTCGCGTTCGATCTCGCGCATGGTCTCGCCGCCCTCGCCGATGAGCACGCCGAGACGGTCCTGCGGGATCCGCACGTGCTGCATAAGTGTTGTTCAGTTGGGCGCGAACTCGTTTGAAGCCTTCGACAGTCGCGGCCTCGCAAGCGATGACTCGGTCGCCTCGGGCGCTCGATCCTGTGACGTGATCCCCCCACCGATGGACCACTCGGTGTCGAAGCGGCGACGACCGAAAGGTACTGGCCGCTCCTCGCCGTCCGTTGTGGGATGAGCGAACACACCGTGCGCGAACTCGAAAGCGAAGCGGAGTGGCGGGTAGCGTTTCCCGTGATGAAACAGCTACGGACACACCTCGACGAAGGGGCGTTCGTCTCGCTCGTCGGCCGACTACAGGTGGACGGCTATCGCCTGTTCGGCCTGTTCGAAGCTGGAGACGGCGACAGGGACGGGGGCGGAGACAGCGACGGAGACGGCGATCTGCGGGCCGTCGCGGGCGTCGCGATCGAACACACCCTCTACGACGGCCGGCGCGTCTGGGTGTATGATCTCGTAACCGACGAGGCACACCGATCGAGGGGATTGGGCGAGGAACTGTACTCGTTCGTTGAACGGTGGGCCGGCGATCGTGGCTGTGAGACCGTTACGCTCTCGTCGAACCTCGAACGGAGCGACGCCCACCGGTTCTACGAGGAGCGGTTGGGCATGGAACGGGCGAGATACGTGTTCAAGCGCGATCTCTAAAGTCGGAGCCGAATCGGGCCCGATCGCCGGGCGCATCAGGACGGATCGGGCTCGGGTTCGGTGACGTACGCCAGCAGTTCTTCGCCGGCAGTGTCGATATCTAGTCCCTGCCGGGAGAAGAACTTCGCCACGTTCCGGCAGTCGCGTTCGAGAAAGTCCCTGCTATTGGGATGGTGGACCGTGACCGCCTGACCGAGATCGATCACGTACAGTTCCGAGTCGTGAACGACGACGTTGTATTCGGAGAGATCGCCGTGGATCAGCCCCGCCCGGTAGAGCCGGCGGGCGTACTCCTGGATCACCTCGTAGGCGGTCTCGGGGTTCTCCAGACGGACTTCCCCGAGGCGTTTGGCGCGCTTACCGTCGGTCCCTAAAAAGTTCATGACGAGGACGTTGCGCTCGGCGGCGATCGGTTCCGGTACGGTGACGCCCGCGGCCTTCGCACGCCGGAGGTTCGCGAGTTCCTTTCGCGTCCAGGCGAGCACGACCGCTTTCTTGTCCGAGCCGAGGCCCGAAAAGCGCGGGTCGCCTTCCAGGTACTCGCGCATGTGCTTGAAGTCGCTCGCGTTGATCCGGTAGATCTTCACCGCGACCTCCCCGTCGGGACCGTCCGCGAGGAAGACGTTCGCTTCCTTCCCTGTGGAGATCGGCCCGCCGAAGGCGTCGATATGACCGTGTTGAACGAGGGTGTAAAGCGCCGCGAGCGTCGCGTCGTCGAAGACCGCGCCCTCGACCTTGAACTGGTCGGCGTCCTTGATCCGCTCGCGAAAGGTCAAAAACTCCCGGTCGCGCTGTTTCGCGACGCGATCGGCCTCGGTTTCCGCGACGTCGACCTCCTCCCATTCGTCGCCGGGGGCGTCGCTCTCCTCGAAGTCGAGCAGGCTACCGTCGCTCTCGCCGCTCACGCTTGCCGCCCCGTCGAGAACCGGAGGAAGGCACGGGCACAACGGACGGACGGCCGACCGACGAACGGACACGAATCGGTAGCGCCCCGATACGATCCCCCAGTGCCCCCCTCAGTCGAGTCGTTCATGCCATCCCTGAATGTGGCCTTCGCGCCGGAGTTGGTCTGCCTCTTGCTTTTCGTAGCGCCACTCGATGTCGGCTTTTTCGTCCTGCCAGTCCCACGGCGAGACGAGCACGACGTCGTCCTCGCGGATCCAGACGCGCTTTTGCATCCGTCCCGGGATGCGGGCCGTGCGCTCCGTGCCGTCCATGCATCGTACGTTCACGCGGTTTGCCCCCAGCATGTTCGTGACGACGGCGAAGACCTCGTCCTCGTCGGGCATCCGGAGGTCCTTTCGACTGCTGCTGTCGCTCATGGGATGTCATTCGGGCGGAAGACAGTTAATTGATGTGCCCCTCGTACCCCGGTCCGGCGTCGCGCTTACCCTTCGCCGCGGTCGGCGCGGTGTTCGCTTATCAGCCGGTCGACCATCGACTCCTGGCGGTCGCGTCGGCGCTCGGCGGCCCGTTCCTCCCAGTCATCGATCGCCGCATCGACCTCGTGCTCGCGAGCGACGGCCAGTTCGTCGACCTCCTGGATCGTCACGTCCGCGGCGGGTCCCACTGGGACGTCCCACTCGAACAGTACCTCGTCGGAAACCCTCGAAAGGCCGCCGGTCGCAAGCACTACTCGAGGACCGATCTCGCTCAGGCGTCTCGCAGCCTCCCGGCCGGCACCGGTGGCGTCGCGCAGGAAAACGACGATCGGTTTCACCGGCACGAGACCCGCCCTTTTTTCGGCAACGTCCGCGAAGTTCGAGTGATCGAGCTTCCAGAGTGCTTTCAGCCGATCGAGCTTGTCCTCCAGCGCTGATACCTCCTCGCCCTTTTCATCGCGTTCGCGTTCGAGCCGGCGGTTTTCGCGCTGGAGGCGGGCGACCTCGCGGCGCTCGCGGGCCTCGCGGCGTTCCTCGCGCCGGGTCTCGGTGAGTTCTTCGTCCAACTCCTCGATGCGAGCCTCTCTGTCCTCGACGGTCTCTTCTAGCTCCGAGGCGTGGGCTTCGAGGCGTTCGATTCGTGACTCGAGGCGCTTGATCTCTTCCTCTTCGGCCGAAAGCTCGCGTGGCTCGGGGCCTTTCTCCTCCGGTTCGCCGTCGTCGGTCTCGGTCAGGTCCGTGAGGACGGCTTCGACGGATTCCTCGTCGGCGACGACCCGGGAGATCACCTCCCCGCGATCGGCTCTCGGCGGGACTTTTCGTGAGATCCGCTCGAACTGGTCCGCGTAGTCGTCGAACGCGAACAGGACGGCGGCCATCGCGTCGCGCTCGTGGTCGTTGTCGTAACCTTCCTCCCGGGTTCGGTGTTGTTTTTCGTCGATCGGCAGGTCCGTCTCGGGGACCCAGCCCGCGGCCGCGAGGCTCCGGCGGATCTTCTCGACGGTGCTCGGCATCGGCGTGACGTCCGCCGCCACGACGACCGGCCGGCCGCGCTCGATGATCCACTCGATCACCGCGGCGGTATCCGCAGTCCTGGTGCTCAGCACGTCCAGTACCTCGCCATCCAGATCACAGACGGCCACCGCGGTCGTCGTGCCGGGGTCGATGCCGACGAGCACGTGATCGCGGCGTTTCGCGAGGGGCTCGAAGGTGATGCCGTCGCGCTGGATCGGTTCGATCTCGACGCGGGTATCGCCCGACCGCCCGGTCGAGACCGGGATCTCGCCCAGCGGCGCGCTCACTTCGAAGACGGCGTTCGCGTAGCCGCCGTACTTCTCGGTGACATCGGTTTCGTAGTCGAGCCCGGCCTCGTCGAGTTCCGATTCGACCTCGCGGGCGTGGCGTTTGACCGCGCCGTGGATCCGGCGGGTGTACCGGTCCGCCGACCAGCCGCCCTTGCCGGTCGATCGCCCCCGCGAGACCTTGACCTCGGTGCGATCGGTAAACGCGGAGACCTCCTGGCCGACGTTCGCGGCGGCCAGCCTGGCGGCGGCTTCGGCTTCCTTCATCGGTTTCTTGCCGTAGGGAACGCCATGCCGGGAGGCGACCCGCGAGAGGGGTTCGGGGCGCTCGGCACCGGTTACTTGCACGAGTTTCGTCCCGGTCGGCAGTCCGCGGAGAAAGCCTATCAGCGCCTGCTTGTCCGCGGCCAGTTCGTAGACGTTGTCGGTGGCGAGGATATCGGGTTCCTCACGGTTAAGCAATCGGAGGAGTTTGCGGCGAGAGACGACGTCCCGATCGACCTGTTCGCCGTCGAACGCGACGACCGCATACGAAGGGCGGTTACTCCCGCGGACATCCCCGCTTTGGACGTCGACGCCGAACACCAGGGAGTCGAGCGCACTCGGGCGAGTACTCACGCCCACAAGTACGTATGAGGGAAGTATAAATCCATGGCGAGCGAGGCGGTGTGAGCACTGCGAACGCCCCCTCGTGACGGAGCGGCGAACGGACGTAAGCCGCGGAGCAAGGCGCGGCCGAACGAGCGAAGCGAGGGAGGCCGTGAAGCGGAACGGGGAGGAACGACCCGTGGAACAGGGCGAAGCGGCGTGAGCACCGCGAACGCCGCCTCGTGGCGGAACGGGGAACGGAGTGATCCACGGAGCGGAGCGCGGCCGAATCGGACGACGGTAGGTCGTGTCCGTCGCGAGCCTCGTGGCACCTGCGATAGCGAGTTCACTGGGGCACCCGGCGGTCGGGCACGAGCGCTGCGGCAGTCCCTTCGTTTCGGTCGGTATGCCATGATGTTTATACCGCTCGGGTAATACTGACGAGACGAACCAACGAGAGCGCTATGCCGATCGAACCCACAACCGAGCCGACGACACCGAAGCGCGGGGCACCGGACTCACTCACGAGAGCCGAGCGACGGCGGGACGGAACCGAATGAGCCGTCCTCGCGATCGGAGCCTCCCTGCTCGCGTACGGTCGTTACTGCTCGCCGGCGTACTGCTCGCGCTCGTCGTCGCGCCGGTCGCCGTCGGCCTCGCGAGCACGCCGGTCGCCGCTCAGGACGCCGGGGGGTCGGGATCGGGAACCGACTCGGACGGGAACGGAACCGACATCGTGGTTCGCCAGGGCGATCGATGCTTCCCGATCGAGGCTTACGGGAACGGTAGCACGCCGGTCACCGACTTTTACGACTATCGCAGTCCCTACACGGAGCCGACGGGCTGGTATCACGCCTACGGCGAACTCGAACGCTTGCTTCGCGAGGACACGAGTCAGATCCTGCTGTATAACGGCTCGGAGGGCCTCTCGCTCGTCTTCGAGAACGACGGCGTCACGAACACCTCCGGTAGCGGCGGAACCGTCACCGTCGACATCACGGGACTGCCCGCCGAGGGCAACTGGTCGGTCCGGGACGATTCCTATCCCGGCCAGGACGACGTCTTCGACCTCGGGGAGGGGAGCGCACACATCGAGTGGTACTGGAACAAGGGCAACCGTTCGGACGGCGCGGCGTTCGTCGGGCTCGAAAGCGACGACTGGGAGGAGATCACGATCGACCCGGCGTTTAACGAGGCGTCGCCGGGCTATCCCTACGTGAAGTGGGACGGTTCGCCCGAGTCGAACGAGATCGAACGCTGGGTCGTCCGAAGCGCCAACGCGACCCTCCCTACGAACGCCAGCGGGGACGCGAACGCCAGTGAGGACGTAACCACTACTGCGAACGCTACCGCCACCGGGACGACCGACACTGCCGAGGCGACCGGCACTGTCGAGGCGGGTAACGCCGAGGGAGCGAGCAGTGAGGAGGGGATCGTCGCTACGGACGCGGACGGAGTGATCTACTCCCTCGATATGAGCGAGCCGGTGACGATTGCCCGTGGGCCGTGTGACGACGAGGCTCCGAGTGCCGCGCTCGCCGCCGATTCCAGGGACCTCACCCCTGGGACCGAGGTCGCCCTCGATGCGAGCGGGTCGGCCGACAACGACGCGGTCACGGGCTATCGCTGGGACGTCGACGGCGACGGCACGATCGAGACGGTGACCAACAAGTCGACGCTCGACGTAACGTACGATGACCCGGGCGCGTACGAGCCCCGAGTGACGGTCGTCGACCGCGCGAACAATACCGCCAACGCCTCCGTCTCCGTCCAGGTCGAAGCGGAAACCACGACTACCACCACGACCACGACGACTGCCACGCCGACCGCAACCGCGACGGCAACGGCCACGGCGACCGAAGGAACCGAAGGAACTACAATGGAAACGAGGTCGCCGAATCCGGGCGGGACGACCGACACTACCTCGACGCCGGCGACCGACGACGGATCGAGCGGTGACTCCGGCGGCGGACCCATCGTAAGCGGCGGAATCGATGCCGCCGTCGACCGTGCCTCGGCGGTAGCGGATCGCGCCTCGGAGCAACTGACGGGCATGGAGAGCGCGAACCTGATTGGCCTCGCAGTGCTATCGGTTGCGCTTTTGATCATCGGTCTCGTCGTACTGCGCCGATAGCCGTCGGCTGTTCTCGCGACGTGAGTCCGTACTCCTCCGTCGGATCGCGACATGGTGTGAAACGAACTCGCCTGAAGAGGGATCGTTACCGTCACTTCTTTCCACCTATCGCTCAGTCGCTTGCGTGACGGTCGGCGCGCGAGGGAGGAGGGGCTTCGTTTCGTTCGTTAGGGAATCGGATGTCCGGAGCCTCGTCGTTGACGTGATGGTATCGTTCGGGAGTGTTGGCGAGCGGATGAGCCGGGTTCTGTGCGCTCTCGATCCGGGCGGCACGCAGTTCGCGAAAGCCGCTGATCCGCGCTTCGATCCCCCGCCAGTGGTGGCGTGAACCGTGAGGGATCGACGGCGAGCGACGCGGCCAGTCCGGCTGGCGCGCACGGAGCGCCGCGGTATTGACGTTCGCCGCGAGTTCGTCGTGATCGACGAGTACACCCACGCGGGCGTCCGCCGGCACACGGGCGGCGAGCACGTCGAGTCCGAGGTGGAGCGCCCGGTACTCCGCGACGTTGTTGTCAGGCATCCGATCGGCGAGGGCAAGGCGTTCGACGCGCTTTCCACTCCTCCTTTCGATGACGACGCCGAGGCCGCCGCCCGAATCGCGAAAGGAGCCGTCGGTCGCGACGTAGTACTGGCGGTGATGGGTGCGCGGCGGGTGGGCGATGTGAGGGGTGGGTGAGTCGTCGAACAGGTTGCGGAGGGGCTGACGGCCGTGCGTGGCCATGTCATTTCTTAGCTTGGCTCGTATTTAACTGTCGGGGATGGACGAGCCGGTGGCCGGGTCGGCGTGGGACCGCCGTCGAGGACGGTCCGCGTCGAGTCCGTACCCGCCCACAGGCACGTGTCTCACGGTGCTGACCACAGCATACTTATTGCTCTCACGCGGACGTGTGGGCCATGTCGGGGAACCACGGGAACGCGATCGGCCGACGGCGATACCTGAAAGCGGCGAGCGCGGCGGCGCTCGCATCGACGGTCGCCGGGTGTGCCGGCGGCGATGGTGGTGGCGGTAACGACAGCGAGAGTACCGACGGTGGCGGCGGTGGAAACGGAACGACCGCGGCCGGCGGAACCGGTACCGAAACCCAAGCGGCGATCGAGAACCCCGAGACTCGCGGGGAGTTCCTCCAGGTCGCGAACCGCGCCCTCCACGACCAGGCACCCTGGGTCTACCTCAATCGTCAGTACAGCGTCTACGGCGTCGCGAACCGTATCGAGTGGGAGGCACGCCGGGACGAGCGCATCGACGGCCGCGCGATCGAGCCGACCGGCGGCGGCGATACGGTGACGATCACCCAGAGCCAGATGGACTCGGGGCTCGATCCCCAGGACCACCGCGAGACGCCCACCGACAACATCGTGCTTCAGGCCTACGAGGGACTGTTGACCCGCGACGCCGAGGGGACCATTACTACCGAACTCGCGAGCGACTACGAACGGATCGAGCCCGGTCGCGTGCGCTTTACGATCCGCGAGGGACCGACGTTCCACAACGGCGATCCACTCACCCCCGAGGACGTCGCTTTCAGCGTCAACCGGATCGTGAACGACGACGTCGGCGGGCTCGTCAGCCCCCAGAGCGATCAGCTGGCGGGCGTAACCGGCGCACAAGTCGTCGATGGCGAGCGCGCGGTCGACGTCATGTCGGACGGAATCAACCCGATCGTCTTCGCGCTCTTTGCGAGCTACGGCGACATGATGCAGAAGTCGTGGGTCCAGAACAACGACGGGGCCTACATCAACACCCACATGAACGGCACGGGCCCGTTCCGACTGGCGAACTACCAGGAGGGAGTACAGGTCGTCTACGAGCGCGCGCCCGACTACTGGGGCGAACCCGCTTCCGCCGCGGGGCTCACCATCCAGGCCGCCGGCGAGTCGAGCACTCGGGTCAACCAGCTCTTAGGGGGCGAAGCCGATCTCGCCGTGAACGTCCCCCCACAGGACGTCAATCGGGTTCGCAACGCCGACAGCGCGGCGATCAGTCCCGTCCCGAGCACGCGCGTCGTATTCAATGCGATGCGCTACGACCTCGAACCGTTCTCGAGTCCCGAGTTCCGGCAGGCGATGAACTACGCGATCGACATCGAGAGCATCGTCGAGAACGTACTGTCGGGGTTCGCCGATGCGACGGGTCAGCCGACGCTCGAAGGCTTTACCGGGTTCAATTCGAACGTCGAGCCCTACCCGCAGAACGTCGAGCGAGCGGAACGACTGGTCGAGGAGAGCGGCTTCGCCGGCGAACAGCTCACCCTTCACACGCCGGTCGGCCGGTATCTCAAGGACGTCGAGATCGCCCAGGCGGTCGCGAACCAGATCGACCAGCTCGGAAACGTCTCCTGTGAGGTGCGCCAACGCGAGTTCAGCGCGCTCGCGGGCGAAGTCACGACCGGAAACATCGAGGACAAGCCACCGTTTTACCTGTTGGGCTGGGGCAACGCCACTTTCGACGCGAGCCAGACGATCATCCCGCTGGTGACCTCCGACGGCGAACTGACCTCCTACGGCAGCGATCGGGTCGACAGCCTCCTACAGGAGGCCCAGAGCCTGCCCGGCAACCAGGAGAGCGGCTGAGAGTCGAACCGATGGCACTCGGTCGATTCGTCCTCAAACGCGCGCTACAGGGTATCGTCGTCGTCTGGGGAGTCGTCACTGTGGTCTTCGGGCTCCGGTTCATCACGCCCGGTAGTCCGATTAACGTCATCGCCCCGCTCGACGCGAGCGCCGAAACCAAACGCGCCATCGCCCAGGAATTAGGCCTCGACGAGCCGCTGTACGTCCAGTACGCCGATTACGTGGTCGGATTGCTCCAGGGTGACATGGGCTATTCGTACATCTCCAATACGCAGGCGAGTTCGCAGGTCTTCGCGAGGCTACCGGCGACGCTCGAACTCGCGGTCGTTGCGACGATCGTCGCGATCGCCATCTCGATTCCGCTGGGCGTGCTGAGCGCGACCCGGCGTAACGAACCGGCCGATTACGGCGCGACGCTCTTCTCACTGGGCGGGATCAGCACTCCCAATTTCTGGCTCGGGATCATGCTCGTGCTCGTCTTCGCCGTACAATTAGAGGTGTTCAAGACGAGCGGGCGCGGTCCCGGGTTCGGCGGGGCGCTCGCCACCCTCCTGACGAGCGGCAGCGTCGATGGACTCCTGACCTGGCTGTCCTATATCACGCTCCCGGCGATCACCCTCGGGACGTACTTTACCGCCTTAGTGACGAGGCTCACCAGGAGCGGCATGCTCGACGAACTCGGCCAGTCGTACATCAAGGCGGTACGCGCGAAAGGTCTGCCCGAGACCCTCGTTCGGTACAAACACGCGCTTCGAAACACCCTGATCCCGGTGATCACGGTGCTCGGCTTACAGTTGGGAACGCTCATCGGCGGGGCGGTCATCACCGAGGCGGTCTTCGACTGGCCGGGGCTCGGAACCCTCGTGATCAACTCGATCACCGCGCGTGACTGGCCGATCCTCCAGGGAAGTCTCGTCGTGATCGGCGTCGGCTTCGTCCTGATCAACCTCGCGGTCGACACGCTCTATGCCTACGTGAACCCGCAGGTGGTCCACGAATGACCCGCATGCACGTCCCCGACCGCCCGAAAGCCGGTATCGTCCCCGTGCCGATCGGAACGCCGGCACCCCTCACGATCGGGGTTTCGACGGAGGGAGCCGTCTCGGGGACGGGGTTACGATGATCTCGCCGCGCACGATCCGCAATCTCAAAGCGGAGTTCCGGGGCAGCGCGCTCGCGAAGCTCGGACTCTGCATCGTCGTGTTGGTGGTCGCCGTCGCGGTGCTCGCGCCGGTGTTGGCCCCTCACGACCCGACCGCACAGAACCTCGATCGCTCCCAGCTCCCGCCGGTCGGCTTCAGCACGACGACGAACTCGACGAGCACCGAGATGGTAAACGGTAGCCTCCAGGTGGTAAACGAAACCACCGAGATCAACGCCACCCTCACCTACCCCTTGGGTACGGATTCGCTGGGCAGGGACATGCTCTCGCGAGTGATCTACGGCGCCCGAACCTCCCTGTTGGTCGGTCTCTTGGGCACCGGCCTGGCAGCCGTCATCGGCGTGACGGTTGGGCTGGTCGCCGGCTACTATCGGGGACGAGTCGACGACGCGCTCATGCGCAGTGCCGACGTCATGCTCGCCTTTCCCTCCCTCGTGCTCGCGATCGCGCTGGTAGGACTGTGGGGTAGAGCGGCCTGGAGCGTGCCGGACCCGCTCGTGGTTCTCGGGATCACGCCCGAGATGCCCGCCTCCTTCGTCCTTCCTGGAACCGTGATCGTCGTCGTCGGCCTCGTGAACTGGGTGTGGTTCGCCCGGGTCGCCCGCGGCGAGGCACTGTCGGTCCGCGAGGAGTCCTATATCAAAGCCGCCCGCTCCGTGGGGGCGTCCGACAGCTTCGTGATCCGCAAACACGTTTTGCCCAACAGCGCGACCCCGGTACTGGTGCTCGCCACGATTCAGATCGCCGCGATCATCCTCCTCGAAAGCGCACTGTCATTCCTAGGGTTTTCGGGGACGACCCTGTCGTGGGGGTTCGACATCGCGCAGGGTCGCGATTACCTGGCCTCGTCGTGGTGGATCTCCACTGTCCCAGGAGTGGCGATCGTGATCACCGTGATCGGTATCAATCTCGTCGGCGACTGGCTCCGGGACGCACTTGACCCGGGTATCGGCGGCGAAGGGGGAAGCGGCGGTGCCTGAAGCCGATCGGAACGCCGACGTCGGAGAGACAGCCGCCAGCGGCGGTGCGACGGCCGCCGAGCCGGTACTCAAGGTACGCGACCTCTCGACGCGGTTTTTCACCGAGGAGGGCCAGGTCAACGCCGTCGAGTCGGTGAGCTTCGACGTGCATGACGGCGAGGTCTTCGGCATCGTCGGCGAAAGCGGTTCGGGAAAGTCGGTGACGGCCCTGTCGATCATCGATCTCGTCGAGTCGCCCGGCCGGATCACCGCCGGAGAGGTATGGTATCGCAACGCCGACCTCGCCGCGGACATGCGCGAGGAGCATCCGGAAGCAATCGACGGCGAATACGTCGATACGCGCCGGGTGCCCGAAGGCGTACGCCGGTCGCTCCGCGGACCGGCCTTCAGCATGATATTCCAGGACCCGATGAGTTCGTTCAATCCGTCGATCACGGTCGGCGAACAGCTCGCCGAAGCCGTCGAAGTCCAACAGCGTGCCCGAGCGAACCCGCGGAGCACGCGCTCGCGCACCCAGGGGTACGGGCTCGGACGATACCTGAGCGACTGGATGCTTCCCTCCCGGAGCTTCGTGAGCACCGAGAGCCGCGACCGGGCGATCTCCCTACTCGACCAGGTCGGCATCCCCGACCCGGCCGATCGTGCCGACGAATACCCGAACCAGTTCTCGGGGGGTATGCTCCAGCGCGCGATGGTCGCCCAGGCGCTCGCGGGCGAACCCGACGTACTGATCGCCGACGAGCCGACGACGGCGCTCGACGTTACCATCCAGGCCCAGATCCTCGGGCTCCTGCGTGACCTCCAGGACGAAGCGGACATGAGCGTGATCACCATCACTCACGACTTGGGCGTTATCGCGCGGATGTGCGATCGGGTGGGAGTGATGTACGCCGGCGAGATCGCCGAACGCGGCACTTTGGGGGACGTCTTCGATCGGCCGATCCATCCCTACACCGAGGGCCTCTTAGGGTCGATCCCCGACCTCGACGATCCCGCGCCGCGCCTCCAGCCGATCGAGGGCAACGTCCCGGAACTGCTCGACGCGGAGATGGGAAATCGGTGTTACTTCGCCGATCGGTGTCCGAAGGCGATGGACGAGTGTGTCGCCGAAAAGCCGGCGGAGGTAGGGATCGAGGGAAGCGACGAACACCGGGTGCGGTGTGTGCTCGCCGACCACGAGTACGACCCAGCGCGGGCGCTTTCGACCACGGAGCGCGAACGGGAGGCGAGCGCCGATGACTGACGGGCGTGACGGCCGGGATCGGAGTAGCCGTGAGCGGCGGGGCGCTACCGAGAGGGCAGGTACCGAAGGCGACGCCCTGCTCGACGTCGAGGACCTGCACAAGTACTACTTCGAGCGCGACTCGCTCGTCGATCGGTTGCTGGGGCGCGACGCTCGAAGCGTGAAGGCGGTCGACGGCGTGGATTTCAGGGTTCATCCCGGCGAGACGCTCGGGCTCGTCGGCGAGTCAGGCTGTGGGAAATCCACCACCGGCGAGACGCTACTACGACTGCGTGAGGCTACCGATGGAAAGGTCCGTTTCGACGGCGAGTCGGTGTTCGACCTCTCGGGCGCGGAACTAATGGAATTCCGGAAACGAGCGGGCATCGTCTTTCAGGACCCGTATTCGAGCCTCGACCCGCGGATGACCGTCGGAGAACTGGTCGCCGAACCGCTTGCCGTCCACGACGAACCCGCCGACGCCGAGAACCGAACGGAAGCACGCCGCGAACGAGTGGACGAACTACTCGAACGCGTGGGTCTATCGGCCACCCAGCGCGATCGCTACCCCCACGAGTTCTCCGGGGGCCAGCGCCAGCGTGTCGGTATCGCCCGCGCGCTCGCACTCGAACCCGATTTCCTCGTGCTCGACGAGCCGGTGAGCGCGCTCGACGTCTCGGTCCAGGCCCAGATCCTCAATCTGCTTGCGGACCTACAACAGGAGTTCGGATTGACGTATCTCTTTATCGCTCACGACCTCTCGGTGGTCAGACACCTCTGCGATCGCGTCGCGGTCATGTACTTGGGCGAGATAGTAGAGAGCGGCCCCACCGAGGAGTTGTTCGAAGAACCCCGTCACCCCTACACGCGGGCGTTGCTCGAAAGCGTTCCCAGAGCTTCGACCGACGAGCGCGATCGGGAGATCGAGCCGCTGGCCGGGGACGTCCCCTCGCCGCGGCACCCGCCGTCGGGCTGTCGGTTCCGGACCCGGTGTCCGGCAGTTATTCCGCCCTCGGACGTCGAAATTCCCCAAGAAACCTACCGCGAGGTGATGGACCTGCGCGAACGCCTCGAATCGGGGGCGATGAACACGGAACGGGCGCGCGAACTGGCCGCCGAGCACGGCAACGAGCGGGGTAACGGTGTGAACACGAACGGCGAGGAGGGTCGGGTCGAAGACCGAGGGGACGCAACGACCGAGACGGCCGCCCGACTGTGTACCGTTCTCTTCGAGAACGACATCGGGGGCGAGAACCGCGCGGTCGTCACCGAGACGTTAGGACACCTCCTCGACGGCGAGCGCGACGAGGCGGTGTCGATGCTTCGGGATCGCTTCGAGAGCGTGTGTGAGCGCCAGCGACCCGTTCTCCAGGCGGGGCCCCACCCGGCGGCGTGTCACCTCTACGATCAGCCGACCGAACGGCCGAACGCGAACCCCGCCGAACGCACGGCCGACGACTGACGACCTGAACGCCGGACCTCGATCGGCGGCCGATCGAAAACTGCTTCGGGGCTCGGTTCTCGCTGACGGTACCTCGTCGAGCAGAAAGGTTGTTAGTTACGATACGAGTGGCCGGCGAGCAACGAAACGACGTTGAGCGCAAGTAACACGAACAGTGCGAGTCCCTCCGGGCGGGTGTCGATACCGGCAACCAATAGCGGCATGTATAGGAACGGAAGTACGATCGCCGTCCAGAAGCAGACGGCTCGAAGCCCCGCGGTAAGCCGACCGTTGCGACCGCGAACGGACGGCGAGAACGCCGCGCGCTCGTCGCTCGATCCTCCCGTTCCGCCGTTCCTGGCCGGCCCACGAGTCCCTCGGCGTCCCTTATGCTCGCTCCGAGAACCATCGGGTTCGTTCGGTAATCTCGCGAAACGCCGGTCATTCTTCGACGCGGATCGATCGGTCGAGGTCGAGTGCCGACCCGCGCCCCTCTCGCCCGCTCGCTCGTCGGCGCTGGGTGCCTCGTGACCCATTTATTACATTATAAGACTAATTTGCAATAAATCTATTGTCGAGTGGTATCGTCCCGTGTTCAGGTCTCGACGGTGATGGGCCCGCTCCGGGCGAGCGTGGTGCGCTTCCTTTCGACCGACCCGTTCAGCTATCCGTATCGTCCGACTTTTCGGCGTTGTCGAGGTCCGCTCTCTCCGCGAGCGCGTCGCGAAGCGCTCGCCTCGATTCCGGATCGAGATCGGCACCGAGTTCGGCGGTAAACGGGCTTTCGGCGAGCGTCGTCAGCGCTCGTTCGGTCTTCTCGCGAACGCGGTCGATCGCCTTCTCGATTCCTTCGGTCGTGGTGTCACGCGCCTCGGCGATCTCCGCGACGCTTCGTCCCTCACGGAGTCGAGTAGCGACGTCGCGCTCGCCGCGGCTGAGGATCGAAGGGGACTCGCTGCGATCAGTCATAGCCGGCCTCTCGGACGCGACCGGGTAAGGACGTAGTGATCGCATCGAGCGCGAGAAGCCCGGGAACCGTCGACACATGAGAGGACGTGTCCCTCTCCAAAGCGTCGAACCCCGGCTTCATCCGAGCGCGAGCACTCGCACGCGGTGTGAGCCCTGTGGTCCGTCGAGTTCGGTCGTCGAAACCACCGCGTCGGCGGCCGCCTCGCGCCAGGCGGTCACGACGTCGGTATGGAACTCGTGATGGCGCTCGATCGAGTACTCGCGATCGGGGTCGGCTCGGAGGCGGTCTTCGGTGTCGGCCGCTGTCGGGTACGCCGGCAGGGACTCGACGTCGAGCAGGAGGTCGGGATCGATGTGGAGCGGGCGTGGCGTGCCGAGGTACTCCTCCGCATCGTCGACGTGCAGACGCGCTCGCATTCGTCCGGTAAAAGGCGGCGTCACTCGCAGGACCGCACGAGGGCCCGGCGTTCGGTTGGTCTCGAACGCCGCGACGACGTCCTCGGCGTGGACCACGAGCGAGCGGACAGTCCGGTAATCCTCGCAGTCGGCGACCATCGACGGCCGTACATCGTCCCTCGTCGTAAGCGTGTGGTTCGAAACCTGGGGACGTCGATCGATATGCGGGCTATCGCGCTACTCCGCACGTCTTAATTGCATACTCAGCTTTGCACGTGGACGAATAGGTGGTCAAGTTCCTGCATGAGGTCATCGACTTCTTGATCGTCGGTGACCTGCCGATTGCTTCGAAGCGGGCCGATCCAGTCCTTGTAGTAGGATTCGAGATG
>PXQR01000065.1 GCA_003021235.1 Halobacteriales archaeon QH_6_64_20 | reverse complement strand
GTCCCTCGCTACCCGCGGCTCGTTGTCGTTCAAAAGACGCTTGGCGTCTTTTGTGATGACGAAAGGCGCGGAGCGCCTTTCGAACCACGCGCTTCGCTCCCTCGCTGTGTTCGGTCGCTCCAGTGCTTACGTCGTCGCAGGATCGCTTGTGCGATCCTGCTGGCTCACGAGAGCGAGCTCTCGTGAACGCCGGGGTTCGCCGAAAGCGAGGCGCGGAGTGCCTCGAATGGTGAACGGCGGAGCCATGAGTCAGCGCCGGCCCTTTTCAGTCCCGCCCGTAGCAGTTGTCCGGCGGACAATTGGGTAAGGCAACACTGTCTGTCCGCGCTCCCGGAGAATTAAGACCCCATCCATCGACAGGTAAGAGAAGGATGGCACGAGCAGATCTGCGCGTAATCAATGCGCGAGTGGTGACGCCGAGCGGCACGATTTTCGGCGGTGTCGGCGTCGCGGACGGGGAGATCGCCGCGGTGGGAGTGGACGCTTCGCTTCCCGATGCCGACCGCGAGATCGACGCCGAGGGGAACTATCTGGTACCGGGTTTCATCGACCCGCACGTCCATTGGGGGCTCTCGCGGTACGAGTACGACTACCACGAAGGGCTCGAACACGACTTCGAGACCGAGACCCGCGGAGCGGTCCACGGCGGGGTGACCTGCGTCGTGAACTTCCTGCTTCAGCCCGAACCGTACCTGCCGGACATGGACTTCTTCAAGCGCGCGGGCGAGGAGAACTCCTACGTCGACTTCGCCTACCACGCGATCGTCCATCAAGAGCACCACATCGAGGAGATAGAGGAACTCGCCGAGGAAGGGGTTCGGTCGTTTAAGACCTTCTTCAACTGGTACAAGTACGCCTCGCCGGAACTCGGCATCGATCACTTCGACGCCGGGGACGTCTATCGCGTTCTCGACAAGGTATCGAGAATCAACGACGGCGTCGTGATGTTCCACGCCGAGAACGAGGACCTCGCACAGGTACGACGAGAGGAACTCCAAGAGGAGGGTCGAAACGACCTCGAAGCCTGGGGCGAGTCCTCGCCGAACGTCGGCGAGGCGATGCAGATCGAACAGATCGCCCGGCTCACCGAGTACACCGACTCGCGGGCGTATATCGTCCACATGAGCACCGGCGAGGGCGTCGATACCGTCGAGCGCTTCAGGGAGAAGGGCATCGACATCCGTGCCGAGACGCTTCCGGCGTTTCTCGGGCATACGAACGCCGAGACCGAACTCGGTACGTGGGGCAAGATCTCGCCGCCGATCCGCGGCGAGCGGAGCCGGAAACGCCTCTGGGAGGGGCTCAGGACTGGCGTTATCGAGTACGTCGGCACGGATCACTGCCCCCACAAGATCGAGTTCAAGGAGAAGGGCGAGGGCAAACACGGCGACATTTGGGAGGCCATCCCGGGCGACAACAACGGCGTCGAGTACCTGCTTCCCGTGATGATGCACGAGGGCGTGAACCGCAATCGCCTCCCCATCGAGCGCGTCGTCGAGGTCTGTTCGACGAACAACGCCAAACGATGGGGACTGTACCCCCGGAAGGGTGCGATCGCCGAAGGCTCGGACGCGGACATGGCGATCGTCGATCTCGAAAAGAGCGCGGTCGTCGACGACGACTTTTATCATACGATGGAACCGGGCTACTCGACCTTTCACGGCGACGAACTCACCGGGCTCCCGACACACACAATCGTCGCCGGCGAGGTCGTCGTCGAAGACGGGGAGCTACAGGTCGATCCCGGCGGCCGGAACTACCTGCCGCGATACGAAAGCGGCGTTCCGACTCGCTGATCCGAACCGGACGACGGACGGCGAAAGCGCTCGTCAGCCGGTCGCCGCGAGGTAGACGGCGGCGATCGCGAGGACGACGCTCAGTGCCTTCCGAACGGAAAAGGCGTCGCCTGGAACGAACACCGCGCTGACGACCGAACTAGTGACGATGAACATACCGAAGATCGGGACCACGACGCTCACCGGGCCCGAGCCGAGCGCGCGGTAGTAGGTAATGATGCCGACGGCGAGACAGACCCCGGTGGCGTACATGTAGATCGCGTTCGGCGCGGCGAGGTATTCGGAGACTTCCTGCTCGGTGACGAGTACGAGAGCGATCGTCGCGACGACGAGGATCGTGTTCGAGATGAGCGCCGCGACGTCGCTCGGGATCGTTCGCGTAGCGAGATCAGTAAAGATCGGGACGAAGGTGTAGGCGACGAGCGCGATCAGCGCCCAGGCGATGTGGTTCATATCTCCGGTCGGCCGTGCGGTCGTAAGGTACCGGTGATCGCGACCGGCGACTGACGGCTACCGACTGTCGACCGTCGATCGGCGACCGTCGATCACCGACCGCCGATCGGAGATTGCCGGCGTCGGCGTCAGCGTCGGCATCGAGCGAACCTCCGTTACGCCGGCCGCAGGTCGACGTCTCCCGCGGGTGAGCGTCCGATTACGGGCGGACGATCAGTTTCCCGACGTATCCTCCCTCGACGACGGCGCGATGGGCCTCGCCGACGTCCTCGAAGCCGTACGTCTCGGCGACCACCGGGGCGAGATCGCCGCGGACTATGAGGCGAGCAATACGCTGGAGGATCGGCCGGCGCTCGGGGATGTTGGCGATAGCGGTTCCGCGGATCGTGAGTTCCTTGTGTTGTAGTGGCGGGTTCTCGACCGACGGAATGCCCCCTGTGATGGTGATAACACGTCCGTTCTGTGCGGCGACGGTCAAATCGAGACCGAGGTAGTCGTCGAGACGGTGGTCGAGGATCACGTCGACGCCCTCGCCGTCGGTCGCGTCGTCGATTTCCCCGGCGAGCGTCTCGCTATCGTAGTCGACCGTCGCGCTCGCGCCGAGGTCACGAACCCGCTCGCCCACCGACTCCGAGCCGACGGTCGCGATCACGTCCGCGCCCATCGTCGCGCCCAGCTGGACGGCGGCGTGTCCGACGCCGCCGTTGCCGCCGTGGACGAGCAACCGCTCGGTGGGCTCGAGCCCCGCCCGTTCGACGAGCGCCGTCCAGGCGGTCACGCCGACGTTCGGTATTGCGCCGCCGACCTCGAACGAGATGTTTTCAGGGAGGTGGGCTACCTTCATCCGGGGGATCGCGGCGTACTCGGCGAAGGTCCCGCCCTCGTCGTGGCCCAATCCGCCGGCGAAGACGCGATCGCCGACCGCGAACTCCTCGACGCCCTCGCCGACGGCCGCGACGACGCCCGCCGCGTCGCCGCCGGGGATCGCCGGCAACGAGACCGACCCGTAGGTCCCCGCCCGGAACTTCGCGTCGACCGCGTTGACGCTCGCGGCTCGGATCTCCACGAGGACCTCCGCCGCCGCCGGCGTCGGCTCGTCTAGTTCCTCCACTCCCAGTACGTCCGGTTCGCCGTGCTCGTGATAACGGACTGCTCGCATGCGCGGACCGTTCGACGGTAGCCGTCTAAAGAGTTCGTATGCACACCCCAGCGCTGGCGTCCCCGGCGCTAACGTCCCCCCGGCGCTGGCGTCCGATAGGTCTCGCGGGCGACTACCTCGATCTCGGTTCGACGTCGGCCATCCGAACTGCGAATCACTGGTCCATCGTCGGAGCGATTCCGTATCGTCGCATGTGATGCATGATCGTTCGTCGGTATACTGTTAGCGAGAAGTTCTTATGCACTGTCTGGCCCCCGGTTGCACAAAGACTTACGACAGACAGTATAGTCC
>PXQR01000064.1 GCA_003021235.1 Halobacteriales archaeon QH_6_64_20 | reverse complement strand
CACAGAGTTGATCTTGACCGTATCGGAAATCTCCAACTACTCCATCATCCACTCAACCAGGAAGAGAAGCGCGAGATGTGGCCTAAAGAGTGGTTCGAGAGCAGTGAGGTGAGCGATGAGGAAGCAGCTGAAATCAGGCGGGTCAATCAATATCCAAAGAGTTCGCTGGACCCAGCTTCTGCTGAGCACTTCATAGTAGCCAGAGAAGAGAAACTTATTGAACATCTTACCAATGAGTATGTAGAGTAGTGTTAGCAAAAGAAGGCCAGTCTGTACTCTGCTTGAAGCCTTCGGAACCACTAAACGAGCCACCAGCATAGACACACCAATGGCAGATTGGACGGAGACGTACCGCCCGGCAACCCTCGCGGAACTGCGGGGCAACGACACGGCCCGCGACGAGCTACGCCAGTGGGCCGAGTCGTGGGACTCACACCAGGAAGCCGTCGTCCTCCACGGCAGTCCCGGCATCGGGAAGACCTCCGCGGCGCATGCCCTCGCGAACGACATGGGCTGGGACACGATCGAACTCAACGCTTCGGACCAGCGCACCGCGAGCGTCGTCGAACGGGTCGCCGGCGAAGCCGCCAAAAGCGGCACGCTCACTGCCGGCGGCACCGGGCGGCGGCTAGTCATCCTCGACGAGGCCGACAACCTCCATGGCAACGTCGATCGCGGCGGTTCGGGCGCGATCGCGAGCCTCATCAAGGACGCCGGGCAGCCGGTGCTCCTGATCGCGAACGACTTCTACGAGATGTCCCGGTCGCTCAGGAGTGCCTGTGAGACCATCGAGTTCCGGGACGTCGCCGCGCGTTCGATCCTTCCGGTGCTACGGGACATCTGTCGTCAGGAGGGTGTCGAGTTCGAGAACGAGGCCCTCCAGCGCCTCGCCGAGCAGAACAGCGGCGATCTCCGCGGGGCGGTAAACGACCTCCAGGCGATCGCCGAACGCACCGAGCGGCTCACCGTCGAGGACGTCGTCACCGGCGAGCGCGACAGGAAGAAAGGGATCTTCGACTTCCTCGACGCGCTGATCAAAGAGGAGGACGCCCAGGGCGCTCTGCGGGCATCCTACGAAGTCGACGAAACCCCCGACGACCTCATCAACTGGATCGAGGACAACGTCCCCGAGGACTACGCGGGCGCGGAACTGGCCGACGCCTTTGGCTTCCTCTCGAACGCCGACCGCTGGCTCGGCCGAGTCAGAGCGAGTCAGAACTACACGTACTGGCGCTACGCCGGGGACAACATGACCGCCGGGGTCGCGGCGTCGCGCCGGGAGTCGAAAGGTGGGTGGACCCGCTACGGCCCGCCGAGTTACTGGTCGAAGCTCGGCCGCTCGCGGAGTACCCGGGACCGCCGGGACGCGATCGCCCGGAAGATCGCCGAGAACAGCGGCGTGAGCATGGGTACTGCTCGTCGAGCGGTCCTGCCCTTCCTCGCGGCGATGACCCATCACTGCAAGCCCCGGGATCTCACGGTCGAGATGGCCGCGCGCTACGACCTGGACGCAAAAGACCTCTCCTTTGTCACCGGGAGCGGCGAGAGTACGAACAAAGTCGAGTCGATCGTCGCCGACGCCCAGGCCCAGCGCGAGGAAGACGCGGTAGCCCACTCCGGCGGAGCGTTCGAGAACGCGACGCGCAACGGCGAAGCCCCAGCGGAAGGGTCGAGCGATAGCGAGACGGACGGCAGCGACGTCGAGGACGACGACGCGACCACCGACGAACCCGCAGTCGAGGGAGTCGAGAGCGAGGCTACGAACGGCGGTGAACCGACCACCGAACGGGAAGGAGGCACGGACGGCGACGTGGTAGCGGAGGACGAGAGTAACGAAGAAGACGGGAGCGAGGGAGACGAGAACGAAAACGCGACGGACGGGTCGGACGACTCCCAGTCGGGACTGAGCGACTTCTACTGACGGTGCCTTATCGATAGCCGTCCTCGAACTACTCTTTCGATCGGTTACGAACGGGGATCGAACGTCGAGCCTACCGCTTTTTCCGAGGCGGCGCAGAGCTAGGGTCCATGAGCATGCGCGCAGCGATCTTGGAGGCGTACGGCAAACCGCTCGCGGTCGAATCCATCGAGATCCCCGACCCCGATCCCGACGGGATCGTCGTCGAAGTCGAGGCGTGTGGGATCTGTCGGTCGGACTGGCACGCCTGGCAGGGCCACGGCGAGTGGGCGGACGATCAGGCCCCGCTCGGGCAGGTACTGGGTCACGAACCGGCCGGCGTAGTATCGGCGGTCGGCGAGCAGGTAGAAGGGATCGAGGAAGGCGATCGCGTAGCCGTCCCGTTTAATCTCGGCGACGGGACCTGTCGGCACTGCGTGAACGGTCACGGGAACGTCTGTGCCGACGGGTTAGCGCTCGGCTTCGAGCCGGAGGCACCGGGGGCCTTCGGCGAGTTCGTTCACGTGCCCGCCGCCGAGTACAACGCCGTCTCACTGCCCGCGGGCGTCGATAGCATCGATATGGCGGCACTCGGGTGTCGATACGTGACCGCCTTCCACGCCCTTCGTCATCGTGCCGGCGTCGAGGCCGGCGAGTGGGTGGCGGTCGTCGGCTGTGGCGGAGTCGGCCTCTCGGCCGTACAGATCGCGACCGCGTTCGGCGCGAGCGTCGTCGCGGTCGACATCGACGAGGGCAAACTCGATCACGCGGCCGACCTCGGCGCGGCGGCGACGGTGAACCCGACCGACGTTGAGGCCGTCCCGAAAGCGGTACGCGCGGCAACCGGGGACGGGGCGCACGTCTCGATGGACGCGCTCGGCCGAGCGGAGACCTGCCGACAGGCCACCGAGAGCCTCCGCCGCCGAGGTCGCCACGTCCAGGTGGGGCTAACCGGCAGTGCCGAACGGGGCTCGATTCCGCTTCCGACGGACACGATGTGCCAGCGCGAGATCGATTTTCACGGCGTGCGCGGGATGCCTCCGACGCGCTACGACGAGATACTACCGCTCGTCGAACGGGGGCGACTCGATCCCGGCCGGCTGGTGACGCGGGAGGTCGCGCTGGAGGAGGTTTCGGAGCGATTGACGGCGATGACCGACTACGAGACGGACGGTATCGAGGTCGTAGCCGACTTCTGAGCCGGTGCCGAACCCGCCGCTCGCTCCGACCGCTCGCGTAACACAGGCCCGTCGCCGACCGGTCGCCCGAGCCGGAAGGCTGGACCGACTCGAACCCGTGCGAGTGTTTGTCTATATTGAAACTAAATTCGGCTTCTGCGTAGGTATTTTCACAATCCTTAAAAACACGCGGCACTCAACTGTGAAATATGGAGAGAACACCGACTCGCAGTGCCGACGGAACGACTCCAACCGAACAGCCCGACACCG
Organism: Halobacteriales archaeon QH_6_64_20; assembly: GCA_003021235.1. Lineage (GTDB taxonomy): Archaea > Halobacteriota > Halobacteria > Halobacteriales > Halococcaceae > PXQR01. The sequence continues at coordinate 50,182 of PXQR01000064.1, read as the reverse complement.
GGTTCTACCTGCCCGGGATGGCCAGCCCGCTGACCGGACGCGGCCGGGTCGCGCGGTTCTTCGCGAACCTCGTTCGCCGACGTGGCGTGCTTCCCGCCGATCTCCTGCTCACGTCCGACACGACTGTCGATCCTCGACAGCGAGAGAACTAACCGACTACCTCGGTCGCGGACCGGCTATCGAGTTGCTCAAGCCGAGGCTACGATCGACTCACCGACCTCGGATCGCCGGCTCGGAAACGCCACGGAAACGCCACATCGACCGACGTGTGCCGTATCGACTCGTATCCGGTTTCGGAGTGTCGTTCCGAGCCGATCAAACTGATCGGTCCGATCGAGCTCACGACACACTGATGTAGAGGGCTTTTACTGTCGTCGAGAACCCGTATGGCCCGTCATACCAGTCATAGGTATACGGACTGGATCCGGTAATACGTCGTTTCGGCTCCTATATTTCGACGAATTTAATGCGACTAAAAGTACCGTTTGAGCATGTCGTACGAAACGACGACGACCGACGGAGAGGCGAGGCCGGGACACGGCGACGGGAGTTTCGAGGCGATCGAGGGGTTTCTAACGCATAGTGAAGGAAGCGAAGTCACGATACGAACCGACGAGGGACCGATCGACGGTCGGGTCGGAACGGTCGACGAGCGCGAACAGGGTCGTCTCGCGTTCGTTCGACCGACGGACGTAGAGCAGGTGCGTCGACATACTACCGTTACCTCGCTCGACGAGGCAGTACTAGCCGTTCGAGCGGAGCGCGACGACCGAGACCGGTGGTTCGCGCCGGCGACGCTGGTCGTCAAAAGCGCCACTGGCTCGCAGTGGCAGGTAGCACTCGGGCGAGTTCACGATATCGAGGCGATCGAGGGGACCGAATAACGGACAGGTCGAACGGTAACGGGGACTTCGATCCGTCGGCACAGTTCGTCGGCGTCCGCGCTGATAGCGAAAACCGGTCGACAAGCCGGGACTGTTTCGACCTCGCTCGGACTTCCGATGGCAACAACGGGCTTTAGGCCGTGATCGTCAGGACGCCGTTGTTCGCGGTCACGTCGGAGGCGTCGGCCGGGATGTCGACGTCGAACTGCTCGTCGTCGACGACGACGATGGCGGTGTCGTCCACGACGTCGATCGTCGCGTCGCCGTAGCCCTCGCCGAAGTCGATCGTGATCAGGTGTTCGTCGCCGTAGTCGTACTCGCGCACGATGCCGTCTTCCTCGTCGATGCGCTGGAGCGAATCAGGTGCGTTCACACCTCTCCGTAGGGGATCGGGACGTATAAGCGCGATGGCGGCACGATCAACTGCCGGTTCGACGGGTGAAGACGAACGACGGAATTCGGCTCGCCGTACTCATCGACGAACTCGTTCGATCCTCCATCGATCGCCTCGTTGTACGCCGAGAGCACTCCGGCTCGGTTCCGCGTCCTCGTGATCGTCGCCGAACGGCCTGGCCTCGGTCGTACCGATCGTTGTTATCGCATACTGGTAGAGCGGCGGCGGCGTGCCCTCGTGTCAGGTAGCGCCGAAAGAGCGTTACAACGATAGGCCATGAGCACTGATCACGTCTCGACAGGAGCCGGCCGTGCGGGGCGGCGGAACGGGTGTTCCACGTTGGCACGACCTGGGTCGCGAGGTATTCACCGTAGTCGAGGGAACGGAGACCGATCGAGAATACCGTACTGTTACCGGACAGCCGTAGCCGATTTCGGATTTGCGCCGAGCGTCGGTCGTTACGGAGCCAGCGCTGACCGGAGGGGGGGTGAACGTCGTCAACGCGGTTCCGGGGATCCGATCCTATCGGCAACGTGTTGCCGCCCGCCGAGAGGGACGCGTGGACGCGGGAGACGTATCGGCTACCATACACCGACCCGTACCGTCTACCGTACCGACCTGTACTCTCGACATCATCGGTCGTTCGGCCGGTATCGTCGAAGACGATTCGAGACGGGAGTGGTTCGAGGCTACGAGGAGCGCCCGGTCCGGTCCGACGTAAGGTTTTTACTCGCATACGCTCAGTCACGGGCCAACGAGGTGGAACAACAATGCCATCAACCAGCAGTACGGATCGAGCGGAGAAACGCGCACGGACCACGACACCGACTCGTCGACGATTCCTGCGATCGAGTGTCGCGGCGGGCACGCTCGCAGCGACGGGACTCGCGGGCTGTACCTCACGGATCGTCGGTAGCGATGATCAGTCGCCGTCGGAGAGCGATCCGCTCAAGATCGGCGTCTACGGCGGCGTGTTCAAGGAGGTCCTCGACGGCGCGCTCGTAGAGCCGTTCACCGAGGACAGCGGTATCCCTGCACAAAGCGAGCCACAGTCCATCGGGGACGCGATGGTCAAACTCAAACAGGCCGTCGACGCGGGAGAAGCGCCGGTCGATGTCGTCGTCGTCGCCCCCGACGCCCGCATCCGGGGAACGGACATGGGGACGTGGCTCAATTACAGTCCCGACGATATCTCCCGGCTCGACGCGGTTATCGACGACTTAGTCGCGAAAGGCGATCAGGGAGACATCGTGGGGATCGGGGGATTCGGCTGGTCGCTGAACCTCACCACCAATACCGAGGTCATGGACCAGCCCCTGACGAGCTGGAAGGACCTCTGGAACGATCAGTACGCGAGCCAACTCGCCGCGAACCGGCTCCCGGGCGACGGGTTCTTGCTCGACATCGCGGCTCATACCTTCGACGAGTTCAACGGGCGTGACTCGCTCCGGACCAAGGAGGACATCAGGGCGGTAATGGAGAGAGTCACCGAGGTCAACCCTCAGATCGGCCTGTGGTGGGCCCAGGAAGCGGAGGCACAGCAGCCACTCAGGGAGGGCAACATCGGCGCGACCCAGATGTACAACGACGTCTCGCTCGTAATGAAGGAGAAAGGTGCACCGGTAGAGACACGGTTCCCGGAGGAAGGCGGCGTCCTCAACTTCGGGTCGTGGACGATCGTTCGAACCACGAACTACCCGGACGCGGCGAAGCAGTTCGTCGACTACGCCATCCGTTCCGACGTCCAGACCCAGATCACCGAACAGCTCTACAGCGTCCCGACCATCGGGGAAAGCGAACTCAACCTCTCGGACGATCTCTACCAGAAGGTGTACGGTCCCGGTCCCGAGGCGGCGATCAGGCCGTACAATCGGCTCTACCTCGAAAAGGAACAGTGGCTCTCCGAACAGTGGAAACAGACGGTTCTCTCCTGAGACCCCATGTCACGGATCGAACTGGATGGGCTCACGAAGGTGTACGGAAGCGACGTCGTCGCGGTCGACGACATCGACCTCACGGTCAAGGACGGCGAGTTCGTCACGCTGGTCGGTCCCTCCGGCTGTGGGAAGACGACGACGCTCCGGTGTATCGCGGGGTTCGAGACGGTGACCGACGGTCGGATCGCAATGGACGACCGGGAGATCACGGCCGAACCACCCTACCGGCGCGACGTGGGGATGGTGTTCCAGTCGTTCGCACTGTTCCCACACATGACGGTCGAGGAAAACGTCGCGTACGGGATGCGGGTCGCCGACCGGGACTTTTCGGACACGGAGGTCGACGACCGGGTCACGGAGATGCTGGCGATGATCGAACTGCCCGGTATCGAGGAGCGAATGCCGAGCCAGCTCTCGGGCGGCCAGCAACAGCGGGTCGCGCTCGCGCGTGCCCTCGCGCTCAATCCGGGAGCCCTGTTGCTCGACGAACCGCTCGCCAGCCTCGACGAGAAGCTCCGCAAGCAGATGCAAGCCGAGCTCTCACGCATCCAGAAGGACCTCGGCGTGACGACCGTGTTCGTCACCCACAACCAGGAGGAAGCGATGACGATGTCCGACCGGATCGTCGTGTTGAACGACGGCGAGTTCGAGCAGGTCGGGAGCCCGGATACGGTCTACCACGAACCGGAGTCGATCTTCGTCGCCGACTTCATCGGGAAAGCCAACGTGTTCCGGGGTTCGGTCACCGGGGGCGAGGAGGGCGTCGTCGATGTCGACACCGACACGGGTGTCCTGAAAGCGACCGCGGACGACCGTCTCGACGCCGGCACCGACGTCGGCGTCGTCGTCCGACCGGAGGGGATATCGCTCGAACGCCACGAGACCGAGGACGCGATCGGTGACGGCGGGACGCGTGCGAACGTCACCGCCGGCGAGGTGAACCTCGTCCAGATGCTCGGCGGCACGGTCGAGTACCGTGTCTACACCGACGCGGGGACCGAACTCATCGTGACCACCCAGGCGGGCGAGCAGCGCGCGACGCCGATCGAGCGTGGCGACAGGGTCCGGGTGAGCTTCGCCGCGGAACGAGCGCGCGCGCTCTCGATCGAGTCGATCGTCGAGAACCGTGTCGTCGACGTTCGTCCAGAAATCGAAGCGGAGACGGGTTCGTAATGGCCGGCGAGACCGAGACCGAAACCCCCTATACGCGGGACCGATCCGAATCTTCCGGGCGACTCAGGGGCTGGCTGAACGACCGGTCCGAATCGATCGTGCTCGGGTATCCCCTCGCGATGCTCGCGCTCTTCTTCGCAGTCCCGCTGTTCCTGTTGATCGCGACGAGTTTCTATCCGAAACCCTCCGGCGAGTACTATCAGGTCGGCTTCACACTGGAGCACTACCGCCGGTTGTTCACGGTACCGCTTTACTTCCGACGACTGGGCTTTACGGTCGCCCTCTCGATGGCGACGGCGTTCGGTTGCCTCGCGATCGGCTACCCGGTCGCGTACACGCTCGCCCGGATGGACTCGCGGCTTCGACGGCGGGTCTACATCACGACCATCGTGTCCACGATGTGGCTCACCTACATCATTCGGTCGTACGCGTGGACCGTCATCCTCTCCAAGAACGGGGTACTCAACGAGTTCCTGCTCACGATCGGCGCGATCGACACGGCTTTGTCGCTCACGCCGGGGATCTGGGCGCTCGCGATCGGGATGACGTACGTGTTCTTGCCCTTCGCGATCCTGACGCTCTATTCGAGTATTAACAACATCGACCCGGAACTCGAAGAGGCCTCGAAGAACCTCGGGGCGGATCGGTTTCAGACGTTCCGGAACGTCACCGTTCCGCTCTCGAAGAACGGGATCTATTCCGCATGGATGCTCGTGTTCATCCTCGCACTCGGGGCGTACATCGTGCCGCGCCTCCTCGGGAAACCCGCACAGTGGACGCTACCGGTCATCATCGGCAACCAGTCGTTGAACAACCTCAACGTCCCGTTCGGGGCCGCACTGTCGATCGCGATGATGGTCGTCGTCATCGTGATACTGGTCGCCGGATACGAGCTTCTCGGCCTCGGCTCCGAGGAGATGGCCGGCGCGGGAGGCGGCACCGATGGGTGACGACCGATTGCCCGACGGCGGGACGGTACGAGGGAGCGACCGTGAACGCGAGCGAACCCGAGGCGGCCTCCTGCGGGCGCTCACCGGCGGGACGGTCGATCTGCCGGGCTCCATCGCACGGCTGTACCTCGGAGCGTGTCTGGCCTTCATCGTCGCGCCGATCGCGATCATCGTCGCGATCAGCGTCACGCCCGAGCAGTTCCTGACGTTCCCGCCGAACGGGTTCTCGCTCAGGTGGTTCGACGAGGTGCTGTCGAACGCCGACTGGCAGCTCGCGTTGCTCAACTCGCTGGTCATCGCCGCGGGCGCGAGCGTCATCGCCGCCAGTATCGGTCTCTCGCTGGCGTTCGCGATCGATCGCTACGACGTCCGCTACACCTCTTTCCTCCGGGGGATCGGCGTGCTCCCGATCCTCATCCCGCCGGTGATCATCGGCGTCGCGTTCATGAGTTACTTCTTCCTCATCGGTATCTCGGGAACGCTTCTCAACCTCGTCGTCGCTCACGGGGTGTTTTACTCGCCGTTCTCGCTCGTCCTCATCAGTACGGGACTCGACGAGATGGATCGGTCGGTCGAGGAAGCCGCGATGAACCTCGGTGCGACCCAGTGGCAGACGTTGCGGACGGTGACCTTCCCGATCATCCGCTCGAACGTCTTTAGCGGGGTGCTGTTCGCGTTCATCCTCTCGCTCAACGAGTACATCATCGCGTTTCTCGTGAGCGGCTTTACCGTGACGACCGTACCGATCAAGATCTTTTCGAGCCTCCGGTACTCCTACTCGCCGACGATCGCGGCGATCAGCGTCCTGTACATCGTACTCACGACGGCCGTGGTCGCGACCGTGGAGTACTACACAGGGGGAATCTGGAACTGATGGAGTGCATTAACGAACGTAGCGACGTCGCCGATCCGGAGCGTTCGGTACGCTCGACGGCCGCTCTCGACCCGTGACCTGGGAACACGCGGACGACTTCGGGGATCCATCCAACGGACTCACCGACGCGGACGTGGACGCGTACGCCACGGACGTCCGCGAACTCCCTACCGACGATCGCGACTCGCCGTTCCCGCCGGCGGTGCCGACCGATCGGAACGACCCGTACAACGCCTACGTGACGCCCTTCGTGGCCGAAAGCGCCGATCGTGGCCCGCTCCGTGACGTGCGAATCGCTATCAAGGACAACCTGGCGATCGGGGGCGTTCGGATGACCGCAGGCACGGACGCGATCGCGGTTCGTCCCGACGAGGACGCGAGAGTCGTCGAGCGGCTCCGGCGGGCCGGCGGGACCCTGACCGAAACGACGAACATGGACGCGCTCGCGCTCGGAACGACGGGCGAGTCGAGTGCCCACGGACGAACGAAGAACCCGGTCGTTCCCGGTCACGTCCCCGGCGGATCGTCGAGCGGTAGCGCCGCGGCCGTCGCGGGAGGGCTAATCGATGCCGCGATCGGCACCGATACCGGCGGCAGCGTCCGTATTCCGGCGTCGTTCTGCGGGCTCGTCGGGTTCAAACCGACGCGCCGGCTCGTCCCGCGATCCGGGGTCGCGCCGCTCGCGCCGTCGCTCGATCACGTGGGCGTGCTCGCGTCCGACGTCGAGACCGCCGCGGCGGTCGTCGAAACGATCGGGGGCGGCGATAGGGCGAACCCCGCGACGATACGCGCGCCGGCTCCCGGGGCCGTCGATCTCACGTCGACGATGACCATCCCACCGACCGACTGTACGATCGGAATCGCCGAGGAGTTCGTAGACGCTGCGACGACTGCCGTCGGCTCGACCGTTCGTCGCGCCGTGTCAACTGTTGCAACGGCTCGTGACTACTCGGTCGAGTCGGTCTCGATCCCCGATTACGACGGCGCGTGGTTGGTGAACGACGCCCAGACGCTCATGGAGTTCGCCGACGTCCTATCGTTGGACGGTCGTCTCGTCGGCGCTGGTGCTTGGAGCGGCGACCCGTGGCCCGACGCGGTTCGAGGTCTCCGCGAACACGGACTACCCTCGAACGATCACGTTCGCGGCTCGATCGATCTCGGACGGCGACTCCTCGATCGTCACGGTCGATCCCTCTACACACGAGCGTGGGCGGCTCGGCACCGGTTTTACGGCCAGGTCGATAGCGCGTTCGAGAGCGTCGACGTGCTGGCCACGCCGACTACCCCGCTGGTCGCGCCCGCGTTCGGCGCGGTTCCCGGGACCGTCGATGTTCGCGAGACGCTCCGCAATACGGCTCCGTTCAACAACACCGGCCAGCCGTCGATCAGCGTTCCCTGTGGCCGTACGCGCGGTGCCCCCGTCGGTCTTCAACTGACGACGCCGCACGGAACCGACGCGTTCGCGGCCCGCGTCGCTCGTGTTTTCGAGGCGGTACTCGACGTCGAATGATCGAACCGGTAGAACGCCGTCGGGCGAAGCGAGCCAAAATAGGAACTGAATGGCGAACGAAGTCGTTCGGAACGGCGAAGCCCTTCCGGCTGATTTCACGCTTCGTTCCACTCGTCACGAGAACGCGGGCGCCACAGAATTTGAATCACAAGCCAAGTATCGCATCCGCGAGCGAGTCGAAGACGAGCGAGCGGTTCGCCGGAATCACGGTCGTTCCCGTTCGTGGTTCAAGAGAGCGAAGCTCTCTTGTCATCACGAAAGACGCTTCGCGCCTTTCGAACGACTCCCTTCGGTCACTCACCTCACACTCCCTGATCACACTCGCTCACGTCGTTCGCTCGCGTGACTGAGCGAGTGCAACGAGCGAAGGAGCGGGTTGACGAACGAACGAAGACGTAGCTCTGTCGCGTCGAAGTCGTTAGAGAGCGAAGCTCTCTCGAACGACAGTGCAAAAGGTCGATGGGCGCTGCAGGATTTGAACCCGCGACAACTTGGTCCGAAGCCAAGCACTCTGTCCAAACTGAGCTAAGCGCCCGCAGTGATTTTAGACCGTGGTCGGATTATAAACCCCGTGGTTTATACGCTCCCGAGGACTTCTGAACGATGTATGCTCGGCGATGGGCACGCCTCTCCCGCCGCGACCGCTTCGCTCCGCGAGCGCGTGCGAGGACTGCTCCGGCTTACCCGGCCCGTCAACGCGGTCGCCGCGGCCGTTCTCACCGGTATCGGGGCCTTCGTCGGCGGCGGCCTGGGTGCTCACCCCCTCGATGCCGGCGTGGCGATGGCCGCGACCGCCTTCGCGACCGGAGCAGGAAACGCGATCAACGACTACTTCGATCGGAACGTTGACCGGATCAACGCGCCCGAACGACCGATCCCGAGCGGTATCGTAACCCCCCGGGAAGCGCTCGCCTTCAGCACCGTTCTCTTCCTCGGAGCCACCGTCGTCGTGCTCTCCCTGCCGATCGTCGCAATCGGGATCGCCCTTATGAACCTGCTCGCCCTTCTCGCGTACACCGAGTTGTTCAAAGGCCTACCCGGCGTCGGCAACGCGCTCGTCGCCTATCTGGGTGGGAGCACCTTCCTGTTCGGCGGGGCCGCAGTAGGGGAAATCGGCGTCCCGGTCGTAGTGCTGTTCGCGCTCGCCGCACTCGCGACGTTCGCGCGCGAACTCGTCAAAGACGTCGAGGACGTCGCCGGCGACCGTGAGGAAGGGCTACGGACCTTGCCGATCGTCGCCGGCGAGCGCGTCTCGCTCGTGCTCGCCGCCATCTCGCTCACGGTCGCCGTGCTCGCAAGCCCGGTGCCGTACCTACAGGGAACGCTCGGAACCGCCTATCTGCTCGCGACCCTTCCGGCGGATGCGTTGTTGCTGTACGGCGCGTACGAGGGATTTACCGACCCGAGCGCCGGACAAGCCCGGATCAGGACCGGCATGTTCCTCGCCGCTGGCGCGTTCGTGCTCGGCCGCCTCGTCGTCCTCTGACATTGATTTTAGCAACACAGAATAAAGGAAAATAACTATAATACACCACACCGTACCGCGTTATAATGTATTCGTTGCCGGAGCGGTTCGGCGGGAGCGAACTCACCGCCGGGACGAGCTTGCTGGTCACCGGGCCGCCGATGACCGGAAAGCGTCGGGTCGGACTCGACGTATTGGCGAACGGGGCCGCCATCGGCGACGGGGCGATCGTCGTGACGACGAAGGACGACGCCGAACGGGTACTCGACGAGTACCGCTCGCTCGCCGGCGACGCCGATCCCGAGAGCGCCGACATCGGTGTCGTCGATTGTGTCTCGCGCCAGCAGGGCGTCGACGAACTCCCGGACGCACAGATCTCGTACGTCTCCTCGCCCGAGGACATGACCGGTATCGGGATCAAGTTCTCCGAACTGCTCGAGGAGTTCCACGCGAACCGCAGTCTCGAACGCAATCGCGTCCTCTTTCACTCGATCACGGCTCTGTTGCTCTACTCGAACCCCGAGACGGTGTTTCGCTTCTTGCACGTCTTCACCGGTCGGATCCGGTCGGTCGGCGGGCTCGGCGTGTTCGTGATCGAATCGACCGTCCACGACGATCAGACGATGGGCACCATCCAGCAACTGTTCGACGGTGTCATCGAGGTCGCGGACGAGACCGAACCGGACATGCGGCTTCCCGGCGTCACCAACTGACTCCCGGTCCCGATCGTAACCCCGTCCCAGCCTCGACACCGACGCTAGCTTCCTTCCCGGCGACCCCCGATCGATGCTCGTCGTTCGTTCGGTCCGGCGGTATCCTTTTGCGCGCCGATAGCCTCGATACGGTCATGCCCATCGAAAGCGACGAGGAACTCGGCGAGGTGCTCTCGGAGGACGTCGTAGCCGTTATCGGCTGTTCGACCACGCCGGGCAAGGACGCCCACGAGATCCCGAAGTACCTCCACGACCGCGGCTACGAGGTACTGCCAGTCAACCCCGGTGCCGAGGAGGTCTTCGGCCGTCCCGCCTACGACTCGCTGGCCGACGTCGACGAGGAGATCGGGATCGTCGACGTGTTCCGCCCGAGCGAGGAAGTCGCGGGGATCGTTGACGAAGCCCTCGCGCGCGAGGACGACCCCGTGATCTGGACCCAGTTGGGGGTCCGCGACGACGACGCGGTCGCCCGGGCCGAGGAGAGCGGCCTGAGAGTCGTCCAGGACCGCTGTATGAAAGTCGAACACAGCCGGTTGCGGTAGTGCGTACCACGACCCGCGATGCTCCTCGCCGTAGACGCGGAGACGAACACGAGCGTAGCCAGCGCGTGGGCCGTCGGTGGTTTCGGGGTGGCTCTCGGGTATCCCGGTCGGGCCGCCGTCGCGGACCGGGACGGCGTGTCCCTCGGTCAGTCATCCGCGCGGACGGCCGACCGATCGAACGGTCGGGCGGCAAAACTGTAAGGGGTCGTTCGGTTGGGGCGTCGTTCAGTCGGCAGCCGTTACCCTTCGTCTCGGGTGCCGTCGGTTGTCTCGCTCGTGACTCCGTCGGTCTCGTCCCCTTCGTCCGGTACGTCGTCAGCGGCGGCTCGACGGTCCGGCGCTTCCTCGGCGGCTTGATGATCGACCGTGTTCGCCGGTGCCGATTCGGCCGTTTCCGTCGGTTCCGTTCCGTCGGTCGATCCGGCGGGTTCGGCCCCCTCGATAGCGCCGTCGGCGAGCACCGATTCGACGTCGATGTCCCCTTGTTCGGCCAGCGCGACGAGCAACGCGCGCTGGCTTTCGACCTCGTGTTCGATGCGATCTACCTGCTCGCTCGTCTCGTCGACCTCCCGGCGGAGCGCCTGGAGCTGGTCGCGGAGCTCGTTGATACGGGTATAGAGCTTCTCGGCCGTGTCGGCCACCGTCTGGACCTTCTTCGCCGTGTCGCCGAATCCCATACCTGGACGTAGGCATCGAGCTACCTGGGTGTTTCCTTCCGGTCGAGACGTACTGCATCCGACTGCGAACCGAAGACCGTCCGCCGCGAAGACCCCGACACGAACGCGTGACGCCGCGGTTATTAGGCGGGGCGACACAGCCGAGACATGGACGCTCGGCGGCTCGCTCCGACGCTCGGTATCGTCTCCTGTTTGCTGGTGCTCTGCGTGCTCGCCGTCCCCTATCTCGTCGTCGGGGACGCGACGACGGTGAACTTCTACTACGCGGAGGGTGCGATCGACCCGCTCGTCACGGGGTTGTTGTGTGCGACTGCGATCATCGTCTTCGCCGCCGGCCGGCAGGGCCGAACCGACCCTGGGATCGCCGCCGGCGTGGCCGTCGCCTTCGGCGTGTTCGTGGCCCTCGTCGCGGTCGTCTGGGCGCTGACGATCCCCGAACAGGTGGTATTACAGCTCTCGCGCAACGCCCTCCTGGAGTATCACCGCTCGGCGCTGGTCGTCGCCTCGGCGGGCGTGCTCACGAGCGGGCTCTGGTACGCTCGGGTGCTCTCACTCCTCTGAACTCCAAGGGTTCGTTCGACCGTGTTCGGGTTCGGGTTCAAATACGGGTTTAGGTGCCGGTGCGGATATGGGACGCTCGTCGGTCGGTAGCCCACGGTCGACGACCGGACCGGCGGACGGGATGCCATCGAAGGCGAAGGATTCTTGTTTCCTTCGGGGTCTATATTCGGATCGGACTAGGCCGGGCAGTTAGGCCCTGCTCGCAACCCGCCCTATGGTCTTCAGCGGGGGCCGAATCCCGAGCGCGTCCGGTCCGCCCGGTGTGGGCCCTGTAAGCCAACGTCGAAGCCTCGTCCTGCGGGGGCAGCGGCCCGCGCGCACACGCCTGCAGGGGCGTCGTCGCGCGGATAATCGAGGTCACCCCGCCAGGCGCGGAAGCGAGCAACGGCCCCTCGGACACCTGTCGCTCGCAGGGTCGCGGGGTGGAGGAAGCAAGCGGGACACCCCCCACCGGAACGCCGGGCAACCTCGGGCGTCCTTACTACTCATCAGCCGCACCTTTTGCGCTACGGGCCGCCTCCGGCGGCCCTCGGCAAAATCTGCATCAAAATAGCGCGTACTCCTTCCGGCACTCGCTACGCTCGTGCCTCCAGTCCGTGCGCGCTACCGCTCCTTCGCGCCTATCGGCACTCAGTCACGGGGAACCACTCGCGCCTGCGGCGCTCGCGGATGCTAGACTCGAATCGTATCGGGCTTAGCCCGAAGGGTAATGTGCGCCCCTCGGTACGGATGTGTCATGGTTTCGGTACAACGAATCTCGTTAGTCACGGACGGTCACGAGGCCGACGAGACGCTCATCAGGGAGTACGTCGTGCTCTCGCTCGACCGGCCGAACGCGATCAATGGCTGTGAAGGGGTCCGCTTCTCGCGGTTCGGGATCGATCCACGCTACGAAAAGAGCGAGGTCAAACTCGGTATCTACGGCGACCACGAGGCGGTCATCGAGACCGAACGCGACCGGTGGGACGACCTCGAAGCCCGGGGGATGATCGACGCGTTTCACGATGAGGGCGGCCCGATGCGGACCGGCTGGTGGATGCTTCCTCACCTGCTGGTCAATCAAGCCGGGTACGATACCGCCGAGGAGATAGACGGCTACTTCCAGGCGATGCGGGAGCGCCTCCTCGTTCTGACTTAGCTCCGGGACTACGAGGACGCCCGGGAACGCGTCGACGACCTCCGATCACAACTCGACGACGTGGAAGCGCGAATCGACGGGATAGAAGAACAGGGTGGGTTCGATTATTACGCCGACCCTGAGTGAATCGGGCAATACAATACTCGGCCATCGGTGCAAAGCCTGCCACTCGGCGATCATAAACCAACGCACTGCGGTGCGGTCAGCAGACAAGCGCTGCACGCGCGAGCGAATCGAGGTGAGCGAGCGTCTTTCGTGCTCTCGCGAGCGAGCATGCGAGCGAACGAGAGCAGGGAACAGCTTTGCTGTGACCGTGCAGATTTTTGCTGGCTCCGCAGTGAGCGACCGCAGGGAGCGAGCGAGGACATCAGCAAAAAGGTGCATCCGAAGCCTTCAGTATCGGCCGGCGCAAAGACAGAGGCATGACAGACGGAGAGGGTATCGACGGTAGCGCTGACGGCGGCGAGGTCGGTCGGCGGGCCTTCCTCCGGACGGCCGCCGGTGCGGCGACCGCGGCGGGCGCAGCGGGCACCGCCGCGGCGCAGGAGGGAGGGGGCAACGAGAGCGGCGGCGGAGGCGGTGGCGGCGGCGCGACGACGACCGTGCAGGTCGGTCCCGGTGGCGAACTCGTTTTCGAACCGGAGGAAGTCCAGGTCGAACCGGGTGGAACAGTCGAGTGGGTCTGGGAGTCCGGCGGCCACAACGTCGCCCCCGAGAGCGGCGACTGGGGGCACGAATCGATCGAAGACGAGGGATTCACTTACAGTCATACGTTCGAGGAGGCGGCAAGTTTCGAGTACGTCTGTACCCCTCACGCCAGCGCCGGCATGGTCGGTGCGGTGACGGTTGGCTCCGGCGGCGGTGGCGGCTCATCGACCGCCCTGCCCAACAGCGCGAAATCGCTCGGCGTCGCGGCGATGGCAGCGATGATGTCGACGCTCGGGCTGGCGTACTTTTTCATCCGCTTCGGCGGCGACTACGAGCAACCGAGCGAGTAAGCAATCAGCGACGGTCGGGATGCTCTCGACCTTCGGAGCCGTAGACGTCGATCACTCGACCCAATAGGCCGAACCGCTGCTGAATTTGCGGTCGCCGGGGTGATCTTGTGAGCGAAGCGTTCAGTTGAGAGACACGCATCCGTAAGCGAACCGAAGGTGAGCGAGCGGTTCAGCGCGAACGAGCCGCCTTCGGCGGCGAGTGAGTGTTTTTAGTCCACGGTCGTTCCCGTTCGTTCCCTCCGGTCACTCACCTCCCACGTCGTGGATCGTCAACTCGACCTCGCGCCGCTGGCCTTCGAGGTCGGCGACGATGCGCGAGACGATCCGTTCGGCCTCGTTTTCGATGAGCGGTTTGACCTTTTTCACGACCCAACCGAGCGAGACGAGCGCTGGGAGGTCGATCGCGCTCTCGTTCACCGAACCGGCGTCGAAGGAAACGTGGAGCCGCACCCGAGAGGCCGTCTCGCGATCCGACGGCGCCTCCTCGGGAACCGCCTCGACGTGCCAGAAGCCATGAGCCGAGAGGTCTTTTACGATCTCCCAGTCGATCCTCGTCGGCGGGGAAACGCCCGTGACGCGTGAGCGGGCGGTATAGGCGAGTTTCCACCACTCGAATCGCAGGTCGTACTCGGTGCCGGGCGACCCGTCGCCGTGCCGGCGGACGTCGGTGAGGTACTTCGAGTAGTTCGCATAGCCGGGGAAATCAACGAGGAAGTCGTACACCTCTTCGGGTGGCAGGTAGATCACCGTGCTGACTTCGACTGCGTCCACACCCCTCATATTCTACCAGTAGACCTAAACCTTCGGTTGCTCGGCCGATCGAATCGACGGCGTTTCGCAACTGAAACCGATGTTCCAGGAGTTATTTCAATATTACCATAGTTATATAACTAACGAGAAACATGCGCAATATACACATGGAGGGGAAGGCAAGCGGACGGACGGTAGCACCGACGACACGACCCAACAGCGTACTCGTGGTTGCGATGCTGGTCGCCCTCGCGACGGTGATAGCCGGAATCGGGGCCGGCGTCGTGAGCGCACAGACGGGATCGCCGACCCCGATCGACTCGTGTGGGACGATCGACGAGCCGGGCGAATACTTGCTCACGACGAACGTCACGAACACGAGCGCCGATCCCTGCATCGCGATCACCGCGAGCGACGTGGTCTTCGACGGTGGCGGACACACCCTCGCGGGCAATCGGTCGAACTACGGAGTTCGCGTCGACAACGGCGACGTCCCCCAGTCGAACGTCACAGTGCGCAATGTTGCGGCCGATAACTGGGTTCGTGCGATTTCCTTCGTGAACGCGACGGGTGGCGTCGTCGAGAACTCCACGGCGACCGGTAGTATCGAGGGCTACCTCGTCCAGGAAAGCACGAACGTCGTCGTGCGACACAACTACGCCTACGACAACGCGCTCGGGATCCACGTCCGCAACGCCGAACGGAACCTGGTAACTCGAAACGTTGCGAACGAGAACAAGTGGGGCATCCACCTCGAATACCGTGCGAGGCAAAACCGGATCGTCGAGAACGTCGCGCGCAACAACTCGAACCAGGACCTCATGGCTCGGCAGGACTCGACGGCGAACGTCGTGACCCGGCTCGACGTCGGTTCCGGGACCTTCTCGTTCGTCACGACCAACGTCGCGATGCGGGGCACCGACTCGACCCCGAGCGAACCCGAAGGTAGGGTAGGCATCAACAGTTCGATCGTCGCCACGGCCGCGACTTCGGAGGACCTCGCGCCGGTGCTCGACTCGCTGACCGTCCACTACCGGAACGCTAGCGGCGAGGTGTCCTCGCTCGCGCTGTGGCGCTACGACGGCGGTTCCTGGAGCGACCTCGATAGTACGAGCCGACCCGCCGAGAACGCGGTTTCGACCGGTAACCTAACCGAGTTCGGGACGTTCGTGGCCTTCGGATCGGGTGACGTCAGCGCCGAGCGAGTGACGCTCGACGTGACGCCCCCGACGCTCACCGAGCGCTCGGCCGAGGCCACGATGGCGACCGGGCCGAACACGACGACCCGGTCGAACGCGACGACCGCCCCGGGAACGATGACCTCGGTGACCCCAACTGCGACGACGGAAACGAGCGCGCCGATCGAGACGACGATGACCGAAACGGCAACGGCGGCTGAGACGACCGAAACGGCGACGCCTGCGCCGGACACGACGGCCGTTTCGACGACCTCGACCGCCTCGGTCGAGGCGACGGGAACCGAAGCCGGTGTGGACGCGGCGACCGAGACGACCGGCCCGGGTTTCGGTTTCGTCGTGGCGCTGCTCGCCGTTCTCGGCGCGGCGTTGCTTGCGACACGCCGGAAGCGCTGACCGACGAAGCGCGGGTCGCACGCTTTCGTTCGCGCCCTACGAACTCGTATCGCTGAGACCGAGCGAAACGGCCGACCGGCGAAACGACGTGCCCGATCGGCGGGTTTCGAGTCGACGGACGGCTTTTTAGCGTCGGCATCCTACGTCCGCTCGAATGCTAGCGGGCGTCAACGTCGCGCTCTGTGTCTCCGGGTCGATCGCGGCGGTCAAGACCACCGAGCTCGTCCACGAACTGCGCCGGCGCGGCGCGACGGTTCGCGCCGTGATGACCGAAAGCGCCCAAGGAATCGTTCACCCCTGGAGCGTCGAGTTCGCCACTGAGAATCCCGTCGTCACCGAGATCACGGGAAACATCGAACACGTCGAACTGTGTGGCCGCGAGGGCTGGGCGGACGTGTTGCTGATCGCGCCCGCGACGGCGAACACAGTGGGCAAAATCGGGGCGGCGATCGACGACACTCCTGTAACTACGTGTGCGACGACCGCGCTGGGAAGCGGCGTGCCGGTCGTGATCGCGCCGGCGATGCACGAGCCGATGTACGACCACCCAGGGGTCACGGACGCCATTGCGCGCGTCGAGTCCTGGGGCGTTCGCTTCGTCCCGCCACGGATCGAGGAGGGCAAAGCGAAGATCGCGACCGGGGATGCGATCTGTCTCACGACCGCGCGGGCAACCGGCGAGCGTCCCCTCGACGGTCGAACGGTGATCGTCACGAGCGGGGCGACCGCCGAACGGATCGACCCTGTTAGGGTGCTTACGAACCGCGCCTCGGGTCGGACGGGCAGAGCGATCGCGCGAGCGTGTTACGTCCGCGGGGCCGAGGTCACGCTCGTTCACGGTTCGCTCGATGCCAGCCCCGGCTCCGATTCCGGCTCGTCCGGTCACGACGTGCCCTACGCGACGGCGAAGCGGGTCGAGAGCGCCGCCGAGATGCTCGCGGCGGTTGACGAGAGCGCGGGGGACGCCGATGCACTGGTTTCGGCGGCGGCGATCTCCGATTACACGACCGACACCGCAGGAGAGAAGATCCGTTCGGGCGGCGATCTTTCCCTCGACCTCGAACCAACGCCGAAGCTCCTCGACACGGTTCGAGCGGAGTACCCCGATCTCGCGATCGTCGGGTTCAAAGCCGAGACGTCGGGCGACGACGAGGCGATGATCGGGAAGGCCCGTGACCTCCTCGAACGCGTGGAACTGGAGTTCGTCGTTGCAAACGACGCGAGCGTGATGGGCGGGGACGAAACTCGCGCGCTGTTCGTCCGCGGAGGGGAGGTCTCCGTCTTTACCGGGTCGAAGGACGATCTGGGATTTCGGGTTGCCGACGGACTCGCTGCGACGCTCTGAGTGTTGATCGACCGCCGGACGCCGATCGGCGTTCACCGACCGAACACGCAAGCACGGAAACGTGTGGAATCCGCGACCGGCGACCGACTGCGAACGAGGGGGCCCACCGTTGCGTAGTTGTTGTTCGATCCGCTAAATTCGAGCACGGAGGGTGGGTCTTCGTGGGATGTCTGAGACGTCTCCGGGGCGGACATTGGTTTTCGGACAGCATCCTCGATGGGCAAAAATCAGTGATTATTTGATATATCCGATCGTGACTTCGTAGTAGTTCCTCGTACTCGAAAAGTGTCGGGTATCCGATCCCGAGAGCTGATAGCTGTACTTTGACACCACGTTCATAACGAAAGTAGAATCCACACGGACGGATTTATACAGACGCATGTACAGGGCGAAAAACTAACACCTATTGCTCTGACGAATGGTTCGCGGTCGCCACGGGCGGATCATCAAGGACATTGCACCCTGAGGGTGGTCTCCCCCGTGGGTCGCCCGCACCGTTGAAGCGGCGGGAAAGGACCGAAGCGGATCGATCCCATCCCATCCACAGTACCGCTTCGTGTCAGAGGCGTTCGACCCGACCGGATCGGAGTGCTATGCGCCGAGGGCCGGGTCGAACGGTGATGCACCCTTCCCCGGCGACGGGGACTTTTACCCTGTCCGACGAGCGGACGAACGGGGAGCCGGCAAAGCGTGCGAACGATCGCTTGACACCGAAGTTCAATAAGCGTTTGTGAACATACGAGTAAACGCCTTACCAATAACCGTGCTCGGTCCCGAGGGTGACCGTGCCCGACGAACGAGCGGCTGACAGTCGGGCAACGATCCGACCTCGCCGAGCGTGTCCCCGTGCTCGAAGCGTGAACTGTCGTCACTCGGACTCTCACAACAACACTATCCGGGTAGGGTTACTGCGTACAAGCGTGTCATACCGCGTGACCTACTGCATCGAGTGTGGGTGGTCCGTGAGCACCGAGAGCTGTACTCGAAGCGAGCAATCGGGCCTCGCGATCGATCACTACGTCGAAACCGGACACGAAATCGACAGCGAGCGGCGGGGAATCGAGGGATCGGTGACGGGACGGTCGGAGGAACGGCCGCCGACCGAATAAGGAACGAACGAGAACGGTGATCTCCGCGTTTTGAGCGTCCTCACGGCTGACGCACGTCGGTTTCGTATCGATCTGATCCTCGATGGGGTAATCGGAGACGAACACCAACCGGAGAACCAGTAACACCCCGATGCCGATGAGCGTGTGACCGTAGATCGAAACCACCCAGTACAGACCACCGAGACCCCTAACGGCGATCGCCACACCCTGAACGATCGAAATCGAGCCGTGATCCCAGACTAACCCGCGCCACTGCGGAGTCGACACCAAGCCAACTGTCAACAGCGGAACGATCGACAGCACTCTGACCGTTCGCGCCGAAGCAATCCCGTCATAGCCCGTCTAAGACATCGCGAACAACACCCAAAGGACCGGCACGAACACGATGCCGAGCCATTGCACTTGCTCTATAAGCAGATGTAACCCCGGATCACGCGCTAGCAGCGTCGCGGCCGAACAGCCTGACCGAAGAGTCACGGCCGCCATGAGTCCGACGAACGGACGCACCCCGGGTCCGTCTTGACGGCGCCACGCATAGCTCGTAAGCCTGCCGGTGAGCAGAGCCGACGGACCGAGCACGCGATGTATACGAGTGCTGTAATGAGCATCTCAGCGCCGCCTCGTTCGGTCACGAACACGCGCTAACACGTCGGGTTCGATACGCTCGCGTTCGCCAGCCCTATGCCGGGTGTGCCACCCTGTTCTGATGAGTTCGTCAGGGGGTTCGTAGCCGTGAAAACCGGCGAGAGTCCCGTTCGCGTGGACGAGTTCACTACGATTGATCAGTCCAGTTCCGCGTATCAGTGCAGCCGCGATTCGACGCCACTCGATCGGGAACTGGCTGAAGCTCACACGGGGCGTAGAGTGAGTGCCATCCTCGATCTCCACGCTACACGGTTAGTGTCCGATTCCCGGAGTCGGGGTCGCTAACTCAGTGAATCAGCTATGGAATCAATTGCGTTAAGGTATGGCTATAGCAACCAGGGCGAGTGCTGGTTTCATTGAGAGATGGAGTTTATAATCCCTCGTTGTCGTGGGATAGTATTATTACCCAGCAAAATAGTCCGGTTCATGAACCGATCTTCACCTCACACACGATGACCCTCACTACGATCGCCCTCCATGTGGCGTTGCTGGCCGTTTCGGTGGCGACGACCGCCGGGTTAGCGATCTACGGATGGCGCCACCGCTCCGACCCCGGAGCGCGGACCTTCGCCGGTCTCATGCTCGCCTTCACCTGGTATTCGTCCAGCCACCTTCTCGGTGTGCTTACTTACCCCCCGCAGTGGCGGTTGCTCTTGGAGAGCGTCCAATGGATCGGGGGTGCGCTCGCACCAGTGTTCTGGTTGGCGTTTACAATGGAGTATACCGGCTACGACGAGCTGTTCGACCGGAAGATACTGGGACTACTACTTGTCGTGCCGGGACTGACCATCGTCGCTTCTTGGACCAACCAATGGTACGGGCTCATGTGGGCAGTGAACGAGGTCGTCATGGTCGATGGGCTTGCGCTCCTCAGCCAGGAGTTCGGGCCGTGGTTCTGGGTGAACACGGTCTATACGATCGGATTAGTCGGGACCGGTTCGCTTCTGCTCCTTCGATTGATCTCCCGTTCGGACTATCTTTACGTCGACCAGTCGATCCTCCTCATCTTCGGGGTGGCTGTACCAGTCGTTGCGATCGTGTTCTCCGTGTTCGAGATACCGCCGCTCCGGAAACCACTGCTCGATCTCACCCCGTACGCGTTCGCAGTGACCGGCATCTCGTTCGGGTACGCGCTGTTTCGCTATCGGCTCCTGGAGGTAATGCCGGCGACACGCCAGATCGGACGACGAGCCGCCGTTACTAGCCTCGAAGACGGTGTCCTCGTTCTCGACACTGCGCGGCGAATCATCTACATCAATCCGGAAGCGGCGGCCGTCTTCGACTGCGAGCCGTCCGCGGTACTGGGTCAGCCCGTGGGATCGCTCGTCACCGTCACCGAACTCGACTTCGACACCGAAGACGGCCCTCTGGAACTCGATTTGAACGATCGAACGTTCGAGATCCGGCCATCGCCGATCGGTGACCGACACGAACGCTCACTCGGGACCACACTCGTCGTCCAGGACGTCACGGATCGGAAGCGACGCGAACGACGGCTCCGTCGGCAACGTGACGAACTGGCACGACTCGACGCGATCAACACGGTTATCCGCGAGGTCAACCGGGCACTGGTCGGAGCGACGACACGAAAGGAAATCGAACGGACAGTCTGTGAACGATTAGTAGCCTCGGAAGTGTACCGAGCTGCCTGGGTCGGTCGCGGGACAATAGGGACACAGGAGTCGATCCAGTGGACCGTCGCGGCCGACGAGCAGGTCGCTACCGACAGCACCTCGAACGGAAGCGACGAATCGACGACGACACCCGTAAGCCGGTCAGTCGACCATCGGCTCGGATCGGACGGGCCCGATCCCGGTATCGCTCTCGAATCGATCCCGGACGAACCGCTCAATGAAGGGTTATGGACGACGATTCCGCTAACGCACGACCGAATCGTCTACGGGGTACTAGTCCTCTTTTCGAACCGGGAGAACGCTTTCGACCAACGGGAAGTGGCTGTCCTCGACGAACTGGGTGAGACGATCGGACATGCGATCAACGCCGCTGAGAGCAAACGGATGTTGATCACGGACGCGGTCGTGGAACTCGAACTGACCTGTACCGATCCGACCTCGGCGTTCACTGGGATTTCGAGCCGGGCGGAGTGTATGTTCGATCTCGAAGGACTGGTGCCCGTCGATGAGGGAACGTTGCTCACCTATATGTCGGTCAAAGGAACTTCATCCGAGCGCGTTCACGAACTGGTAGCCGAGACCCCCGGGATCACGGCGACGCGGCGGATCAGCGAGCGCGGCGACAGTGATCTCTTCGAGTTCCCCCTCTCGGGTGAATCGTTGCTCTCAGAGCTGATCGAGTACGGGACCAACGTCCGATCACTGCATGCTGAGAGCGGCGAGAGCCGAATCGTCGTCGAGGTCGCACCCGACGTGAACATCCGATCACTCGTCGCGCACGTTCAGGGTGAGTTCCCCGAAACGGAGCTGCTATCGAAACGCGAACTCGACCGTCCTATCGAACGGAGCGAGGCGCTTTCAGGTAGCGTGTTCGACGACCTCACCGACAGGCAACACGGGGCGCTCGAAGCGGCCTACCGTGCGGGCTACTTCGACTGGCCGCGAGAGAGCACTGCCGAGGAAGTCGCCGAGTCGATGGCGATCAGTTCACCGACGCTCCACGCACACCTCCGGAAGGCCCAAAACGAGGTGTTGCGTGAACTCTTCGACGAGTAGGCACGGGATCGACGCTGTCGAACTGACCGAACGGTCTCCGGGATGACTACACGTCTACCGCCACCCTGAATCGCGGCGATCGGTCGGGTGGGGACTCGAAATCGGGTTCTCTCGGTCGGCCGTCGGATCGATGGTAACGGTTCGTTAGAAGACGTTCGACGGATCGTATCGGTCCTCGACGCAATCAACCGATCGTGGTTACGGCCGTAGACCATCCTGGGGACGTCCTCGTCGGTCTCGCCGAGGCCCGGGAACCCGCCGTAGGCTCCCTCGGTACCCAGTTCCCGGAGGGCGGCGTCGGTCTCGCGAGCCCATCCGCACCCAGAGGTGTGGTCCGCGGGCGCGGGGGCTCGAAGGCGATAGATGGAGTGATCGCCGACGTTCCCGACTTCCACGTGACGATCCACGGCGTGGTCTCGAACGACGATTCGGTGTGGACGCCGCGACCATCGCGATGACACACGAGGGCGAATCCGACGGGATTCCCCCGACCGAACGGGACGCCGAGGTTCGGGGGACGACCGACTGCCACATCGCGGACGGCGAGGCACAGGAACATCGCGTCCGCTTCGATCAGCGGCGGTCTCTCGGACGACTCGGGCTCACGGACACACAAGCCGTCAGCCGTCGCCGGCGGCGTCCAGCGGGACGATCGACGTGACGTCGGTCGTCGTACTCTTCCGGACGAACTCGGCGACGACCGACGAAGGCGGCGAGTCGATGAGATCACACAGCGGCCGGCCGCCCCGGATAGTTACGATCCGCTCGGCTGTCGTCTCGACGACGATATCGTCGGCTCCGTCGTCCGTCCCGCCGGTCAGCGTCACGTCGGTACCGGCTCGCTCGTCGGCGGTCTCGTTCGGGACCTGTAACTCGGCTGCTGAGAGGTCGGTGATCCGTTCGGGGGGCGTGTCGACGAAGACGTAGACGGCACCGGCGTCGACGGCCCCGACGTCGCTGTCGGGAACGCCGACGACGACGTCGGTATCGCCGCTCCCGGTCACGTCGCCCGTCCGGACGACGAACCCGGGGCGATCGGCGAGCGGGACGTCGCCCGACCGATCCGGGAGCGGCTGGACGCCGCCATGCGGGATCGACCCTCCGTCGGCTCGACCGGGAGGCCGTTCGGCCCCGTCGTGGACCCGGAAGATCCCCCAGAGACCGGATTCGAGCCAGCGGCGCTGTTTCGTCTCCTGATAGACGAAATCGCCGCCGCTTTCGTCCGGGCCACCCGCTCCGCCGATGAGTTCTACCGTTTCGGCCTTGCCGGGCCCGAACTGGCCATCGACGCCGATAGTCGGCGATTCATCGATACCCCGATGGCGCTGCCACTGGTGACCCGCGAGGTGAAACGCGATCGCTCTGGCCTTGTCGCCCGCACACGCGACCCGGAGCCGGACGGGATCGCCGACGGCCGCCTCGATAACGGGCGTGTTCGGATCGCCGTGTATCACCGAACTGTAGACTCGGTGTTGTAGATCGTCGTTTTCGAAACGGCGGACGAACGGTTCCGAGCGGTAGTTGATACCGCCGTACCCCTGATCTTCCGAGTCCGGAGGCGACAGGTTACAGGGTGCAGTTCGGAGTTCTCGACGTTCTTCTCCGCTCAGATCGTGTTTTTGATCCGCCGGATCGGGACGCGGAACGACGCAACTCGGCGGGTCGTGTCGGTTCACGACGAACTGTCCGTCCCCGAATACCAGTCCGTGTTCGCGAAAGTCGTCCTGCCGGCCGGAGGTCTTCACGATCGCGGACGGACCGCTGGCGACTGGTTCCGCCGTTGCCTCGTCGAGGGCGGTCGCATCCGCTGGTTCGACGAACAGTTGGCCGAAGGCACCGTGGTGACGATTGCTGCGCAGATCCGCCATATCCCAGAGGCAGATCGTATCGACGGCGCCGTCAGCGTACCACTCGTAGGTGATGGTGTCGTCCTCGTCGTCGCCTCGCCCGACGGTCGTATCGTAGTTGAACCCGATCGTCGCCCCGTTCGAGCCGTTCACGTCGTACTGAAGCTCTAGCGGATGTAACGAGATGCGATCGGAGCGTTCCCACTGCTGTGGGATCTGCATCTTCGGGTGGGGGTGATCGTTGTCGAGCGTTCCTTCGAGACCGTTCGTGAGGGTGAGCCGGATGCGCTCGCCCGCGTTCGCACGCAGTATCAGCGGTTCGGGATCGCGTGTTCCCGACTTGATCTCCTCGACGTACCGATCGAGCGCGAAGACGATCCCGTGGGGGTCGTGGTCGCCGTAGTCGTTGTACGGAATCTCGGTCCGGAAGGCCGTCACGTCGAACTCCCGGACCTCGGCGTCGGCCTCGGGAGGGGGATCGCCCGGCCCTTCGTCGTCGTCGCCGGGAGTGGGTGGAACGTCCCCGATACTCGAATTCCGTCGCGCATCTCTGTTCGCCGGGAGTCCAGGAGGCGAATACGATCCGAGATCGCCGATCTGCCGTTGAACGGAACGTTCGACGTGTCGTATCGAATCTACGTCCGGAAGAAGCTCGTCCGAGAGATCGTCCGCGATGTCGGATGCGACGCCACCGAGCGTCCGCTCGTCCCCGATGGAGTACAGGTGTTTCGCTCGCTGGCCCGCTTCGGTCCAGTCGAAGTCCGAGAAGGGTGCCGGGTGGCCCATCGCCCGCAGTTCGTCGTCGGCTATCGTCCCGGTCGGTGCGCCGTGGTCGGGCAGCGGCGCGAGGTGGCCTACCTCGCCGCCCCAGATGCGGACGAGTCCCCACATGCCACACCAGAGGTCGTCGACGACGTTCGATCCGTATCGGTAGTCCCGAACCGGCAGGCCGTCCGGATTCGTCATGTGATCGAACGCGAGCTGGGTCGTTTCGGGCTCGATATCGAAGGTGAACGCTTCCGAGGTTCCGAAGAGCTTCGAGACCGAGTCGGCCGTATCGACGCCCCGGCGATCGATTCGGAGTCCATGAACCCCGAAGGTGTGCTGTTCCTCGTAACATCCCTGGAACAGCCGAAGGCGGATCGGGTCGTTCTCGTACGCTTCTATCACCGGCGTCGGGGGGTCGCCGTGAACGGCCGAGCTGTGGACGTACGCCGAATCCTCGTTGTCTCGGTTGTAATAGGGAGCGTTTCGGTAGTTGATCGCCATCGTCCCCTTGTTCACGTTGTGTTCCGAATCCTTGTTCACGTACTCCCCGTCCCCGTCTCTGAGCGGCGCGAAGTCGTGATAGTGCAACGCCTGTTCGCGGAAGTCGGACTCGGCCGCGTCCTCGGGCGTCGAGATGGTCGCTTGTGCGCCGCTGAAGATCCGCTCGTCGGAGTACGGATCGCGCCACTCCGAGCCCGCCGGCTCGACGATGAGCCCACAGAACATCCCGTGCATTCCTTCCACGATAGCGAAAATATGGTCGTGGAAGAAGATCGTCCCCTCCTCGTCGGCGTACCACCGGGACTCATTGGTTCCATTGGGTCCGGTTCCCTGGTAGTAGTTGAAGCCATTCGAGAGCGAGTCCGAGCCCAGCACGTCATAGCCCACGTAGTGTGGGTGGATCGACGCGTCGAACGGCCGTTCTTCGCCCATTTCGATCGTGTCCAGTTCGTTCCGTAGTCGGACCTCCACACGGTCGCCGACGTTGGCTCGCAGGAAGAGTGGCTCCGGGTTCATCTCCCCCGTTCGGACGCGTTCTGCGTCCTCGATGAGCACTGGGCCGTCCGTCACGCCGACGACGTCCGCCTTCGTTTTGCCGGGTCCCGGGGAGACGTTCGCTTCCTCGAGGACGTAGACGATACCGTCGGGGTCGTGTTCCCCGGAGTCGTTATAGGCGATTTCCGCCTCCATGACGGCGATCGTATACTCGAGTATCCGGGTGGGTTTCGGATTGCCGGTCGGATCGGTACGGTCGGATTCCGGTTCGTCGGTCGGATCGGTGTACGGCGCTCCCCGGAGGATCTCGTCGCCGAGCGCCGCCCGTTCGGTCGCTGTAGGTTCGCGCGGATCGGTTACCGAGAGGTTCGGTGCTTCCGGAGCGCCGTGTCCGATCGGGTCGTCGACGTCGTTCTCTTTTTCGATCGCGTCGCCGATGAACTCCGGAAAGCCCGGAACGTCCGATTCCGCGCTCAGAATGGCGTCCTGTAGCGGTAACTCCGCCCGGTCCAGTTCCGAGTCGTCGACGATGTCCGTCCCCGGGAGCGGTTCGAGGAAGTCGTGTTCCTTGTCCAGAACCCGCATGAACGCCCACATCCCTTCGGCATAGTGCGGGAACATGTGACAGTGAAAGAGAACGTCACCGGCCGTACCGTGGGTGTAGCCGGCTCCGGATTCGGTAAAGGCCTCCTCGAAGCTCGTGTCCGGTCGAACCGTTCCCGGGCCGTGACCGGCGACGAGGTAGGCCTCGTAGGTGTCGCCGAGACCGATCGTCTGTGCATCGACGGTGGCCGCGTCGGTCCGTGGTATCTCCTTGTACCGGTGTTGGTGGAGGTGATGAACGTGGTTTTCTTCCTGTGAGGCACCGACGAAACAGAACTTGATCGGGTCGCCCTTGTACGCCGTGTAAACGCTGTCTCCACCGCCGGGATCGCCGTTCGTCCACGAGTGGTAGAACAGCTCCTCCAACCCACAGTCCTCACAGTCGTCGTTGACACGCATACCGCTCGGATCGGATCGATAGTTGATCCCATGCGTCGACTGTTTGACGCCCGAATGCGGCCACGTGAACTCCGGATAGACGCCTTCCGGTGTGTGGTAAAAGAGGACGAATTCGCGGTAACTCGTATCGCATCCGATGACGTCGTCCTCGCCGGTCGCCGGATCGTGGACGACCGCACGGACGCCGCTGCGGAGTTCGCCCCCGGTCCGTGGATCGGTCCACGTCGCGCCTTCGGGTTCGACGACGACGGCACCGAACAATCCGCGTGCGAGAAGGTTCGGGTGCTTGTTCTCCCCGGCGTTCCGAGCTGTGTCGTCCCGGGAAGTAGGGGCCGTGTCGTGGTCCCCGTCCTCGTTCCGCGGGAGAGCGCTATCGGTTCCTCCGGCCATCCCGCGTTCGACTCCGGGAGCGCTCTCGAAGGCCTGATTCGCCCCGTCACAGAAGAAGTGCGTTCCCACGTGTGTCGCTTCCCATCGGTACTGTGTCCGCTCGCCCGGTGCGACAGTCGTATCGGGGTTGTATCCGACGGCCATCCCATCGGATTCTCTCACATCGTAAGGAAGCGCCGTTTGGTGGATCGACGCGTGCCGGTCGAGGTGGTTGACGAACTCGATCTCGATCGTCTCACCTTTGTTCGCGCGAACCACCAGTGGTTGGATGACCGACGGGTCCTTCTGCTTCCCCTCTTCCAGCAGGGCATGCGCGTCGTCGAGCGGTTCGCCGTCGGCCGCACGGACGGCCTCCAAGTCCTCCTCCAGTACGTACATCGCGCCGTGGGGCATGTGCAGGCCGAACGTGTTCAACACGATCTCGACTTCGACGGCGTGAATCGTAAAGTCGCGACCCCGACCGCTACTGCCGGGCGGTCGTGAGCGCTCGGTCATGGTCGTACCCTGTCGCCGTGCCCGCAGTTCACCGTTGCATCCCGGGACGTCGGCACCGTCCCCGTTTCGTGGACGGCTGCCGAGCACCGTTCCCGCTCGATTCCCGACGAACCGCTCGTAGCCGTGCTGTCCGATATCATGAGTGACACGAGTAACGGGGATACTGGGGGTAGCGATCTAAAACCGGACGCTAGACAGCTAGCGGACGGGCTGTGAGCGTCGATCGAGCGGCGAACGCGTCGAACGATCGCGTTTCGACTCGGCGAACGCGGCCAGCGGAGCGTCGAGCCGGGTTTCGCCAGGGGCTCGCCGTAGCGAGCGGGACCACACGGTGCACTACATACCTAGCGTCGGGGTTTTCGAAGACGGGCGTGCGTTCGGGGTTCGAAGACCATGCTACGAACGACCGGACGAACGCACGGTCGAGGCGGCTACCGGAGCGGTCGCGTCTCGTGACAGTGCCATGACGGGGATAGAACGCGAATACATCGAAGCGATACTGGGGGCCTTCGAGGACGGGGACGAAGACGACGTGAGCGCGGTCTTCGCCGAGGACGGCGTATTCATCGACCCGGAGTACCCCGACGGGGAGTACCACGGACCGGCAGGGGTTCGGAGAGCACTCGAGCGGCGTTCCGAACGCACGACCGGAGAGGCGAGGTTCGTCGTCCGTAACTTCTGGGCCGACGGGACGTCCTGTGCCATCGAGGTCGAGACGCATCGGACTGCGACCCATAGATCCGAACGCGCGTTCCCACAGGTATTCGTCGTGGAGATGGAAAACGGTCGCATCGCACGTTGGTAGTCGTATCTCCCGTGCTCCCCTCGCGAAGAAGTCGACTGAACGGTACTGCACCGACGAGCGAGTGCCGGCGTGGACGGCCCGAAGGGGTTCCGTCCGAATCGGGTTCGGGGGTCGGGTGTCCCGAACTCGGTCGCCGAGCGCGAACACCGACGGGTTGGCCATCGTGACCTCCGATCCGCCCCATCGGTCGTCCGACGCCCTCAGAACACGTTCGAGGGATCGTACCGGCGTTTGATCCCGACCAACCGATCGTGGTTACGGCCGTAGACCATCCTGGGGACGTCCTCGTCGGTCTCGCCGAGGCCCGGGAACCCGCCGTAGGCTCCCTCGGCACCCAGGTCCCGGAAGGCATCGTCGGTCTCGCGGGCCCACCCGATGTTCGCCTCGTCGGCGTCGTCCTCCCAGTTCGCCTCGACGCTCAGCATGTACGCCGCGTCACGCCACGGGAAGGCGATCTCCTCGGGCGCGACCCGACCCATCTCGCCGCCGAGCGGCCACACCGAGACGCTCGACAGCGCCGATGGAGCCTCGTCGCCGTGTTCGATCACCTGATCGACGAGGTCGCCGGTCAGTTCGTCGACGAACGCCGATCGTCAGCAGTAGTTCCGACCCTCGAGGAACAGTGCCGAGTCCAACTCGTGCAGTGCGACGTAGGGCATCGACCCGCTGAGATCGACGATCTGCTCGGCGATCTCCCGGAGCGGGGCGACAACGTCCTCGCCCTCCTCGACGGAGCCAGCGTAGCAGCCGAGGATCCCGACTGCGGGCGTTCCGTGAGCCGCCTCGGGAATCGGCGGCAACGGCGGGACGTGTCCGTAGAGGACGAGCGTCGTCAGTTCGTCAGGTTCGTCAGCCACGAACTTCCGGTGGGATTTCAGTACGTCCTCTGCATGGTTGGCCGGATAGAACGTGCCGAGCGTCATCACCCCCGGGCCGATCTCGTACAGGTCGAACTCGAAGGCGGTGACGACGCCGAAGTTCCCCCCGCCGCCCCGGAGCGCCCAAAAGAGGTCCTGGTTGCGCTCGGGACTCGCCGTCCGTCGTTCGCCGTCGGCGGTGACGATCTCGACCGAGCGAAGCGCGTCAGCGCCTAACCCGTGCTTGCGCCGCAGCCAGCCGATCGCGCCGCCAAGCGTCGAGCTCGCGACTCCGATGTCGTCGGCGCTCCCGGTCGGAGTGGCTAATCCGAACTGCTGGGTCGCCTCGTGGAGTTCGCCGGCCCGGACGCCCGGCTCCACGTGGACGGTCCGTGCGTCGGGGTCCACGTCGATTTCGTCCATCGCCGAGCAGTCGACGACGAGGCCGTTCTCGGCGATCGCGCTCGCGCTCGATCGCCTCGCCGAGCTCGTCGGCGTCGGCGAGCGGGTACTCCTCTATGAAGACGAGATCACCCACCAGCAGAACCGGGCTATGGTGAACCTCCTCGACGTCCCGCTGACGACCTTCACGGACGCACGCCTCGAAGCGTACGAACTCACCGCGTTCGTCGACCACTCGACACCGGGGCAGAACAACCGGGTCTCGGACACCGCTCCGATCGATGTCGTCGTCGATCACCACTCGGTCGACGACGTGTCGGCCACCTATGTGGACAGCAGGCCGGCGGTCGGCGCGACAGCGACGATCCTGACGGAGTACGTAGACGAGTTCGACGTCCCGCTCGACGACCGGCTCGCGACGGCCCTGCTGTTCGGAATCCGGCGCGAGACGTTGGAATTCATGCGTGGCGTCACGCCGAGCGAATACGCTGCTGCACAGTTCCTGCAACCACACGCCGACGTGGGGACCCCCCGACGGCTCTCTGATTCTACGTTCACGCCGTCGACGCTCGACGCGATCGGGAGAGCCGTCGCTCGCCGCACTGTGAGAGGGGCCTGTTTGGTTTCGACCGTCGGTTGCACGAGCGAGCGTGACGCGCTTCCACAAGCCGCCGACCACCTGCTCGATCCAGAAGGAGTCGACACGGCGATCGTCTTCGGCATCGCCGGCGACGCGATCCAGTTCAGCGCACGTACGAGAGATCCGTCCGTACACGTCGGCAGACGGCTCGGCGGATGGTTCGACGACGTCGGGAACGCCGGCGGCCACGGGCACATGGCCGGCGGTCGGATTCCGCTCGGACTCTTCGCCTCACTGGACACGGCCGAGGAACTGATCGGGTTGACCGAAGCGATCGTCACCGAACGGCTGTTCGAGGCGATGAACGGCGCCATTCCGCCTCGAGGAGCGTGAGGCGAAGCGCGGCGTCGCCGAACTCCGCACGTCCCCACCTCGGCGATCACGAATACGAACGCGTTCAGGACAGTGTCCGGAAACCGATTCCAGGTCGGACACGGCAGCTCGCTACTCGATCAGAACGGTCCGCCAGCGACCAGATCGGACATGACTGTACGCTCGGCTCGGCGGAGAAGTTCCCCGGCGGTCCCGCTCGAACACCCTAAGCGCGATGCGATGTCTTCGAGTGTGGCGTTCCGGGTCGCGTTGTAGCACCCACTATCGACGGCTTCGGCGACGGCCTCGAACTGGCGCGGGGTCAACCCGACGCGGGCGTCGATCCGGCCGGCGGCGTACTCGCCAACTGTGAGTACCTCGACGCCGCTCGTCGCCGAGACGTCGTCGACCGCCCCTTGGACGGCCTCGGTCGGTCCGACCGCCGTCAGGCGAGTCGTCCCGTCGGAGCGGTACTCGATCGGCCTGATGAGCAACAATCCGGATCGAGTCAACGCGTCCGCGAACGCCTGATCGTACTCCGAGAGGCGTTCCCGGAGGTAGAGGTAAAACGACACGTCGGGACAGGGAGCGAGTTCGAACTCACGGACCGACGATAGTTCGTCGATAGCGCTCTCGTACGGATCGACCGGCCCCTCGATGTGGAACAACAGCGCGTGTTCGGTCTCGGCGTACTGGTGT
The DNA here is from genome assembly GCA_003021235.1 of Halobacteriales archaeon QH_6_64_20. Taxonomy (GTDB): domain Archaea; phylum Halobacteriota; class Halobacteria; order Halobacteriales; family Halococcaceae; genus PXQR01. Next base: position 19,022 of record PXQR01000064.1, on the reverse strand, counting down.
CGGTAGAGCAGTCTCGTAACTCCGTAAGCGTCGTGTTCGACTACGAACCGATGCATCGGATGGCGTTCGTCCGGCGCTTGATCGACGCTCAGTTCGAGATAGCGCATGCTCTCGCCTCATCCGTTCGATTTCGGGCAATCAGTCATAAAACACCTCACGCCTGCGGCACAGTTCTCACACCGGTATCGGTCCTATCCTCAATCGTCATGAGGGAACGAACAGTCCAGACTGATCGACTGACGGGTTGGCCGGACGTTCGGACCGACGGCGTAGCGCGGACTCAGGATTCGACGATACGAGCACGGATCACCGCCCGCTGGATTGCGGAGGTTACTTCTCGGAACGAGGCCCGCAAGTCTCGGTCGTCGCTGTAGGGGTGTCGAGTCGGGTTCGTCCGACTGCCTCGATACACACCTTCCTCTGACGACGAAACACGACGATTCCCCGTATTCGAGACCGAACGGTACCGCAGCGATGTTTGCTATATCCGAAGCAACCACCGATAATGTGATCTATCACTGCGCCTTCCGTCGATCGGGGCCTATCGTCAGTCCGACCGCGTTCGCTGTGAACACTCCGTAACCGGAAGGAACGCCCCGTCGTCCTTCGAGCGGACGAAACAGCCAGCAGCGGACAGTCGTCACGTTCTGCATGCGTCGTGTTGCGACGGTATCACACACTGAACGCACGTCGACGGTAGGTTCCTGGAGCGGGCGTCGAACGAAGAATGAGAGATGGACGGATCGAAGACGACTCGGAGAGCGTTCGTAACGGGATCAGTGACCGGATTCGTCGGGGTTCTCGCCGGTTGTGCCTCGCCGGCGACGATCGCCAGCGAGGAGACGCGGACCGAACGCCGAACCTACGGGGTCGATTCGGGGACGCGCACACGCTTTATGTCTGAACTACCGGTGGGCGCCGATCACCGAGGGAGTCAGTTGATGCGGTCGTCGTTCGGCCGGGGGGCTCAACGATCGGGTTTCCTCTCGACGGACCCGACCGCCACGAGGGGCCACGTGGGGAGCGTTATCGCCGTTCGCGCTGTTCGATCTTGTTGAGTTCGATGAGCAACCGGAAGATCGCTTTCACGAGGTTGGAGTCGACCTCGAACCTCGAAGCGTTCTCGCCGGCGCGGTCCATCACCGCTTGCTCTTGGTCCTCGTCGGTCGTCGCGAGGTCCTGGTCTGCTTTCACCCGCGCGACCGTATCGGCGACGTAGGTCCGCTGAGCGATCAGTTCGACGAGTTCGCGATCGATCGTCTCGATCTCCGCGCGTAGCTCGTCGATGCTCATCTCGTCGGTTTCGTCCGGCGCGGTCGGCGTCACGCCGTCGTCGCTCCGTTCGGGTTCGTTCTCGTGAGCCACGTGCGTCCCTCCCTGTCGCTCCAGCTTTCTTTCACCGCTTCGAGCGCCGCGCGCTCGCCCACCGCGACCATGCTCGGCCCGGTTCCCGAGAGCGAGACGCCCCGGACGTCCGCGAGCGCCTCGATCATCGGTTCGGGCGAGTACCCGAGCGCCGCACAGTACGCGAGGCCATTGGTGGTCATCGCCCGCTCGTACGCGCCGTCGAGCGCGAGGTCCGCGACGCCTTCCGCGACCGGCGCGATCCGCCGACAGCGCTCGACGTCCGCATCGGCGCTGTACGCTCTCTCGGAGGGTGTCCAGACCAGTACGCTCCGATCGAACTCGCGGTCGTGTGCCAGCAGGCGATCGTCGGCGTTGTCGGTGACGGTCACGCCGCCTAACATGCTCGCCGAGGCGTCGTCGAACGCCCCCGTCACCGTGACGCCGACCTCCCGGGCCGCCCGCACCCCGAGTCGGCAGGCCTCGGCGCGCGTCACGCCGGCTTCGCTCTCGGTCTCCGTCCGACTCGCCGAAGCCTGGTCCTCCGTTCCGTTCGCACTTCCATCACCATCGACGTACTCCCTGTCGGCGTCGCGTTCGTCGGCAGTGTCGCCCGCGTCGTCGGCACGCAGGTCGTCATCACCGGCGCGCTCGTCGCTCGGGTCGGTGATCGAGACGCCGAGCGCGTCGAGCGTCGCTAGCACGACTGCGTTCGCCGCGGCGCTCGAACTCTTCAGCCCTGCGGCCATCGTGACGTCGCTATCGGTTTCGACCCGTCCGTGCTCGATGTCGCTTCCTTCGCCGCCGAACGTCGCGACGACGAGGGAAACACAGCGCTCGACGAGCCGGGTGTCAGCGTCGGGCGCGCCCGCAACCGCGCCGACGACGTTCAGTTCGCTCGCTCCGGACGAGTCGTTCGGCGCTCGCGAGTCGGGTGCGCTGCCGGAAAGCGTCACCGTCGCTTCGGTGTGCCGGTCGATCGCGAAGGCCGCGCCCGTTCCCGTCGCAAAGGCGTTGCAGATCGTCCCCGCCGCGGGCGCGCGTGCCCGTCCACGGCACGTCATACCGGATGCTTCCCGGCGCGATACTTACGCGTGGCGATCCGACTGTCCGGCGGGAGGATGCCTTGCGCTCTCGCTCGCGTTCGTTCGGTGCTCACGCCGTCGAAAACCGCGTTCGCCTGGTACGCCTGGTACTCGCTGCCGGTTCTCCGAGCGCCCGTCACGGCTACACCAGTCGTGCGCCCTCGTTCGCGACGCCCGTTTCGTTCGCGAGCACCTCTCCAGTGCCGGGGCCGATCCCGACGACCGTCTCACCCACCATCGCCATGGTCGCGACGCCGCCGGCAGCCTCGATTTCCTCGATCGTCTCGACGAGCCGGTCCGTCGGGAGGTCGACTCGTCGTGCGAACGTCCAGGAGCGCGCGAGGACGTCCACGAGCGTCGGGGTGGCGGACAAGTCCGCCAAGGCCGCGGTACCCTCCGTTCGGATGCGATCGATCAATGCTTCGTCGCCGAGCACGCTCGCGGTGTCGATCCCGCCGAAAGAGGTGTAGCCGATCCGTTCGTCACAATCGATACGCTCGCGGCCGTTGCCGACATCGTAGACCAGTCCGCCGACGTTCTGAACGAACACGTCGCCCAAGCCGGTGCCGGCCGCGACCTCCGCGCGGTGGGCTGCGTCGAGAAGGGCCTCCCGTTCCATGTCGAGACCGAACTCGGCGTTCGCCGCGAGCGCGCTCGCGAGCGTCGCCGCGCCGCTCGCGCCGAACCCACAGCCGACCGGGATCTCCGAATCGAGCGCGACCGTCGCCGAGACGTCGAGTGCATCGAGAAGGCGCGTCACCGGCTCGAACTCCGTCTCGGTGCCGTCGAGCGATACCGCCGATTCGGTCGCCGTCGATGGGGAAACCGTCGCGCGGACCCCGTCGGCGGTTGCGACGCTGACGCCTCGCGACCCGCTACCGTCGGCCAGCGGGGTGAAAACGGCGGTGATGCTTCCGGGCGCGAACGCCTGCATGCTCCGCGCTACGAGTCCGATCGAGTAAACCATCCGGTTCCCGCTCGCGAGGCGATCGTGACCCTCGCCCGCGACCCCCACGCGCGATCGGCGGGTCGGAGCGCGACGCTTTTTCGCCTTGCGGCAGTACTCGTAGTATGAGCACGCGAAGCGACGTCTCGCCCGACACCTTAGGGGTCGAACTCCGGGAAGAAGGCATCGTCGTGACTTACGCCGACGACCGACAGGCGTTCTACCACGGCGTCCCCACGAAAATCGAGGGGACCCTCACGACCGCGCCGATGAAACAGGTCCACGTCCTCGTTACCGACCCGACCGAAACCGAGGGCGTGATGATCTACGTCAACGATCTCAATACCCACGACGACATCCTCGATGCGACCGGGGTCGGCCGCGTGGTGCTCGATTCGGGCGAGGAAACCTCGATCTTTCCCGGCGTAACAGTTCGCGATACCGATCCCCGCGTCGAGATCGAAGCCGACCCCGAGACCGCCCGCGGGCGGGTGTTCGTCTTCGAGGAAGACGAGATCGCCGAACGCTCCTACGAACTCGTCGCCCCGCCCGAGGAGCCCGCGGCGACCGGAGACGAGGCCGGATAGCTCGCCGGCCTCGCGTTCGTCGGGGTCGTCGACGACGCCCAACAGCGTGACCGCCGACCCGAGCGCGGAGCGAAGCGCCCGCGCGACCTCGGCGCTCAACTCGGCTTCGGCCCCCCTGCGATCGGCAGGAGGACCCGCGAGGCGTCGAGCGCACGTGCCCTGAGCACGAGGAGATCACAGGGCGCGTGACTCGCCAGTTCGTCGAGCGGGTACTCGGCCCGGGCCGGTCAGCGAGGCAAATAGTGGAAAGGCAATCGCGATCGTAAACCCCGCGGCCACCCCGCTGAAATACAGCTTACGAGTTCCCGAGGTGATCTCCTCGTCGGCAGCGTCTATGATCCGCGCGAAGACCTCGTCGGCCGAGAAGCGATCGCGGGCGGCAGTACCGGTCGCGCCGGCTGTTGGTGAGCCGCTCTCGGTGCTCTCGGTACTCTCGGGCGTACTTCGGTTGCCCGTCGTCCATCACCTACTGGACGTAACTCGGTTCCTCGGCGTCACAGCGTTGCTCGTGTTGTTCGGCTTCCGTGTCGGTTTCGAGCAGCATACCACACTCCTCGCACTCGTACCAGATCCTGTCGTCGCGTTCGGTTTCGACGACCATACCGGAGGGTGGGCTGTCGTCTCACATATGTGTTCCCCCGAACGGGGCCCGAGGCGTGCCGGCTCCGGGGGCGAAGACGGGGCTTCGATCGAGGAACGCGGTATCACGGGGAGGCGATCTCAGTGCTCACGAGCGTCAGTTCGCATGCGAATCCCGACCCCGCCGTCGGACGGCTGGGACACGGTATGATACCCGGGACCGTCGTGGCTGGACTCAGCGGCTATCAGCTGTTCGCAGGGGTCGGTAGGTTGTTCCGGTGGGTTATGCTGATCTGCGGACTGGGTACGACCGCAGAGGAGTTCCTTCGAGCCAACGGGACGAGCAGAGAGAAGTGAGAACACATCGGTCACGGGGAGACGACCGGAAAACGAGTTCCTGTAGAGGTGTCACCTCACCTCCTCCGTGCTCGAACGAACTCCGAAGCGACGCCGCCGGTAAGCGTCTCACGGTTCGAACCGGAGAGCTCGCGGTCGTCGATCGGTAGCGTGCCCCCTCGATTCGTTCTCGCCTCGGTCACGGGAAGCGAACAGTCAAGCCCGACGTACCCCTACCCATCCTATGAGCGATGGAGCGGCCGTTCCGCTGACGATCAGGGGAGCCAGAAAGCGCGACGCCGGTCGCGGGGTCGCACGCCTCTCGGGCGAGGCTCGTCGGCGGCTCGGCGTACTGAGCGGCGATACGGTCGTGATCGAGGGCTCGGAGGGTCGAGAGACGGTTGCGAAGGGCTGGCCGGCCGGCGACATCGAGGCCGACGCAGTGCGGGTCGACGCCGACACGCGGGCGAACGCGGGCGTGACCATCGGCGATCGGGTGGTCGTCCGTCCCGCTACCGTCGAGGACGCCCGTTCGGTGACGGTCGCGATGGCGATCCCGACGACGATCGACGGGCTCGACCGCGCGGTCAAGCGGGCGCTTTCCGACCGGCCGATCAGAGCCGGCGAGCGGGTCCACATCGAACGCTCCGGGATCGGAAGCGTGCGGATCTCGGCGACCGATCCGGATGGAACAGTGAAAGTCACCGACCGGACGAACGTGACCGTCACCGGGACCGAGAGCGGGGACACCGGAGCCGCCGAGCAGGGGAGCGATGGGGACGGCCGGCAATCGGGCACGACCGATTCAGGAGCCCCGGCTGACGCGGATACGAATACGGGCGCGGGCACCGAGGCGGGGACGGGAACGGGGTCGTCGGCCGGCACCGGTGACGAACCGGCGTCTACCGGAGGTTCGTCGTCGGAAACGACCGAGACGTCCGACGGCTCGGCCGACCGGGTTACCTACGAGGACATCGGCGGGCTCGACGAGGAACTCGAACAAGTACGGGAGACGATCGAACTGCCCCTCGCCGAACCCGAACGCTTCCGTCGGCTGGGGATCGACCCGCCGTCGGGCGTGCTTTTGTACGGCCCGCCGGGCACCGGCAAGACGCTCATCGCCCGCGCGGTCGCGAACGAAGTCGACGCCCATTTCGCGACGATTTCGGGCCCCGAGATCATGTCGAAGTACAAGGGCGAATCCGAAGAACGCCTGCGAGAGCAGTTCGAGGCCGCGCGGGAAAACGCCCCGGCGATCGTCTTCATCGACGAGATCGACTCGATCGCCGGCAGTCGCGACGAAGAGGCCGACGCCGAGAACCGCGTGGTCGCCCAGTTGCTCACCCTCATGGACGGCCTCGATCCCCGGAGCGAACTGGTCGTCATCGGCGCGACCAATAGGGTCGATACGATCGATCCGGCGCTCCGGCGGGGCGGCCGGTTCGACCGGGAGATCGAGATCGGCGTTCCCGGCGTCGCCGGTCGCCGGGAAGTCCTCGACGTACACACCCGTCGGATGCCGCTGGCCGACGACGTCGATCTCGATCGGCTGGCCGAGCGAACCCATGGGTTCGTCGGAGCGGATCTCAGAACTCTCGCAACCGAGGCGGCGATGGCCGCGTTACGCCGGGAAGAAGCCGACCCTGAAGTGGGTGAGAAAGACTTCGAGGCGGCGATGGCGGCGGTCGATCCCTCCGCGATGCGCGAGTACGTCGCCGAGACCCCCGATACGACCTTCGCGGACGTCGGCGGCTTGGACGAGGCGAAACAAACCCTCACGGAGGCGATCGAGTGGCCGCTCGCCTACGGGCCGCTGTTCGAAGCGACGGCGACCGAGCCACCGTCGGGTGTTCTCCTCTACGGGCCGCCCGGCACCGGCAAGACGTTGCTCGCGCGTGCGCTCGCCGGCGAGAGCGACGTGAATTTTATACACGTTGCCGGCCCCGAACTGCTCGATCGCTACGTCGGCGAATCGGAGAAAAGCGTCAGAGAAGTGTTCGACCGGGCCCGCCAGGCCGCCCCGGCGATAATCTTCTTCGACGAGATCGACGCGATCGCCCGCGAGCGCGGCGCGGGCGGCGACTCCGGCGTCACCGAGCGGGTGGTCTCCCAACTGCTCACCGAACTCGATGGATTAGCCGAGAACCCCAATCTCGTGGTGCTCGCCGCGACGAATCGTCGGGACGTGCTCGATCCGGCCCTCCTCCGTCCGGGTCGTTTCGAGTCACACGTCGAGGTGCCCGAGCCCGACGAGGAAGCGAGGCGGGCGATCTTAGGCGTCTACGGCCGGGGTAAGCCCCTTGCCGAGGAAGTCGATCTCGACGCGCTGGCCGCCGGAACGGACGGGTACTCCGGCGCGGGACTCGAAGCCCTGATACGGGAGGCGTCGATGCGTGCGATCCGGGAGTTCGCCACCGACATCGGCCCCGAAGAGGCGTCCGAGCGAGCGGGCGAGATCGCCATCGAACCCGACCACTTCGAGGCGGCCCGCGAGACGGTCGATCGGATGAACAACTGAATCGATCGAGCAGAAGTCCACGGTCGGCGTAACGTCCTCGTGACCGCCGATCTACTCGGGCCAGCGTCCGCCGTCCACCGACTCCGTTCCGTTGGAGAACCGGCCGCGGTCGCCAGGACTAAATCGGGTCAGCTACTAAACTGAGGTATGAGCATCGAAACCGACGTGGATACGACGAGTGCCGGCGAGGCGACGCGAATCGAAGAACTGGCAGGTGACCTCGGCGCGGCGATCGCGGACTCCCCCGAACACGAGGCCTTCGAGGAGGCGCGTCGCACAGTGCAGGAAAGCGAGGAGGCCCAGGCGAAGATCGAGGAGTTCGAGTCCACGCGCCAGGAGTTCATGCTCGCACGTCAAAGCGGGAACGCTACCCAGGAAGACCTCGAGGAACTCCAAGCGACCCAGCAGGAACTACACGCGATCCCGGTGATGGCCGAGTTCTTGGAAGCGCAAAACGAACTCGAAGCCCGCCTCGAAGCGGTCGACGACGCTATCTCGGCGGAACTCGCACTCGACTTCGGCGACAACGTCGGCGGCTGTTGTAACGACTGAGTTCGGTTCGGTTGCGAGCTGGTCGAAAACGTGACGAACGGCCGACGGCCGATCACTTCTCTTTGGCGCGGACGGCCAGCGAAGCGACCGTACTCATCAGGACGGAGAGCGAAACCGCGCGTTGGTAGGTGAAATCTTCGTCGAACGAAACCGAGTCGAATCGCGCCGAGTCGGTCGACGACGGAGGCGAACTACATGTCGTTGATGCTGACCCACTCGGTGCCGTCGTCGTCGACTATCACGCCGTCGTCCCGGCGCTCGCCCTCCTCTTCGTCGACGGCGGCGTCGCCGAGTCGGGTGAGGTTCGCCGCACGCGGCCCCTTGTCGGACTGTTGGATCTCGAATTCGACCTCCTGGCCCTCGGAGAGGTCCGGCCCGCTGAGATCGGCCATGTGGAAGAACACGTCGTCATCGTCGTCCCCGTCACTATCGCTCTCTTCCTCTCCGTCGTCGGCCTCTTCGATCGTGATGAACCCGTAGCTACCTCGTTCGTTGAAAAACGAAACCGTACCTTTTGCCATATCCTCGATTCGGGTCCCGAGTCGGATAACGGCTCCGTCATGCCGGCGACCCGCGAGACAGTCGTTCGAGCCGGTCGTGCGGCGTTTTGCGACCGATCACGGCCGATCGTAGCAGCTATGCGGGACTCGGGCGAGTCAGTTCTCGTCGCGTTCGGTATAAGCGGCGTAGCGAAGCAGGTTGAGCGTCCACTGCTGGGGGAGGTCCTCGATCGTCTCCTGGACGCTCATGTGCTCGTATCCGCCTTCGAGGACCGTGGCGACGTGATCGGCGGCGGTTCCGTAAGCGACGCTTTTCCCGAGCGCCTCCGCTTTTTCGGCCTCGTCCCACTCGTCGTTTTCGATCGCTTCTAGTTTCTCGATCCCGCTCATCGTCCGCAGTCGGAGCCGGAGGTTCTCCAGGTCCTTGCGTTCGGCGTCCGAGGGAGCCATACTGACGGGATCGGAACGGAGGGGGTATAAACCGTGGGTCAGAAGTCAACTACAGCGCCCTTTGATCGACGATAGCCTCGCTTGTCACAGAATCATACAGTTACCGAGGTCACGGCGAGACGATCAGAACGCGTCCGTGATTATACGTAGCCTTCTCGAAAATAGATACATGCAACCTCCCTGATAGCGAGATACGTGACGAAACGAGAGATCGACGAGTTCCTCGAAAACCTCTCCACACACGATTTCGCTGTGGGTACGGAGGAACTCGAAGAGGCATACATCACCTTGCAGGGCGCGACGAGCGACTTTGCGAACGTAACGGAAAACACGTTAGCGGAGGCGATCGTAGCGGATAAGACGGTCGTTCGAGAGGTACTTCGGCTATCAGCCAGCTTCCATAGCCTCGATTCGTGGACCACGCTTCTGCGGGCAGAACTCCCGCTCGAACACTCCTCTAAGGGTGCTGTCGTGAACGAAATACAGCGTCGAATGGAAAACGACGATTTCAAAAGGACCTTCTTCGAGTTCGCAATCGACCTACTGGGAGACGACCTCCGAGGCGACCGTGACGATTTCACTCACTGGGACGTTCTCGAAGCCCGGTACGTGACCGGAACGGGGTCGGCGTATCGAGGGCAAGCGTCCGGCGATTGGTTGGAGGACAAGATCAGGGTTGACGTACTGGAAGCCCTCGGTTTAGAAGAAAACGAACAGTTCACTCATGTCGGTGGTCGAGCGCAAGTTACTGTAGATGACGAGACGCTTACGTTCAGGAAAGGTCCTGACTACGTGATCCCGAGCCTTAACGACGCCCAAGTCCTGATCGAAGCGAAGGCGTACGTCAGTTCCACGGGAAGCAAACAGACCGACGCTCTCGGCGACATCGAGAAACTGAGCTACGTCGCCCGAAAAGGTATCCCGCTGTACATGGTGCTCGACGGCCCGATGTGGAGGAGGAGAGTTTCCGACTTAACCGAGATATTCGAGCTACGAGAGCAGGGGATAATCGATGGGATCTATCAAGTGCAAACGCTCTCTGAACTACGAGCCGAGTTGAGTGCCATCGTATCCGAACTCGATCTCGACGGTAACAGTGTCTCGAACACCGATGGTTAGTCCTGTTCGAGTTCCTGCGTTTCGCTTTCTTCGACGGACATTTGACTCATACCGGGATGGACGTCCTCCCGATGTATGAACTCGTACGTCGGACTGCTTTCTACGTCCCCGAGCGTCGTCTGATCGGGATTGAGCCTCGCTCCCACGACTTCTTCGAGTTCGTCGTCTATCTCGTAACAGACGCTGCTCCGTCCAGCTCTGGCTGCAGCGAGAGCGGTCGTACAACTTCCGGCGAACGGGTCGATCACCGTGTCGTTCTCGAAGCTATAGAGTTCGATCGCTCTCTTCGGCAGTTCGATCGGAAACACCGCGTGGTGACCGTCGAACCGTTCGGTAGTCGATTCGATGCGCCACCAGTTCTGCATGTATTCCTGCCACGTGGACTTGTCGAGTTTGCTTCGATCCCGTTGTTCACGGGTCTTAGCCGGACGTTCGCCGGGCTTTCTGAGGACGAATACGTACTCGTAGTAGTTGTTGAAGAACATGCTCGGCGGGTATGGGTACGTTCCGAGCAGTGGTCCACCGAAGTTCCTGGTGAACCCCTTGTCCCAGATTATCTGATCGAACTGGCGGAACCCCACCTCTCGGGCACGCTGGAACGTGTCGATCGCGAGCGGTACTTTGTGTAGTTTCTCGTCGTCGTGGAGGTATTTCGTGTATATGTCACCCACGTTGAGAACGAAGCGCCCGTCCGGGATCAACGCACGATACACCTCTTCGAAGACCTCTTCGCACAGTTCGAGGTGGTTCGTGTATTGGAAGTCCTGGCCTTCCTCCATCTTAGTGGTAACGTACGGCGGACTGGTAACGGCGAGTTCTACGCTCTCGTCGTCTACCTCTCGCATATCGCGCGAGTCACCGAAGACGACGTCGTGATGGGTCACTGCTCGCCCCTCTCGCACTCCAGTTCGTCTATCCTATTGAGGATGTCCTGTAGCAACTCGTCGAACGTCATCCCCATCTCTCCGCGTTCTCGCAGGCGCTGTTTGGTTTCCCTCGAAACCCAGATCGTAGTGCGATCTTCGCTCATCCGTACTGGATATCCGACCGATCACATTATAAAGCTATAGGAGCAATAGCCACAATAGTACGTGGAGGTCGATCGTAACGGATCGGACGGAACGGCTTCAAGCAAAGCGATCTCGGCCTGAGTCGGCCAGTAGACTATACCGTTCGCTCGCTCGGATCTCGACGGATAACGACCAGTGACTCTGTGACTCTGTTATGCCAGCGACTGGCCATCGAACTCGCCGCGCTCGTACTCGATATCCATTAGGTCGAGGACTGTCGGTGCGATGTCGAACAGATCCACGTCGTCGCGCACGCGAGCGCCGTCGTCGATCAGTAAAGTCGCGTTGTCGAAACTGTGCATGCCGTTTCGCGGCCCGGTCCCGAAGACCTCCTCGTGGCTCTTGAAGCCCGACTTGAGGTCGAACCCGTGAGACGGGATCGCGACGAGATCGGGGGCGATGTCGTCGTGAACGCCACCGAACGCGTCCTCCTTTTCAACGACGCGTTCACAGACCGGTTCGCCGTCGGGTCCTTCGAAGTTCTCCAAGGCCGCTTTCAGTTCGGCGCGTTTGTCCTCGTAGTCGTCTTCGGGGACGCTCCCGCGCGGTTCGCGGTTTTCGAGGTTGAGGTAGAATCGTCCCGGGATGAGCGAGTATGCCTCACTCTCCTCGGCGATGTCGCCGAGTTCCTCGTGGTCGTCCTCGGCGTACGAAAGCCAGCCCTCCTCTTCGAGCCAGGCGTTACAATGGACCTCGTGATCCAACGTAGTAAAACCGTGATCGCTTGCAACGACCATCGTCACGTCGTCAGCCAGTTGCTCGCGCAGTTGCCCGAGGTAGTCGTCGACCTTCTCGTAGAACTCGAGGAACTCCGTTTTGTACTCGCCGTCTCGCTCGTAGTCCTCGAAGAGGAAGTGGTTCACCCGATCGGTGGTCATAAAGACCCCGAATAGGAGGTCCCAGTCGTCCCGCTCGACGTAGTGACTGAATGCCTCGTAGCGACCGTCGACGGTGGCGTGAGCGTCCTCGATGAACTCGCTCTTGTCCTCCTCGTGGCCGAGCCGGGCATTGACGTCGATCCGGTAGTCGATGTCGCTGAGATACTCCCTGAAGTCGTCGGGGTAGGCCGCCTCGTCCACCCCGGGCGAGAGAAAGCCCGAGACCATTCGCTGGACGTCGCGCTGGGGCGGGAAGGTCACGGGGACGTTCATCACTGTCGCGTCGCGGTTCGCCTCTTGCACTCGATTCCAGAGACGCGTGGCCTGGACGTCCCGGCCCATCGGAACGTAGGTGTCATAGGAACCGTTCTCCCGGTCCTGGAAGCCGTAGACGCCCGTCTCGCCGGGGTTTTTGCCCGTGGTCAACGAAGGCCAGCAGGCGCTCGATTCGGGCGGGACGATCGAGTCGATCGCGCCCACCGAGCCCTCAGTGCCCATCTCGTAAAGGTTCGGGAAGGTTTCGGGGTTGTCCTCGATGAGGCTGTAGGGGACCCCATCGATACCGAAGAAGGCGACGCGAGGACCGTCGTCGTTGTTGCCGAGGCGGTCGAACAGACCCATGATCGGCCTACCGACGCCGGCGCACAAGAACCTTTTTTTCCGGTCGCGGTTGCTCGTTCCTCGGCCACTCGTTCGATCGGCCCACCTCACCACGCGACGACACAACGACGCGCCGACGCGCCGCCCATCGCTCGCTCCCCGACAGGGGTTCGTGTCGCCGTCGTCCCTCGAATCCGGCTCGGCGATCGAGTCCGCCCAGCGGGCACGGATTGCGTTCGTGTCCCGGTTTTGCCAAGGGTTAAGTTCGGCGTCGGCGCAGAACACCACGTGTACCCCGGAACGCCGTTCGACGCCCCGCTCTCGGCGCTTCTGGCCTCCCTGTCGTCGGTAGGCGACGCCCTCGCGATCCCCCTTGCCGCCACCGGAACCGGTGCCGGTACGACCGCGGCCACGTCCGCCCCGGAAGCCGCCGTCGTGCTCGCGCTCGTGGCACTGCCCTTCCTCGGGGCGGCTCTCACCCCGTTCGTCTACCGCCTGCTCGGCGAGCGAACCGCCTACTTCGCCGCGAGCGTCGCGCTCGCCTGTCTCGCTCTCGTTGCGATGCTCTACGGCTCCGAAGGCCTAATCGAGATTCCGTGGATCCCCGCGCTTGGGGTCTCGCTCGCCTTCTACGTCGACGGCCTGTCGCTCCTCATATCGTTTCTCGCGAGCGGCGTCGGCGTGCTCATCCTCGCGTACTCGGGCGGGTATATGCACGACGAACCGGGGAAGACCCGCTACTATGCCACGTTGCTCGCCTTTATGGGTTCGATGCTCGGCGTCGCGCTGGCGGCGGATCTGGTGGCTCTGTTCGTCTTCTGGGAGCTCACGAGCGTTTCCTCGTTTCTGCTGATCGGCCACTACAGGGAAACGGACTCGGGGCGGTACGCCGCCCGCAAATCGCTTCTCATCACCGTCGCCGGCGGGCTATTCATGCTCGTCGCTTTTCTCCTGCTCAATACCGTCTCCGCCCGGGCGCTCGGCGAGCCGACCTTCCTGTTGATCGGCGCACCCGACTCGCTGATCGCGAACACGGATGCCGTGCGCACGACCCTCCGTGAGACCGGCCTCTTCGTCCCGGTTCTCGCGCTGATCGGCGTGGGCGCGGCCGCCAAATCCGCCCAGGTCCCGCTTCACATCTGGTTGCCGAACGCGATGGAAGCTCCGACCCCGGTCTCGGCCTTTCTCCACTCGGCGACGATGGTCAAAGCCGGCGTCTATCTCGTCGGACGATTCCGTCCCCTATTGGTCGGCGAGGAGTGGACGCTCGCGTTCGCCGTACTGGGACTGCTCACGATGACCGTCACGGCGATGCTCGCGGTCGGCGCGACTGACATCAAGGAACTGCTCGCTTACTCGACGGCCTCGCACCTTGGACTCATCATTGCAGGCTTCGCCTTCGCGAGCGTGCTCGGTGCCGAGACCGGGGCCTTCCACATCCTTAATCACGCCCTGTTCAAAGCCGCCCTCTTCCTCGTCGCCGGGATCGTCAGCCACGAAGCCGGAACCCGGGTCATCTCCGAATTAGGGGGCCTGCGCCGCGATCTACCCGTCACGGCGGCGATCACCGCCGTCGCCGCGCTGTCGATGGCCGGCCTACCCCCGTTCAACGGGTTTTATTCGAAGGAACTGCTCTTCGAGACGACCTACGAGGCCGCCCACGCCGCCGGCGGCCTCTGGTGGGTCTTTCCCGTCGTCGCCGTCTTCGGGAGCGTCTTTACGTTTCTGTACTCGATCCGATTCCTGTGGCTGTTCGTCGGCGAGAAACCCGATTCGCTCGGCGAGGTCCACTCCCCGCCACTTGTTATGCTTGTCCCGCCTGCGGTGCTCGCACTCCTGGTCGTCGCGGTGAGCGCGGTCCCCCAGTTCTTCGTCGACAACCTGGTGGGGTCGGTCGTCGCGAGCGCGGTGCCGGGGGAAGCTCACGGCTTCGAGGTCTACATCCCGACCGAACTCTCCCCACCAGTGCTCATGAGCGTCATCACGATCGCCGCCGGAATCGCCCTCTCGCCGGTCTACGACCGGCTTCACGACGGCGTGCGATATCTGAGTTCGGTGCGGTCGATCAGCCCGAACTGGTACTACGACGCGGGAATCGAGGTCTTCCAGTCGATCGTTAGCACCGGACTCGTCGCGCGGGCACAGAACGGCTTACTTCGGACGTACGCGGTCTGGGTGCTCGCGGCGGTCAGCGCGCTCGCGCTCGGCGGGTACGTCGCGGGCGGGGTTTCCTTGCCGACGTTCTCAGGAACGTCGCTTTCGCTCCCGATCATCATCGTGCTCGGGGTTGCCGTCGTCGGCGCAGTAGCCGTGGCCGTCGCGCCCTCACACATCGCGGGCGTGCTCACGCTGTCGATCCTCGGCTTCATGGTCGCGCTGTTTTACCTGCTCGCGAGCGCGCCGGACCTCGCGCTGACCCAACTCACCGTCGAAACGCTCGTACTCGTGGTCTTCTTGCTCGTGCTCGATCGCCTGCCGACCTTCTACGGGAAGATCAGTACGGTAAGGGCGGCCCGCGACGCGGTGCTCGCCGGCGTCGTCGGGATAACGGTCTTTACCACCGTACTCGTCTCGACCGCGGCCACTCCCGAAGAACCGATCTATACCTTCTTCGTCGAGCGGGCACCCCTGCCGGACGGCGGCGGTGGCGGCAACGTCGTCAACGTCATCCTCGTGGACTTCCGAGCGTTCGATACGATGGGCGAGATCTCGGTGGTCGCAATGGCTGCCCTCTCGGTGATGACCCTAATCGCCATGCGCGAACGGGGTGAGACCCAGTGAGCGACGCCGAGCGCGAGCGGACCCGGGACGGTGACGGGACCAGCGGGGCGGACGCGGACGGGGAGACGGCGGGAGCCAGTGGAGCAGACACGCCGATGGCGGACACCGAACGGAGGACGCAGGAGGAAACGAGAGCGCGAACGGAAGCGGACATCGAAAGCGAAACGATGACTGAACCGACGCCCGAAGCCGAGACGGGGACTGAAACCGAGGCCGAAGCGGAAGCGACAGCGAGAACGGAAAGCGAGTCGGTCGAGCATCAGGACCCGACGCCGGTCGGCGAGTCGACGCTGATCGCAAAGACCGTCGTCCGGGTCGTCACGCCGCTTATCTTGCTCACCGCCGGGGCGCTGTTGGTACAGGGACACAACCTTCCCGGCGGCGGGTTCATCGCGGGCGTGCTCACCGCGGCGGCCTTCGCGCTACTGTACATCGTCTACGGTCTCGAATACCTCGAAACGGAACTCCTTGGCGCGATACCGACGGTCGACGACCTCGCCGTCGGGCCGGCAATCGTGAGCGAATACCGTCGAATCTTCGCGGGTGGGCTCGGACTTGCCGCCGGTGCCGGGGTCGTCGCGATGGGCTTTGGATTGCCCTTCCTCTCCCAATCAGTGGTCTTCCTGCACGACCTGCCGATCTACGGCGAGTTCGAGATCGCGAGCGCCTTCGTCTTCGACGTCGGGGTGTACATGGTCGTCGTCGGGGCTCTGCTCACGATCGTCGCGGTGGTGGGTGCGGAATGACCCAGTTCGTCCTCGCCGTCGTCTTGGGAACCCTGTTCGCGCTCGGGACCTTCCTCGTGCTCCGCCGGGACGTGGTCCGGGTCGTCTGGGGGGTCGTGATCGTGACCCAGGCGGCGAACGTCTACCTCGTGACGATGGGCGGGCTCTCGGGGGTTGCGCCGATCGTCCCGGGTCACGGCGAGGCGGTCACGGCGACCGCCGTCACCGACCCGCTCGTCCAGGCGCTAGTGCTCACGGCGATCGTGATCAGCCTCGGGACCACCGCCTTTGCGCTCGTGCTTACCTACCGTATCTACGAGGAACACGGCACGATCGACCTGTTCGAACTCGGACGTCGGGACGAGGGCGATGGGGGGAACGAGGGCGGAACCGAAGACTTTGCCCGAAGCGTCGCCGACGGCGGCGAGCGATGCACCGCCGACGATAGCGAAAACGAAACCCGAACTACGAGCGAAAACGAAAGCGGGCGATCGGAGGCGAGCGTCGGTGGTTGAATTTGCCGCTTGGTCGGCGACGTTCGTTCACACGGTCCCGCTAGCGACGACCGCGAACTCACCTCCCTCGCCGCCGATACCGTCCCCACTGGTCGCGATCCTCCCATTGCTGGCTCCGCTCGCGACCGCTGTCGGTGCCTTGCTGGTTCGACGCTCCGATCGCGCCCAACGGGCGGTGAGCGTGCTCGGCGCGATCGCCTACCTCGGGGCCGTCGCCGCGCTCTACGCCGCAGTTGCGGAGCAGGGCACGCTCACCTACCAGCTCTCCGATTGGCAGGCACCCTTCGGGATCACCGTCGTCGCCGATTCCCTCTCGGTATTTACCCTCGCGTTCGCCGCGGCGCTCTCGCTCGCCGCCGTGGTGTTTTCGGTGCTCTACGTCGATTCGTACGGCCAGCGGGTCTCCTATCACCCGCTCTATCACTTCATGATGGTCGGGGTCACCGGCTCCTTTCTCACGGGCGACGTGTTCAACCTCTTCGTCTGGTTCGAGGTCATGTTGCTATCGAGTTACGTGCTCGTCGCCTTCTACAGCGGCCCCGAACACACCCGCGCCGCGCTCGGGTACGCCGTGCTCAATCTCCTGGGCGGGGCAGTCATGCTCGTCGCCATCGGAGGGCTGTACGCCACGACGGGTACCCTCAACATAGCCGATATGGCCCGTCGGCTCGCGAACGCGAGCGAGTACGGCATCGATCCGGTACCTGTCCTCGGCCTCTCCGCCGTCCTCTTCAGCGTCTTCGCGCTCAAGGCCGGCCTCGTGCCCTTTCAGTTCTGGGTGCCCGCCGCCTATCGCGCCGCACCCGCACCGGTCGCCGCGATGCTCGCCGGCGTCGTCAAGAAAGTGGGTATCTACGCGATAGTTCGATTGAATTTCACCGTCTTCGCCACCGCCACCCTCCCCGCAGGACTCTCGTTGCCGGGGTTCGTGGGCGAGTCCTTCCTCTCGTTCTATGGCCCGATCCTGTTCGTCATGGCCGCCGCGAGCATTCTAGTAGGGGGGATCGGCGCGATTTCTCGGGAGGATCTCGATAGCATGCTCGCGTACTCGAGCATCGGTCAGATCGGCTTCGTCACTTTGCCGCTCGCGGTTGGAGCTACGGTTCCTGCGATACGGCCGCTCGCGATCGCCGCTTCGCTCGTCTACGCGCTCAATCACGGCGTCGCAAAGGCCCTGTTGTACCTCGTGAGCGGCACGATCGAGGATACGGTCGGGACCGTTCGTTTCCGTGACCTCGGCGGGATCGCCGTCCGCGACCCCGTTCTGGGAGGATCCTTCCTCCTCGGCGCGCTCGCGTTGATCGGCATTCCCCCGCTGTCGGGCTTTTTCGCCAAGCTGCTGGTGTTCGATACGAGCGGGAGCGCCCTCGCTCTCGACGGGCGCGGCGCGGCCCTCGCGATCGCAATCGGGCTCACCGGGTCGATCCTCACCATCGTCTACTTCAGCCGGGCGTGGACGCGGGGGTTTTGGGGACCGCCCGGGAGGGCGATCGAGTTCTGGGGCGGCGCGGACGACGGGGCCGTCTCCGGGGACGGACGCGCCACGACCGATGGGGGTACCGCCACCGATCCCGTTCCCGAGGGAGCCGCCGAAGTCGAAAGCACGAGTCCATCGGTCGGGTTGGTGGGCATCGTCGCGGTGCTCGCGCTCTCGTTGGTCGTTCTCGGGCTCGGGTTCGATCCCGTCGCCGACGCCGCGATGGCCGCCGCGGAGGCCGCACTCGATCGTGAGGGCTACGTCCGTGCCGTGCTCGGGGGTACAGGATGAGAGGGTGGTCGGCGCTCGGGGGCGCACGATGAAGCGGTGGCCGGTGCTCGGCGTCTGCATGGCCGTGTTGTGGCTGTTCGTTCGCGGGGTGCCCCTCGAAGCGAACGCCATCGTCGGTCGATTCCTCATCGGCCTCGTGGTCGGTCTGCCGATCGCCTTCCTCCTGCGGCGCTTTTACTCCGTGGAGGTCTCGCTCTCGCGGGTCGTGCGCGTGGTGCCGTACGCCGTGGCCTACCTGCTCGTGTTCGGCAAGGACCTGATCACGGCGAACCTCGATGTGGCGTACCGGGTGCTCGCGCCCTCGATGCCGATCGAACCCGACGTCGTCGAGGTCCCCCTCCGCGTCGAGAGCGACCTCGCGATCACCACGATCGCGAACTCGATCACGCTTACCCCCGGGACCCTAACGATGGACTACGACGAGACCGAGAACGCGCTGTACGTCCACGGGATTACCGGTCACGACGCCGACGCGGTGATCGCCCCGATCCGAGTCTGGGAGGACTATGCCCTCGTTATCTTCGACGAGGAGGGTTCGAGAGGGACTTCCAGCCCACAGGGAGGTGAAACCGGTGGCGACTGAGCCCGCAGTACCCGGCTTTCTCTCGATCGCGGTCACGATCGGGCTCGTGATCGCGACGGGGCTGACCCTGTTCGCGGGCTATCGCG